>DASRJA010000256.1:0-5434 GCA_035649695.1 Mycobacterium sp. | reverse complement strand
CGCAGCCGCACCGGATTCGGCAACGGTTAGGGCGCAGCGCGATTGGTAACCCAGCGATCATGATCGGACAACTTCGCTCGGTGGTGGTCGACTGCAAGGACCCGAAGGGTCTGGCGACGTTCTACGAAGGCCTTCTCGGCGGCACGATCGACGCCGAGGAAGACACCTGGGTGGTGCTGACAGAACCTGGTGGCCGCAGGCTGGCGTTCCAGTACTCGCCACGACACCAACCACCAAAGTTCCCCGACCCCGCTGGGTCTCAACAGTTTCACCTCGACATCCTCGTCAACGACGTCGATGACGCCGAGCGAGAAGTTCGTCAGCTGGGCGCCACCCGCGTGGACGGTGCCGTCGGCGAAGATCAGTTCCGGGTCTTCCGCGATCCGGCGGGCCACACCTTCTGCCTGGTGTGGGGGGTCGACCCGTAGGGCGGTGCGTAGTCTCGTGGCGTGCGATTCGACCTGCTGACCACCGGCATCGAAGTCGGTCTCGTCACCACCAATCTCGACCCGATGGTCGCCTTCTACGAGGGGTTCCTCGGGCTGGAGTTCCAGGGTGAGGTCGAGTTCCCCGGCGGGTCGCAGCGCCGGTACGCGCTCGGCAGCGGCGTGGTGAAGCTAGTGACGTACGACCCGCCGCCGCCCGCACCTGCCGCCCCCGGAGGCGGCCGCGCGCAAGCGGGCGTGCGGTACTTCACGATCGGGGTGAGCAACCTGCGCGCAGTGGCCAAGGCGTTCGACGAGGCCGGGTACGAAGTGGTCGAGCCGGTGACCGAGTTCGCACCGGTGCCCGGCATGGGCTGGATGTTCGTCGCCGACCCCGACGGCAACTGGATCGAATTGTTCGGCACGCTATGACGTTCCCGACCGAGCCGCAGGCGGCGCCCACGTGTTACCGCCATCCCGATCGAGCGACGTACGTCCGCTGCACCCGGTGCAACCGTCCGATCTGCCCCGAGTGCATGCGGGACGCCGCCGTCGGACACCAGTGCGCGGAGTGCGTGCAGGAAGGCGCGAATACGGTGCGCCAGCCGAAGACCAGCTTCGGCGGGCGAGAGTACGGGGCGAGCCCCGTGATCACCTACGCGCTGATCGCAATCAACGTGGTGATGTTCGTGCTCGAGACGGTGTCGCGGGGGCTGAAGAGCGAGCTCGTGCTGTTCGCGCCGGCCGTCGCCGACGGCGATCTGTACCGCCTGGTGACGTCGGCGTTCATGCACTACGGCGTGACACACCTGCTGTTCAACATGTATGCGCTATGGGTCATCGGGCCGCCGCTGGAGAAGTCGTTGGGCAGGCTGCGCTTCACCGCGCTGTATGCGTTGAGCGCGCTGGGTGGTTCTGTCCTGGTCTACCTGCTTTCACCGCTGAACGCGGCGACCGCGGGTGCGTCGGGTGCGGTGTTCGGACTGTTCGGGGCGGCGTTCGTGGTGGGCAAGCGGCTCAACCTCGACACCCGGTGGGTGGTCGGCCTCATCGCGCTCAACTTGGCCTTCACGTTTGTCATTCCGCTTCTCGGCGGGGCCAACATCAGCTGGCAGGGCCACATCGGCGGGTTGGTCACCGGAGCAGTCGTCACCGCGGCCTACGCGTATGCACCACGTGAGCGGCGCACGCTGATCCAGATTTCGGCGACGGTTGCCCTGCTGGTCTTGTTCACGCTGCTGATTTGGTGGCGGACAAGCGATCTGCTGGCCCAGTTCGGCATCACCTGACGTTTGCCCGGTGCTCAGCGATTAGCCATCTGCCCGTGTCAGCGTGGCGTTATGAGCGTGGAGCCCGAGGCGTCCCCGCAGCCGGTCGAACGTTTCCATCGGCTGTGCGAAATTGTCGTCGCGCGCCTGCCATTCGGGCTGAATTCCCTTGTGGCGCCGACATTTCTGGGCTTCGTGGTGATCAACAGCTTCACGTTCGCCGTCGATCTGGTGCTGCTCACGCTGCTGCACGGCGGGCTGGGCCTGGCGCTGCCCGTCGCGGCAACGGTGGCCTACGCATGCGCGTTCACGCTGAGCTACGTCCTCAACCGCGTCTTGAACTTCCGCTCCCATGCCGCGGTGGGCCCGCAGTTCGCGGTGTACGTGGTGGTGGTCGTGGTGAACTACCTCGCGTTCATCCTCGGCGTCTCCAGCGGGCTGGCGGCCATCGGTGTCGAATACCACGTCGCCCGCATCGTGGCGGGCGCCTGCGAAGCGGTCTACATGTACAGCGCGATGCGGTGGGTGGTGTTCCGGCGCTGACCGGCGCTCACCGACTTGTTGGCATACCGAACACTTCAAACAGGTCCGGCTCGAGAAACACTGTGATCGCGGCGATTCCAGCGCGGCCAGGGGTCAGTACGTGTATCGCATGGGCTTGCATCACGCCGGCGGCGTCGCGGCGGTAGTCCGCCACCGCGGGCTGCCCGTTGGCGGACGTGGGGATCATCAGCACGGCGCCGCGCTCGCTGAGAGCGCGTGCCGAGAGGAATCGCGTCACCGCGTCGCGACCGGTGAACCACACCGCGTACGGCGGCATTTCGAGCTTGACGTCGGCCTGCAGCAGTGCGGTCAGCGCGGCCATGTCACCGTTTTCGAATGCGGCGCAATAACGTTCGACGAGAGCCAGCAGCTCGCGGTCTTCCGGCTCGGTGACGTCATCGTCGGTCGGGGCGACCTCGGCGAGATGTGCCCGCGCCCGCTGCAGCGCACTGTTGACCGCTGCCGGTGTGGTCTCGAGCAGCTCGGCCACTTCGGCGGCGCTGAACTGCACGACATCGCGCAGGATCAACACCGCCCGCTGCCGGGCCGGTAGTTCCTGCAGCGCCGTAACGACGGCCAACCGGATGCTGTGTTTGGCAGTGACAGCGAGCTCGGGTGTGAAGGTGTCGGGAATCGGCTGCAGCCAGTGATAGCCCGCCTTACTGGCGTCGATGTCGACGTCGGGGTCGACGGAACCGTCACCGAGTCCGGCGGGCAGCACGCGGCGGGCACGGTTCTGCAATGCGCGCAGACACGCGGTCGTCGCAATCCGGTAGAGCCAGGTCCGCAGGGCCGCCCGGCCCTCGAACGCCTCATAGCCGCGCCAGCCGCGTAGGTACGTCTCCTGGACCAGGTCCTCGGCGTCGTGTACCGAGCCGAGCATGCGATAGCAGTGCGCGATCAACTCGGCGCGAAATGGCGCCGCCTGTTCGATGAATTCCTGCTGGGCCGGCACGGCGGTTCTCCTAACGGGTGCACCCCTCAAATAGAGATACGCCGGGTGGCCGGGATTCATCGCACAGAACCGATGAATCGCGTCGGTGCTGTGTATCTGACTCAATATGAATCAACCCAAAACCCAATTGTCCGGCTCCACCGCGATCGTCACCGGTGCCAGCCGCGGATTCGGCCGCGCCATCGCCGCCGCTCTCTCGGCGGCCGGGGCCGAGGTCGTCGGAGTCGCCCGTACCGGTGCCGGGGTAACCGCCGACGCTGCTGACCCTGCTACTGCCATCCGGCTTATCGACGAATACCGCCCGCGCACAGTGGTGCTCTGTGCGGGAGCGGCGCCGCAGATGAGTCCGTTGCAGGAGCAGACGTGGGAGTCGTTCAGTCAGAACTGGAATGTGGATGTGGCGCAGGCGTTCCACTGGATCCGGTACGCGCTGCTGCGCCCGTTGGCGCCGGGCAGCACCGTCATCGCGGTATCGAGCGGTGCAGCGATCAAGGGCTCGCCGCTCAGTGGCGGGTACGCGGGCGCCAAGGCCACCGTCAGGTTCATCACTGGCTACGCCTCACTTGAATCGGAACGCGCCGGGCTGGGCATCGACTTCGTCTCGGTCTTACCCGCGTTGACGCCGGCGACCGAGCTCGGCACGAAGGCCGTCGCTGCGTACGCCGAGCGGCAAGGAGTCGACGTCGACACGTTCGTCCAGTCCCTGCAGCCCGCGCTCACCGCCGAGCAGGTCGGAAAGGCGGTGTTGGAGATTGCCACGGGTGAGCACCGCGATCACAGGGCGTACACCCTGTCCTCGGCTGGCCTCGCTCCGGTGGGCTGAGCAGGCGCAAATGTGGGTATCCGTCGACATGGCGTTCAAACTCACATACACAGACGGACAAGAATCCGACTACGACGACGACACCAAGTGGGAGGTCGACGGCGGCGTGCTCAAGCTCGGCCGCGGGGACAGCGACTGGTCTGTGCTCGTCTCGCCGGGGCACTGGGCCACGATCGAACTCGGCAAGAGCGGGAAAAAGAAGGACGACAAAGCCAAAGACAAAGGCAAGGACGAGGACAAAGACGAGGACGAGAAAGCGGCCAAGAACGAGAAAGCCGACAAGGACGAAAAAGACGATAAAGACGATAAAGACGACGGCGACGACTCTTAGACCTCTATGCGCGACCCGATGACCACGGTCCGGTCCAGCGGCAACTTGAAGTACGCGGCGGCGTCGGCGGTGATGTATGAGGTCGCGATGAACAGTCGCTTGCGCCACGGTGCCATCGTCGGTTCGTCGCCCGCGATCAACTCCAGTTTGGACAGGAAGTAGGAAGCCGTATCGGCGTCGATGTGGCCTTCGGTATGGGCGGGGTCGAGCAGGTGTAGCGCTGCCGGAATGTTCGGTCGTTCCATGTACCCGTAGCACACGCTGGCGTGGATGATGCCGTCACGTTTGTAGCCGAGTTCGTCGATGGTGACCCGCTCGTCATCGGACAGCCGGGGGACGGGCACCGTGTCGATCGACATGACGACGACGTGGCGGTGCAGCACCCGGTTGTGCTCGACGTTGGCCCGCATCGCCAGCGGGGCGGTCTCCTTGCCGCGGTTGAGGAACACTGCGGTGCCGTCCATGCGCACCAGCGGCGGTTTGGAGTCGCGCAGGCTGTCGACGAACTCGCGCAGCGGGCCTTCGGCCTTTTCCCTTGCGCGAGTGACGATTTCACGACCCCTCTCCCAGGTCGTCATCACCGTGAACGCGACGGTCGCGATGAGCAGTGGCAGCCAGGCGCCGTGCACCAGCTTCGTCATGTTCGCCGCGAGGAACATCAGATCCACCAGCAGCAGGAAGCCCCCGCCGATCAGCACGCCCCACAGCGGCCATCGCCACTGGGTACGGGCGTAATAAAAGAACAAGGTGGTGACGATGGTGATCGTGCCCGTCACCGCCATGCCGAACGCGTAGGCCAGCGCGGCAGAGCTGCGGAAGGCGAAGACGAGGATCAGCACCATCACCATCAGCACGCCGTTGATCCACGGCACGTAGATCTGGCCGATCGTCGACGCCGAGGTGTGTTCGATGCGCAGCCGCGGCAGGTAGCCGAGCCGGGCCGCCTGGGACGCCACCGAAAACGCCCCGGTGATCACCGCCTGCGACGCGATGACCGTCGCCGCTGTCGCAAGCAGCACCATCGGAATTCGTGCCCACTCCGGGGTGAGCAGGAAAAACGGCGCGATCACCTTGGTCTCGTCCGCGAGC
>DASRJA010000255.1:0-9123 GCA_035649695.1 Mycobacterium sp. | reverse complement strand
CGTCAGCGGCGGCGCGGCGGCGGTGCGACGGACCGCCAGCGGCACTCCCCTGCTGGTCGGCTATGTCGCCAGCGCGGACCCGTCCTTCGACCTCGCGAAGGCCCGCGTGGCGCTGGCCGAGACGCTGCCCGCCGCGCTGGTGCCGAGGCTGGTGCTCGTCGACGAACTGCCGACCCGCACATCGGGCAAGGTCGACCGCGACGCGCTGCCGTGGCCGCCGCCCGGCGAAAGCGCCGAAGAGGAGCCCGATCTCGGCGGAACGATGGGATGGCTGGCCGGGCTGTGGCGCGACATCCTCGCCGCGCCTGTCGACGGGCCGGAGGCCGACTTCCATGCGCTCGGCGGTGGGTCGCTGTCCGCGGCGCAATTGGTGGCGGCGATGCGTCAACGCTATCCGCAGGTGACCGTGGCCGACCTCTACGACCACCCCCGGCTCGGGTCGCTGGCCGGCTATCTCGACGAGCTCGACCCGCCGCCCACGGTCGAAACCCGCGTCGTGAAGCCGACGCCGCGGTTGACCCAGGCCGCGCAGGTGGTGCTGTCGCTACCGCTCGCCACACTGACCGGGCTGCAGTGGGTGGTGTGGCTCGCTTTGCTCAACAATGTTGTCGCGCAACTACATCCGGTGCCGTGGCTGGTGCCGGTGAACTGGTGGTGGATCGCCGCCGGCTTCGTGCTGTTCATTACGCCGCTTGGGCGCATGTCGATCGCGGCGGTATGCGCGCGGATCCTGCTGAGCGGCCTCAAACCCGGAACGTATCGCCGCGGCGGTCCGGTGCACCTGAGGGTGTGGCTGGCCGAACGGCTCGCCGATGCCAGCGGCGCCGAGAATCAGGCCGGTGCGCCGTGGCTGGTCTACTACGCCCGCATGCTGGGCAACAAGGTCGGCAAGGGCGTCGACCTGCACTCCGCTCCGCCCGCCACCGGGATGCTGCGACTGGGGCACCGCTGCTCGATCGAACCCGAGGTCGATCTTTCGGGGCACTGGATCGACGGCGATCACTTCCACGTCGGTCCCATCACCGTCGGCAACGACGCCACCATCGGCGCACGCACCACCCTGTTGCCCGGTGCTGTGGTGGGCAAGAACGCCGACGTCGCGCCCGGCTCCGGCGTGGTCAGCAAGGTCAAGAACGGGCAGTACTGGAAGGGCTCGCCCGCAGTGAAATCCGGTAAAGCCCGGCACCCGTGGCCTGACCACCGTCCCCGGCGGGCACCACTGTGGGTGGCGATGTACGGCGTGACGTCGATCGTGTTGGGCGGGGTGCCATTGCTGGCATTGGGCGTGGGTTTGGCCGTGATCGGTTGGGGCGTGCGCGATGCCGGCTCGCTGCGCGACGCGATCGAACCCGCCGCGCTGTGGACTCCGGCAGCGACGCTGGCGGCGGTGGTCACGTACGCCGCGCTGACGGTGATCGGGGTCAGAGTGTTGTCGATGTGGATGCCTGAGGGTTATCACCCGGTGCGCAGCCGCGTCGGCTGGCAGTTGTGGGCCACGGAGCGGCTGATGGACGCCGCCCGCAACTACCTGTTCCCGATTTACGCAAGCCTGTTGACGCCGTGGTGGCTGCGCGTGCTTGGCGCGAAAGTTGGCCGCGGAACCGAGATCTCGACGGCGTTGCTGGTGCCCAAGTTCACCGTCGTCGAGGACGGCGCGTTCCTGGCCGACGACACCATGGTCGCCTCCTATGAGCTGGGCGGCGGCTGGATCCACGTCGCCAAGGCAACGATCGGCAAGCGGGCGTTCCTCGGCAACTCGGGTATCACCCAGCCGGGTCGACGAGTCCCGGACGACGGCTTGGTCGCGGTGCTGTCCGCGACGCCGCACAAGGCCAAGGCCGGCTCGTCCTGGTTGGGCAGTCCGCCGGTTCGGTTGCGCCGCAAGCCCACCGCGGCCGACGCGTTGCGTACCTTCCACCCGTCGCTGCGGCTGAAGATCCTGCGCGCGTTGGTGGAGACGTGCCGACTCATCCCGATGATGGTGACATTCGCGATCGGCGTGGGTGTGTTGTTCGCGCTGCAATGGCTGGCGACCGAAGTCGGCTGGGCGTGGGCCGCCCTGGCCAGCGGCATGGCGTTGCTGATCGCGGGCGCACTGGCCGGCACCATTGCCGTAGTTGCGAAATGGCTTGTGGTTGGGCGTATTCGGGCCATCGAGCACCCGTTGTGGTCGTCGTTCGTGTGGCGCAACGAGGTGTCGGACACGTTCGTCGAGACGGTGGCCGCACCGTGGTTCGCCCGGGCCGCCAGTGGCACTCCCGTGATGAACCTGTGGCTACGCGCGCTGGGCGCCAAGATCGGCCGCGGCGTCTGGTGTGAGACCTACTGGCTGCCCGAGGCCGACCTTGTCACCCTCGAGAAGGGCGCGACGGTCAACCGCGGTTGTGTGGTGCAAACCCACCTCTTCCACGACAGAGTCATGCGAATGGACACCGTTGTCCTGGAAGAAGGTTCGACGCTGGGAACGCACTGTGTTGCGCTGCCCGCCGCACGCATCGGTGCGGGCGCCACGGTGGGACCGGCCTCGCTGGTGATGCGCGGCGATGAGGTACCGCCGTCGACGCGCTGGCAGGGCAACCCGATCGCGCCGTGGAACCTGTTCCGCAAGAAGCCTGGTGATGCGCCGAAGCCGCCCAAGAAAACAGAAGCAAGCGCCGCGTGACGAGGAGCAAGAAGGCAGCGAAGAAAGCGGCCCCTCCGTGTATTGACCCGTACCTGCCTGCCAACGGCAACTTCGGCTATCGAGTGTCACGCTACGAGTTGGACCTCGAATACAAGGTGACGATCAACCGACTGTCCGGATCGGCCACCATCACGGCCGTCACGCTCGCGGCGTTGCGCACGTTCACCCTGGATCTGTCCGACGCCCTGTCGGTGACAAAGGTGTCGGTGAACGGCAAGCGCCCAGCTCAGTTTCGGTCGTCGTCCGGCAAGCTGCACATCGCGCTGCACGAGGCGCTGCCTGCGGGGGCGGCGATGACGATCGCGGTGCGCTACGGCGGCACCCCCCGACCAATTCATTCCTATTGGGGCGAAGTCGGTTTCGAGGAACTGACCAACGGTGTGCTCGTGGCGGGCCAACCCAACGGCGCGGCGTCGTGGTTCCCGTGCGACGACCACCCCAGCGCCAAGGCCAGCTTCCGCATCCGGATCAGCACCGAGAGCCCGTACTACGCGCTGGCCAACGGTGAACTGCTGTCGCGGCGCGCCAGGGCGGGCATGACGACCTGGACGTACGAACAGCCGGAGCCGACGTCGACGTATCTGGTCACGCTGCAGATCGGCATGTACGACCGTCATCGCATGGCCAAGAACGGCGTCCAGATGCACGCCGTGCTGCCGGGCCGATTGCGTCACAACTTCGATCAGGATTTCGCCGATCAGCCGCAGATGATGAAGTTGTTCGTCAAGCTGTTCGGACCATACCCGCTGGCGAGCGGCTACACGGTGGTGGTAACCGACGACG
Organism: Mycobacterium sp.; assembly: GCA_035649695.1. Taxonomy (GTDB): domain Bacteria; phylum Actinomycetota; class Actinomycetes; order Mycobacteriales; family Mycobacteriaceae; genus Mycobacterium. The sequence goes on along the minus strand of DASRJA010000255.1, from coordinate 5,657 downwards.
ACCTGGAGATTCCCCTTGAGGCACAGGGTATTTCGATCTTCGGTGCGAACCATTGCGATGGCCAGGGCAGCGCAGAACGGCTGATCGCCCATGAACTCGCGCACCAGTGGTTCGGCAATTCGGTCACCGCCAAACGATGGCGGCATATCTGGCTGCACGAGGGCTTCGCCTGCTACGCCGAATGGCTGTGGTCCGAACACTCCGGCGGTCGCAGCGCAGACGAATGGGCACACCACTACCACCAGCGGCTCGCCGATTCGCCACAGGATCTGCTGTTGGCCGATCCGGGGCCGCGCGACATGTTCGACGACCGCGTGTACAAGCGTGGCGCGCTGACGCTGCATGTGCTGCGGCGGCGCATCGGCGACGAGAGTTTCTTTGCGCTGCTGCGGGATTGGACGACACGCTACCGACACGGCACCGCGGTCACCGACGACTTCACCGGTCTGGCAGCCAATTTCGCACACGAGTCGCTGCGGCCATTGTGGGACGCATGGCTGTATTCGTTGGCGGTGCCCGCCTTGGACGGCCCGTCGTGACGGAGGCGGCGACACCGACCGGCCCGATCACGCGCGCCAGCGTGGCCCGTGTCGGCACGGCGACCGTGATCTCAGCGCTATGCGGCTACGCGGTGCTATATCTGGCCGCCCGGGATCTCGAGCCCGCGGGCTTCTCGATCTTCGGTGTGTTCTGGGGTGCGTTCGGGTTGGTCACCGGCGCGGCGTTCGGACTGCTGCAGGAGGCCACCCGTGAGGTGCGCTCGGCGCGGTATGCCGAGGTCGTCGCGGGACCGCGCACGCATCCAATGCGGGTGGCGGCCATGGTCGGCGTGGTGTCTGCGGCGGTGATCGCGGCGAGCTCGCCGTTGTGGTCCGCGCATGTGTTTGTGGAGTCGAGGTGGTTGAGCGTCGCACTGCTGAGCGTGGGGTTGGCGGGGTTCTGTCTGCACGCAACGCTGATGGGAATGCTGGCCGGGGTGAACCGCTGGAGCCAGTACGGGTCGTTGATGGTGACCGACACGGGCATGCGGGTGATCGTGGCAGCGGCGACGTTCGTGGTCGGCTGGGGGCTGGTCGGATACCTGTGGGCGACGGTCGCTGGTGCGGTTGCGTGGCTGATCGTGCTCATCGCGTCTCCGGCGACGCGCGCGGCGGCCCGGCTGCTGACGCCGGGTGGCACGATCACCTTCCTGCGCGGCGCGTCGCACTCGATAGCCGCCGCGGGCGCCAGCGCGATCCTGGTAATGGGCTTCCCGGTGCTGCTCAAGGCCACATCGGGTGATCTGGGCGCCTCCGGCGGCGTCGTGATCCTGGCCGTGACGCTGACCAGGGCACCGCTGCTGGTGCCGCTGACCGCCATGCAGGGCAATCTGATCGCGCATTTCGTGGATCAGCCCGCGCACCGGCTGCGGGCTCTGGTGCCGCCTGCGGTCGTGGTGACAGGCCTCGGGCTGCTGGGTGTGCTGCTCGCTGGCGTCTTCGGGCCATGGCTGCTGCGGGAGGGGTTCGGCGCGCAATATCGGGCCGACGGCGAGCTGCTGGCCTGGCTCACCGCGGCGGCGATCGCGATCGCGTTGCTGACGTTGACGGGGGCTGCCGCGGTCGCGGCCGCCCTGCACCGCGCGTATTCGGCGGGTTGGGTGTCGGCGACGGTCGCGTCGGCGCTGTTGCTGTTGTTGCCGGTGGGGTTGGAGACGCGCACAGTGATCGCGCTGCTGTGCGGGCCGTTGGTCGGAATCGCGGTCCACCTGGCCGCGCTAGCAAGGGTGTCGCAGGTTTGAGCCTGTATTTTGTTCTGCATCGACACTCGCTACCACGACGTCTGGATCGTCATCCCCGCCTTCAACGAGGCGAGCGTCATCGGCGACGTCATTTCTGACGTTCGCTCCGTTTTCGACCACGTGGTCTGTGTGGATGACGGCAGCCGCGACGACACCGGCGACGTGGCGTGGCGCGCTGGGGCGCATTCGGTGCGTCATCCGGTCAACCTCGGCCAGGGCGCGGCGATCCAGACCGGCGTCGAGTACGCCCGCCAGCAGCCGGGTGCCGCGGTCTTCGCCACGTTCGACGCCGACGGTCAACATCGCGTCAAGGACGTAGTTCGGATGATCGACCGGCTGTCGACGGACGAGGTCGATCTGGTCATCGGCACCCGGTTCGCCGACCCCGGCGTTGTCAGCCACACGCCACTGCTGAAGAGGTTGGTGTTGCGCTCGGCGGCCGCGGCGAGCCGCCGCAGCCGCAAGCTGGGTCTGACCGACGCGCACAACGGCCTTCGGGTGTTCAACAAGAAGGTGGCCGACGGGCTGAATCTCACCATGAGCGGCATGAGCCATGCGGACGAGTTCATCGCGCTGGCTTATGAAAACCATTGGCGGGTAACAGAAGAACCGGTCGAGATTCTCTACACCGAATACTCGATGTCGAAGGGGCAACCCCTGTTGAACGGCGTCAACATCATCTTTGATGGTTTGTTGCGAGGAAGGATGTCGCGATGAACTGGATTCAGGCGCTTCTGATCACGTCGGTCCTGGCGCTGTTGGTCTACCTGCTGCGCTCACGACGTAGCGCGCGGTCCAAGGCGTGGGTGAAGGTGGGCTACGTGCTGTTCGTGATCGCGGGCATCTATGCGATCCTTCGTCCCGACGACACCACCGTTGTCGCGAATTGGCTTGGCGTGGCCCGCGGTACCGACCTGATGGAATACGTGCTGATCATTGCATTCGTGTTCACGACGCTATCGGCCTACATGCGGTTCAAGGACCTCGAGTTGAAGTACGCGCGGCTGGCGCGTGCGGTTGCGTTACAAACCGCCCGAGCGCCCGAGGAGCGCTAGCGCGACTGGCGGAAGTAGTCCACCGTTCGTGCAACGCCCTCGACGAGATCGACCTGCGGTACCCACCCGAGCACTTGCTTCGCCCGGCTGTTGTCCAGGCTCGACCGCTTCAGTTCTCCAAGCCGAGGCGGGTGGAACTCGGGTTCGTCGGCCGCACCGGCGGCCTTGGCGATCACCGAATGTAGTTGACGCACCGACGTTTCCACTCCGGTGCCGATGTTGAAACGCTGGCCGCCACCGGCGTCTGCGGAAGCCTTGACGAACGCGTCGACGACGTCGTCGACGAACACATAATCGCGGGTGTCGGTGCCATCACCAAAGATCTTGGTGGGCCGGCCCGACAACAGTGCCTGCGAGAAAATTGCCACCACGCCCGCTTCGCCATGGGGGTCTTGGCGCGGGCCGTAGACGTTGCCGGGCGCGATGTGGGAGCACTCCAGCCCATAGAGGTTGCGGAACATGTTCAGATACACCTCCCCCGCAACCTTTCCCGCGGCATACGGAGATGCGGGGTCCGCTGGGATGTCCTCGGGCGTCGGAAACGTCTGCGGGGTGCCATAGATCGACCCGCCCGACGACGTGTGCACGATCTTGCGGACCCCGGCCTGACGCGCGGCCTCCGCGAGCCGCACGGTGCCGACGACATTGACCATCGAGTCGAACTGCGGGTCGACAACGGAGTGGCGCACATCGATCTGAGCGGCCAGGTGAAATATCACCTCGGGCTGGGTGTCGGCGAGCAGGCCAATGAGGTCGGCGCTGACGATGTCGGACTTCGCGAACTCGAACCCGTCATGCCGCTCAGCCTCGATGATGTTCTCGGGTCGGCCCGAGCTGAGATCGTCGACTCCGACGACGGTGTGTCCGTCTGCAAGTAGGCGGTCTACCAGCGTTGATCCAATGAAACCGGCTGCCCCCGTCACCAGTGTGCGCATCGGCTCACCATACCGAGGACCGGTTTGCGCGGCGATGGACATAGGGTCAACAAGAGTGAACTGGGTCGCCCGCGCCGCCGCCGCGTTAATCGTGGTGCAGTTGGTGGTCCGGGCGGTGCTGGCGTTTCAGGGCTATTTCTACTGGGACGACCTGATCCTGACGGGCCGGGCAGGCACGCAGGGCCTGCTGTCGCCGACGTATCTGTTCGACGATCACGACGGGCATGTCATGCCGGGGGCGTTTCTGGTGGCGGGTGGCATCACCCGGCTCGCGCCGTTGAACTGGATCGGGCCGGCGATCAGTTTGGTGGTGCTGCAGTCGTTGGCCTCACTGGCGCTGCTGCGCGCTCTGCACGTCGTTCTGGGCTGGCGGCCGGTGCTGCTCTTGCCGTTGACGTTTGCGTTGTTCACCCCGCTCGGCGTGCCGGCGTTTGCGTGGTGGGCGGCGGCGCTGAACTCGCTGCCGATGCAGGCGGCGCTGGCGTGGGTGTGTGCCGATGCGGTGTTGTTGGTTCGTACGGGCCAGCACCGGTACGCGATGACGGGCCTGCTGGTGTACTTCGGTGGCCTGCTGTTCTTCGAGAAGGCGGCGGTAATCCCGTTTGTGGCGTTCACAATTGCGGCGCTGTACGCCCATGTCACATCGTCGGGTTCGATCGTCGACGTGTGGCGGCGAGGGGTGCGGCTGTGGGTACCGGCACTGACGATGACGGCGGCATGGATCGTCGTCTATCTGGTGGTGGTCGACCAGAAGCGGTGGAGCTTCGACGTGGCGATGACATGGGATCTGTTGAGCCGGTCGGTGACTCATGGCATCGTGCCGGGTTTGGTTGGCGGACCGTGGGATTGGCAACGCTGGGCGCCGGCGTCACCGTGGGCGACACCGCCGGTGGTGGTGATCGTAGTGGGCTGGATGGCGCTGGCGATTGTGGCGGCGGTTTCGTTCATTCGTAAACAGCGGATCGGGGCGGTGTGGCTGGTGGCCGTCGGGTACGCGGTGGCGTGCCAGATCCCGATTTACCTGATGCGTTCGTCGCGGTTCACCGCGCTCGAGCTGGCGCAGACGTTGCGCTACCTGCCGGATCTGGTGGTGGTATTGGCTCTGCTGCTGGCGGTTGGGTTGTGTGCGCCGAACCGTTCCGAGTCTTCGTGGCTGGATGCGTCGCAGAGGCGAACGGTGATAACTGTCGGTTTTACAGGGCTTTTCGTCGTGAGCAGCCTGTATTCGACCGCAACGTTCCTGACGAGTTGGCGTGACAACCCGGCGCAACCGTACCTGCAGAACGCGCAGGCGGGGCTGGCCGCGGCGCACGCGGGTTCGAGTGCGCCGCTTCTCGACCAGGAGGTCGACCCGTTGGTATTGCAGCGGGTGGCGACGCCGGAGAACTTGGCCAGTCACATGTTTGCGCTATTGCGGGACAGGCCCGAATTCGCGGGCGCGACAACAGATTTACGCATGCTGGATGTGAGTGGTCATGTCGTCGACGCGAAGGTGACGTGGGTGCGGTCGATCGTTCCCGGGCCGGCGCCGAATTGCGGCTATCTGGTGCAGCCCGACTTCCCCGTGTCGATGCCGTTGGATGGCCCGCTGCTGCCTGCGGATTGGACGGCGGAGATCAACTACCTGGCCAATAGCGACGGGTCGCTGACGATGTCGCTGTCGGAGGGCACGGAGACGAAGGTGCCGGTACGACCGGGGCTGAACCGCGTCTTCGTGAGACTGTCAGGGGCAGGTGATGCGATCAAGGTGCGGGCGAACACGGCGGCGTTGTCGGTGTGCATCGCGGCGGGTCCGGTCGGATTCGTGGCGCCTCGGTAGTCCGGGGGTTGGGATAATCGTGCCGTGAGTGTGCTGAACGCGTTCTTGTCGACGTGGTCGAATGCGCG
>DASRJA010000254.1:0-8665 GCA_035649695.1 Mycobacterium sp. | reverse complement strand
TGCCGGGAGTGCGGAAGCCGCGCTCGATATCGGGCGACCGGTAGCGCAACACGATGACCGCGGTGCACACGACCGCAAACGCAAGCGTGAGGCAGGTCACATCGATCGAACGCTGTCGGCGTTCATAGTCGAAAGGCCATGCTGCATGAGCATTCTCAGCTCTTCACCGACAGGCATATTCCGTCGTAAGCCGGTGGATGAGGTCGAACCTGCAAATCTAGAGGAGGGTGGCGGACTTCAGCGCGTGCTGGGGTTGTGGCAGCTCACCGCGATCGGGATCGGCGGCATCATCGGCGCTGGCATCTTCTCTCTCGCCGGCGCGGTGGAAAACGAGAAGGCCGGGCCAGGGGTTCTCTTGTCGTTTCTGGTCGCGGGCGTCGCGAGCGCGTGCGCCGCGCTGTCGTACGCAGAGTTCGCGGGAATGATCCCCAAGGCCGACCGAGATCAGCGTTGAAGACGGCGAAGAACACCACCGATGCGCCGGCGAACACTCCGCCCCAGCCGAACGGCAGGAACGGCGTGTAGTTGTCGACGACTCCGACCTTGAGCCAGACGAGCAGGGTCTCCACGCGAGCGGCGCTGCGCACGCCGCGGGTGAGGATGACGGCGATCAACAGGCACAGCAGCAATGCGAACAGGTCGACCACGCGGCCCGGCTGGTCAGGGTCGCTGCCCGGCGCCCCGAGCATCCACTCGGGCAAGTTCAGCCCGATCTGTTCGACGAGGAAGCCGAAATAACCGGCCAATGCCAACCACGGCAACGATGGCGGTGTACTCCAGCAGCAGGTCCCAGCCGAGCACCAGCCGACGCCCTCGCCCAAGACGACGTAGCCATACGTGTATGCCGAGCCTAGCCCGTTTTGGGCCGCTACTCGGTCAGCTCCGCTGACTCTCTCGTGCTGCGGCGGCGAACGCCGCCATGGAGGGAAACTCCATCGCATAGCTGAATTCCTCAACCGGTTCGGCTGTGGCGCCCCAACCCGGGCGGTCGTGGCGGCGATTGATCCACACCGAGGCGAGCCCGTACCGCTTTGCCGGTACATGGTCGTGGCGAAGGCTTTGCGCCACGTGCAGTAATCGTTCTCGCGGCACGTCGAGCTCGGCCAGTGCCGCGTCGAGGGCTTCGAAATGATTGGGGGCCGGTTTGTAAGCTCCGACGTCCTCGGCGGTGATGATCTTGTCGAAGGTGACACCGAGAAGAGTGTTGCTTCCTGCGAATCCCTCACGGTGCACGTTGGAGACAATGATCAGCTTGTAGTCATCGGCCAAGGTCGCCAAGGCGTCGGGAGAATCGGGGAACGGCGGCCACGACGGCACGGACGCGCCGAGCTTGTCGGCCCATTCATCTGACACCTCCGCGCCCAGGCTCGCGCCGATCCGTCGAAACGACTCGGCGAGGATCGTCGGATACAGCGCGGTGGGGTTCTCACGTTCCACGCGCTGCTCATTGTCCGCGTAGGCAACCAGCAGTTCCTCGTCGGTGAGATCGAGACCGGCCTCGCGGGCCCACGGCGCCAGAACCGACGAGAGTCCGGTTTCCCAGTCGATGAGTGTTCCGTAACAGTCGAAGCTCAACGCGTCGTAGTCAGCAAGATTCACTCGTTACACCTCTGCCAGTTGGATCGCTGCCTACTCAATCATCGCCGTAGGCGATGCCACCTGTCATCGGATTTTTGCCGTCCCGCAGCCACTCGAGCCCCTGCAGGGGTCTCAGACCTGAGCGATGACCGACTTTCCGAAGCGTTCGATGGTCTCCAGCACGTGCGCGAGGCTGTCGCCCGGAAGGCCAACCTGTAGCCAGGTAACACCCAGCGCCGCAAGCTTTTCCACTCCGGTGAGGTAGGCGTCGGCGTTGAACGCGTCGTCGCCTGGGCTGCCACCCTCGGCATTGGAGAAGCTGATGTCGATGGCAAACGGATCCCGACCCGCAGCCTCCAATCGACGCCGCAGATCGTCGATGCCTTCGCCAAGGGTGTCTGAGCTCATCTCCGCGGTGCGCGCTGTTTGGGCGAGGACAGCGGGTGCCGGAAACGGGCACCAGCCATCACCGTGCGCGGTTACGCGCCGGCGCGCGGCGGCAGTGTTGCCGCCGATCCAGATCGGCGGATGAGGGCGGCTTACCGGCCGTGGATGGGCTGTGATGCCGCTGGCCGTGAAATGCCGTCCCTCATACGAGAAGTCGTCGGTAGTCCAGATCCCGCGGATCACTTCCAGCGCTTCGTCAAACAATTGTCCGCGTTCGTCGAAGTCCACACCCAGCGCGGCGAATTCTCGTTTGAGGTAGCCGACACCGACACCGAGCGTGAATCGCCCGTCGGAGATCAGATCGAGCGTTGCCCCGGACTTGGCCACCACGAACGGATTCCGGTACGGCAGCACAACGATATTCGGGATCAGCCGCAGCGTCGTCGTGCGGGCCGCGGCGAACCCCATCGCCACGAATGGGTCGAGCGCATCATGCCCGCCCGATTCCAGCCAGCGCTGCGTGGGCGCGGGGTGATCGGTGAACCCGAATCCATGAAAGCCTGCGGCTTCCGCGGCAGCGGCCACCGTCGCGATACCCGATCCGGTCACCAGCTCCGGGTTGTACGGATGGCTGTGCATCGGATGGGTGAACGTGAACTTCATCAAACTGCCCCGCTTCAGAAACAATCTTCTCAATTTCTGAGAATGTCGTTACCATGCGAACCACGAAAAGTACAGAGTTCGCGCATCAGAAGAGGTCAGCGGGCATGGGCGAGTTGGCGGTGACACCCGTCAGGCACGGCCCATTCCCCGGTCGCCTCGCGCCCGATGCCATCGCCGACTATGCCGTGGCCACTGGGGATGAGACCCCCGCGGTGCTGGGCGGCGTGGCCGTCCCTGCCGTTTTTCCGGTGATCCTCGTCTTCGATGCACAGGAGGCAGCAAGGGCCGACCTACCGGCGCCCGCGTGGGAGCGCGCTCGCGGTGGTGTGCACGGCGAACACGACATCGTGCTGCACCGACCACTGATCGTCGACGAACCGCTGACTACCTGGTCGCAGATCTCGGCGGTGCGGAACTCCCGGGCGGGGACCCACCTCGTCGTCCACCTCGAACAGACCGATGCCGACGGACGCATCGCCGTCGAGCAGTGGTGGACGATGGTGCTGCTCGGACTGGACGGCGTCGCCGATTTGGGGTCGCCGCCCGCCGACCATCGCTTCCCCGACAACGTACGGGCCAATCCGCTCGGTGCGACCACTCAGCACCTCGATGATCGGGTCGCCCATCGCTACGCCGAGGTGTCCGGCGACTGGGCGGCACACCATTTCGACATTGAGGTGGCGCGGGCGGCCGGATTCGATTTCGTCTTCACACATGGCCTCTGCACCATGGCGATCTGCACGCACCGGCTGCTCGCCCTCCTCGGTGTCGACGATCCCGGCCGGGTTGCGCGGGTGGCGGTGCGGTTCGCGTCGCCGACGCCGTTGGACGAGGAGTTGACGGTGAATGCCTATGGCATCGACCAGAATTCGTTCGCATTCGAGGCGACCAGCAGGGGCGTCGCAACCATTACTCACGGAAGATTGGAACTTCGGCCATGACCATGCCCGAGATCGGCGTCTACCTGCCTCAGATGGGCTTCAACTACGCAGAACTGCTGCACCGCGCGCGACGATGCGAGGACCTCGGAATCGACTCGCTGTGGCTCTACGACCATCTGTACGGGCCCGGAGTGCCGGACTACCCGTCACTGGAAGCGTGGACGTTGGCGACCGCGCTGCTCAGCAACACAGAGCGCATCCAGGTCGGACATATGGTGCTGTGCAATCAGTTTCGTCATCCCGCCGTGCTGGCCAAGATGGCCACTACGCTCGACCAGATTTCGGCCGGTCGGTTGCAGCTCGGTATCGGCAGCGGCTCCATCGAAGACGAGCACACGCGCGTCGGCATGGAGTGGGGCACATTCGCCCAGCGATCCGCCCGGCTCGGCGAGACATTGGAGATTCTGCGCCAGGCGTTCGCCGATGAGCGAATCGATTTCACCGGTGAGCATTACACGGTGCGGGACATGCCAATAAAGCCGGGACCGGCCCAGCAGCCTCGGCCACCGATCATCGTGGGTGGGGTCGGCGAGAAGTACACGCTGCCGTTGGTGGCCCGCTACGCCGATGTGTGGAACGTGCCGACGTACGCGTTGGGTGAACTCGAGCACAAAGCGGCGGTGCTGCGGTCGCTCTGTGAGGACATCGGACGAGATCCCGACACGATTGTGCTCTCGGTCGAGGCGGTGATGGCGCTCGCCCCGGATGACGAGTCGCTGCCGCGCGTCCGTGCTTTCGCCGAGAAGCGGTTCGGTATACCGGCTTTCGGGCTGCACGACGGCGGGCTGATCGGCACTGCGCCCGCGATCGTCGATCGCCTGCACAAGCTGGTCGAGCTCGGTTTCGGCCAGATCGTGCTGTTCACCCACGACCGCGGCTCCGACGAAACCCTCGATCTTCTTGCCTCTGAAGTGATCGCCCGCTTGTAGGGGCGGCAGCAGAGCTCGAATTTGCACTGACGGCTGTGGGTATCCGTCCCATCACAACCCTCAGCGCAAAAACGTCGTCAGGTCTGCCGCTTCGCGGGTTTCGAATAGTTCGGCCGGCCGAGGCCGAGTGCGTGCTGGGCGATCATGTTGCGGAACACCTCCAGTGTGCCGCCGTAGATTCCCGTTGGCCCGGCCAACCGGAAGATGTACTCGGCCGAACCCTCTGCGGGCAGGCTCGAAGCGGTACCGAGGATGTCCATCAGATCTGGCGATACATCCCGCATGGTTTGTGCAATTGCAACTCGGCCGAACATATCCGGTGTGCTCATCGCCGCCTCCATTCGGGCGATGCTGCGCCCCAACCGGTATTTCACTGACTCGTCATCAAGCGACACCGTTGCGGCAAGCCGGTCGACGGCCTCTCCGAGCAGCAGGACATGCTCGGTCATCGCGGCGACCTTGTCCAGACCATCGGTCTCTCGCTCGACCGTGCCGTGCTCGTCGTTGAGCGCCTCACGCAGCACCCTCCAGCCGCCGTTGACCTCACCGATGCGGTATTTGTCGTCGACGCGCACATCGCTGTAGTAGGTGATGTTGGTGCGGTCGCCGTCGACGGTGCGAAGGGGTTGGATCTCCACACCCGGTGAGTCCATCGGTACCAGAAACATTGTCAGGCTCTGGTGTTTCGGTGCATCCGGGTCCGTATTGGTGACCAGGAAGACATATGACGCGTTGTGCGCATTGGACGTGAACATCTTGGAGCCGTTGATGATCCAGCCGTCGCCGTCGCGCACCGCACGCGTCTTGCAAGTCGCGACATCGGAACCGCCTTCAGGCTCGGTGTACCCGAGGCATAGCCGGTAATGTCCCGACAGTGTGCGTGCCAGCACCTCGTCCCTGAGCTCGGGCGAGCCGAACTGCACGATCGCTCGCGCGACCATCGCCGTCGTGCCCCAGTGGAACCACGGCGTGTGTGCTCGCCCGATCTCGAGGTTCCAGATGCGTCGGCGCATCCGACTGAAACCGCCATCGGCTTCGTCATTGAAATCGGCGGCCAGATAGCCCTTGGCGCCCAGCGCGAGGTGCACACCCTCGTCGAAATTCTCGCCCGTCTGTCGGTCTCGGGCGATGACCTCGTCGGTCACGATAGTGTCCAGGAACGCCCGCAGCTCGTCCTGGAATGCCTGATCCTCGTCGGACAGCTCGACGCGTGAGAAGTCCATCAGCCGGCCACCACCAGACCACCGTGACACTCTTGACTAATTTTGTAAAGCGGGTCTCATGACGCCCTCGAATGCGACAGGCCGCGTCGCATTCGGCGACTGTGTGAGGCAGGTGAGGGTAGGGGCGGTCACCGCACACGGCGCGGCTGAGTCGCTCATCGCGCAGATGACCGAGGACGAACTGCTCTGGTTGCTCGACGGGGACGTTCCCGCGCGCGCCATGCTGCGGTTACCCGCGCTGATCCGGGCGGGTCCGGTCACCGGTGGAGCGGTACCGCGGCTGGGCATACCAGGCATTCGTTTCAGCGACGGCCCACGCGGTGTCGTGATCGGACGGTCGACCGCGTTCCCGGTGACGATCATGCGGGCCGCCACGTGGGACCCGGCACTCGAGGAACGCGTCGGGCTCGCCATGGGACGAGAGGGACGCGCCCGCGGCGCCAACTATTCGGGAGCGGTTTGCGTGAATCTCTTGCGTCATCCCGCGTGGGGGCGAGCGCAGGAGTGCTACGGCGAGGATCCGGTGCTGACCGGGCAGATGGGCGCGGGGCTGACCCGGGGACTACGCCGAAACGTCATGGCATGTGTAAAGCACTTCGCACTCAACTCAATTGAGAACTCACGCTTCAGAGTCGACGTCATCGTCGATGAGCATGCGCTGCACGAGGTGTACCTGCCGCACTTCAAGACGGTCGTCGACGCAGGTGCCGATTCGGTGATGAGTTCCTACAACTCGGTCAACGGTGCCTTCGCAGGCGAGAACAAGGTGCTTCTGAACGACATCTTGCGGGACGAATGGGGCTTTGAGGGCTTCGTGACCAGCGACTGGGTCGGCGGAACGCACGACGCAGTCGAAAGTCTCACGGCAGGCATGGACGTAGAGATGCCGCTGCGCCTGCTGCGTGCGCGCGAACTTCCTGCGGCATTGCGTGACGGCAGGGTGTCTCGCGAGACAGTACTCCGCTCAGCCCGTCGCATCCTGTCGACGTGCCTTCGGCACTACGCAGAGCGTGATGAAGCCGAACCTTCAACCGATCTCGTCGCAGGACCCGACCACCGCACGTTGGCTCGCCAAGTCGCCGTGATGGGCAGCGTTCTGCTCAAGAATGAGGCGGTCAACGGTGAGCCGATGCTTCCGCTATCTCCCTCCATCCGCCGCATCGCCGTGATCGGCCGACTCGCTGACAACCCCAACACCGGCGATCACGGTTCTTCTCTTGTGCATCCCCCATCGACCGTTTCTGTTCTGCAGGGTCTGCGCGGGGCGTTACCCTCAGTCGACGTCATCCATTGCGACGGACGAGATCTGGCGACCAGCGCCAGAGCCGCATCCGATGCGGACGCCGTTGTCCTTGTCTCGGGTTTGGGTGCCAACGATGAGGGTGAACGCATCCTTGCAGAACGCGGACCGGGACCGGAGCTCTTCGGTTTTCCCTTCACCTTGCGCCCCGTGCGATACGTTCTCGGCAAGATCACCGTAAAGGCCGGTGAATTGTTCAGCCAGTTCGGCCGTGGCGGCGACCGCAAGTCGCTCACGTTGCACAGTCAGGACGAAGCCCTCGTCGCTGCGGTGGCAGCCGTGAATCCGCGGACAGCGGTAGTGCTGATCGGCGGAAGCGCCATCCTCATGGAGGAGTGGCGCGACAAGGTGCCGGGAATCCTCATCGGTTGGTATCCGGGAATGGAAGGCGGCCGGGCGCTCGCGGATGTTCTCACCGGCGCCGCCGAACCCGGTGGACGGCTGCCTGTTGCCATTCCCCTTCGCGCGGAACATCTTCCGTTCTTCGACGCCGATGCACCCAGGATCGTCTACGACGCCTGGTGGGGTCAGCGCAAGCTCGATCGAGACGGCAATCCGGCCGCCTTCCCGCTTGGATTCGGCTTGGGATACACGACGTTTGAGATGAAACTTCTCGACCACGGAGCTGGTGAGGTGGACGGGGTGGCCACCGTTCGTGTCACGAACACCGGTACACGCACGGGCTCGACAGTCGTACAGATGTACGCCTTTGACGGTGACTCGCCACGGCCGGTACCGCAGTTGGTGGGTTTCAGGCGCATTGAACTTGCGGCGGGTCAGCATGCAGCCGTCGACGTTCGCCTCGATCTGACCCCAACCCGGGAACGCGACCCCCACACACGCACATGGTCACGACGTGCCGGCACCTGGCGGATACTGTCCGCCCCACACAGCCCAAGCACGTTCGACGGCGCAGCACCGCTATTCGACTCTAAAGACCTGTGATAACCGAAAGAAAGGGCAACGCCTTGGGCTTCGTCATCACAAGTTCCGAGACCGCATTCAGCCACTCACCGCCTACCACGCCGCTGTCGCGCGGGAACTAGCGGCATGATGCAGCGCCCGCCGCAGCGCGGCGCCCTGAAGCTCGAAGAGCCGCTGGCTGATCTCCCACTCGGGGAGAAGGGAATCGAAGCCGTGGCAGGTGCCCAGGATCACGTGCAGCTCCGTGCCTACGCCGGCCCACATGAGTCGCAGCGCGTAGTCCACCGCTTCGTCGCGTAATGGATCGAGCTCCGAGCACGTGATCAACGTGCTTGCCACACCGCCCAATTCGTCAGTACGCGCTGGTACGGCATCGACCGGGACGGAATCACCCGAGCGATAGTGCCGCCACATCTGCTCGACGGCAGGACCATCGAATCCCGGCGTCGCATCGAACTCATCCTTAGAGGGTGTGGGGCGGTCGTCGAGCACCGGCTGGTGCAACAGCTGAAACACAATCGGCGGCGCCGACCCGACGGCCGCGCGATGAGCAAGCAGCGTCGCCAGGGCTGCTCCTGCGCTGCTACCCGCGACTGCCAGCCGAGTGGTGTCGATGCCGAGATTCGGTCCGTTTTCCGCCACCCATGCCAGCGCGGCGGCGGCATCATCAAGCCCAGCCGGATAGGGGTCTTCGGGGGCGAGTCGGTAGTCGACCGAAAT
>DASRJA010000253.1:0-3357 GCA_035649695.1 Mycobacterium sp. | reverse complement strand
GGCGAGCTTGGTCTGGCCAACGTGGAAGCTGCCGAGTCGGTGTAAGTATGGAATTCGAAATGGGGCAGAAAGCCGCGGAGCTTCGCAACGAGCTGCGCGAACTCGTGAAAGCCCATGTGCCCGAACACTATTTGGGTGCTTTCACGGATAATCCCGCTGACCTCGAGACCGCCCAGCAGTTCTGCCGCACCCTGGCCGACCGCAACCTGCTGTGCTTGGCGTGGCCGGAGGAATTCGGGGGCGGCGGCGCGTCGGTGTGGGAGCAGACCGTCGTGCGCGAAGAGATGTGGGCGCACCACGAGCCCCGTGGCGCCCAGTACATGGGGGTCAACTGGGTCGGGCCCATCATCATGCGCCACGGCACCGAAGAGCAGCAGCGCAAACACCTGCCGCCGATCGCCCGCGGCGAAGTGATCTGGTGTCAGGGCTTTTCCGAACCGGAGGCAGGTTCGGACCTGGCGTCGCTACGCACTGCGGCGCGACGTGACGGCGACGGCTGGCTGGTCAGCGGTCAGAAGATCTGGACGTCTTACGCCACCATGGCGCAGTGGTGCTTCCTGCTCGCCCGCACCTCCAAGGGGGAGAAGAAGCAACAGGGCCTGACGATTTTCCTTGTGCCGATGGATGATCCGGCGATACAGGTGCGACCGATCCGCTGCATGATGGGTCCACACCATTTGAACGAGGTGTTTTTCGACGACCTGCGCGTCACCGAGGCCGATGTGCTCGGCACCGTCGATGCGGGCTGGTCGATCGTGCAGGACGTGATGTCGTTCGAGCGCGTCGGCATCGCACGCTACGCCCGCTGCGAGCGATTGCTGGCCGCCGCGCCGACGGTGCTCGGCGAGCGCTGGCACGACCTGCCTGCAGAGTTGCGGGCGCGCTGGGTTCGCATGCTGACGCATTGCCGTCGCGCCCGGTTGATGGCGTATCGCGTGGTCGACTTGCACAGCAGCGGGCGCATCCAGCCCGGCGACGCCGCCGCGTATCGCATTGCGGTCACCAAGCTGGACCAGGACAGCGCCGAGGTCCTGATGGACATAGCGGCCGAGGTTTCGCACGACGACCGCCGTGCGAAGTGGTTCCTAGGTGAGGTCGAGGACCACTGGAAGTATTCACAAGCCTCGACCGTGTCGTCCGGCAGCATCGAGATGCAGCGCATCCTGCTGTCGCGGGCCTTGTTGGCGGGCGCGAAATGATTCTCGATCTCAGCGACGACGCCAAAGAGTACGGCAAGCAAGCACTTCGGGCCTTCGAAGCCGCGGGTGGGGATCAGCTGGTGCAGCAGGCCGAGGCCAAGCCAGACCTGCGCGAATCGCTTGCTGGTCCAGCGTTGAACGAGCTCGGCGCGTGGGAGCTCGACCCGCGCATCGACCGCGACGGGCTCGAGGCCGCCGCAGCCCTGTGCCGCAGCGCAGGGTACTGGGCGCTGCCGTACCCGGTGGCCGAGCGCCTTGCCAAACCGACCGACCTGGATGTCGACGGCTTGATCGTCGTGGCGGAGAACCGTCCGTCCGGTGTAGTGGCCGGACTCGAAGCGGATTGGGCCGCAGTCTCTTTGGACGGTAAGCGAAGCAGGGTGGTCGGGCAGGGCGCCGCGGGTCCGGGTTTCGTGGCCGAGCTCGAGCTCTCGGGCATCGACGAGAACGGTGCAGGCGACCTGGCGCTTGGCCTCGTGCTGCCGTGCTGGACGCTGCTCGGCATGCTCGACCGCGCCATGGAGCTGACCATCTCGCATGTCAGCCTACGCAAGCAGTTCGGCCAGACCTTGTCGTCTTTCCAAGGTGTGCAGTTCCAGCTGACCGACGCCGAGGTCGAACGCAGCGGCGTGGAGATCCTCGCCAAGTACGCGCTGTGGAGCATCGGCAGTGGTCGGCCCGAGGGGCTCGATGACGCTCTGGCACTGCGGATATCGGCGATCGAGGCCGCCGACGTCGTGTTCCGGGTCTGCCACCAATTGCACGGTGCCGTCGGATTCTGCGACGAGACCACCCTGTCGTGGCTGTCCCGCTATAGCCAGCCACTGCGCCGGTTGCCGCTGGGGTTGTCGGCGACTCGTGACGTGCTGACGCACCGCGTCGGCGGCACCGGGCTGACGGGCCTCTTCACATGAAGTACGACTTGCCGGACGAGCTGACCGTGGAGGCCGACGGTCCGGTGCGCACCGTCCTGATGAACCGCGCTGACGAATTGAACTGTGTCAACGAGAACCTGCACTGGGCACTGGCCAACGTGTGGCGGCAGCTGGCAGCCGACAAAGGCGCCAAGGTCGTCATCCTGTCCGGAGCGGGTCGTGCGTTCTGCGCTGGCGGTGATTTGAACTGGATCACTTCGTTTCTCGACGATCCCGTCGCTCGCGACGAGAGTATTCGGGAAGGCGCCCAGATCATCGAGGAGATGCTGCGCTTCCCCCTACCCGTGATCGCGGCGGTCAACGGACCGGCGGTCGGGCTGGGCTGCAGCGTGGCGGTGTTGAGCGACATCGTGCTCATCTCGGAGAACGCCTACCTGGCCGATCCACACGTTGCCGTGGGGTTGGTTGCCGGCGACGGCGGCGCCGCGTTCTGGCCGCTGTTGACGCCGATCATGCGCTCACGCGAGTACCTGTTCACCGGCGACCGCATTCCCGCCGCCACCGCGGTCGAACTCGGCTTCGCCAGCCGGACAGTCTCGCCCGACGAACTGATGACCGAGGCGCAGCGTCTCGCCGAGCGTCTCGCCGCGCAGCCCGCCGAGGCGGTGAGGGGCACCAAGCGCGTCGTCAACATGTACCTGTCGCAGGCGCTGGCCGGCCCGCTGCAGGCAGGCTTCTCCGCCGAGGTCGCCACCATGCAGACCGACGAGCATCGGCAGCGGCTGATGGATTTTCAGCGAAAGTCGAAGCGCTCATGACCGCGGATCTCAACGAGTTCCGGGCCAGTGTCCGAACCTGGTGCGAAGAACATGTCCCGGCAGACTGGCGGCGGGCTCAGACCGGTGTCGGCGACGAGGAGTTCGTCCGATTCCAGAAGGCCTGGTTCGCCGAACTGCACAGCGCCGGATACGCGGTGCCCCACTGGCCGCACGAATGGGGCGGCGGGCTGTCGGTGGCCGAACAAATCGTGCTGTATCAAGAGCTGGCGGCCCACGACGCGCCGAGGCTGGTGCTGGCTTTCGTCGGCATCCACCACGCCGCCGCAACCCTGCTCGCAGCCGGCACCGACGAGCAGCGTCAGCGACACCTGCCGGCGATACTCGACGGGACGATCTGGGTCCAGGGCTTCTCCGAACCGGAGGCCGGATCCGACCTCGCCAGCTTGCGGACGTCGGCCCGGCGCGTCGGCGACTCCTACGTCGTCAACGGCCAGAAACTATGGG
>DASRJA010000252.1:0-9823 GCA_035649695.1 Mycobacterium sp. | reverse complement strand
CATCAAGTACGCGTTCGGCGATCACACGCCCGCGGTCTACGCGCCCAAGGCGGCGCTGGGGCATCCGTTGGGCGCGGCCGGAGCCGTCGAGTCGGTGCTGGCGGTGCAGGCGCTGCGCGACGGTGTGGTGCCGCCCACCCTCAATCTGAAAGACCTCGATCCCGAAATCGATCTCGACGTCGTCGCTGGAAGTCCCCGGCGCGCCGATTTCCGCTACGCGGTCACCAACTCATTCGGCCTCGGCGGCAACAACGTCGCCGTGGTCTTCGGCGCCGCTTGAGCGCTATCCCTTCGTCAGGGTGAACTGGCCCAGTTCGCAGATGCCGCGCTGGAAGAAGTCGGCGCACCCGGTCAGGTAGCGCATGTAGCGCTGGTAGACCTCTTCGGAGGTCGCGACGACCGCTTCGTCCTGGGCGGCTTCGAGATTCAGCGCCCAGGTTTCAAGCGTCCGCACATAGTGCTCGTTGAGGTACTGCGTCTGAACAAGCGAAAACCCTGCAGCGCCGGAGTAATTCGCAATGTCCTCATCGCAGGGGATGGCGCCGCCAGGGAAGATCTCCTTGGCGATGAAGCGCATGAACTTCAGGTCGGTCATGGTGATCGGAATGCCCATGTCGGGCCAGCGCTTCAGGGGATGCCCCAAGATCGTCTGCAGCACCATCCGGCCGTCGGTCGGCAGGATGCGGTGGCACGTCTCGAAGAAGGCCGCATAGCGCTCCTTCGGGAAGGCTTCGAACGCCTCGATGCTGACGATGCGGTCGACGGGCTGGTCGAACTCCTCCCAGCCGCGCAGAAACACTTGTCGCGACCGATCGGACTCGATTTCCTCGAGAAGATGTTCGCAGTAGACGGCCTGGTTCTTGCTCAACGTCAGGCCGATCACGTTGACGTCGTATTTCTCGACTGCCCGCTTCATCACCGAACCCCAGCCGCAGCCGACGTCGAGCAGTGTCATCCCGGGCCGCAGTTCCAGCTTGTCGAGGGCCAGGTCAATCTTGGCCAGCTGCGCTTCTTCGAGAGACATATCCTCGCGCTCGTAGAACGCACAGCTGTATGTCCGCGACGGGTCCTGGAACGTCCCAAAGAAATCGTCGGATAGGTCGTAATGGGCCTGGATTTCCTCGAAGTGCGGACGCATCCTCGTTGAGCCCACTTTGCTCTGAGCCACTTGTTATCGACCTCCTCCGGACAGATCGCATTGCGATCCCGACGGACCTGACCCCTCCTATTTTCTACCTCACGCTTCGCTCTTTGGCTGAATCAACGCTTCTCGCAAGTGAACTGGCAAACATCGGTGTAGCCGTTTCGGAACAGATCGGCACATCCGGTCAGGTACTTGCGGAACCGTTCGTAGACCTCTTCGGAGGTGATCGCGATGGCTTCGTCTTTCTTGGACTCAAGGTTTGCTGCCCAGGTGTCCAGCGTGCGGGCGTAGTGCGGCTGCAGTTTCTGTTTGCGGGTGACGGTGTAGCCGGCCTTGACGGCGTGCTCCTCGACCTGCGCGGCCAGCGGTAGCCGGCCGCCGGGGTAGATCTCGTCCATGATGAACTTGATGAAGCGCACGTTCGACATGGTCAGCGGCAGTTTCTTCGCTTTGATCTCGTCATCGCTCGGGATGATGATCGTGTGTAGCAGCATCACGCCGTCGTCGGGCATCCAGCTGTAGGTCTTCTTGAAGTAGTCGTCGTATTTGTTGAAGCCGAAGTGCTCGAATGCGCCGATCGACACGACCCGGTCGACTTTGCCGTCGAATTCCTCCCACGGCTGCAGGCGCACTTCCATGTGGCGCTTGCTCGTGGAATTCGCGAACCAGTAATCCTCGATGTGCTGCTTCTGGTTCTCGGACAGGGTCAGGCCGATGACGTTGACGTCGTATTTGTCGACGGCACGCATGATTGTGGAGCCCCATCCGCAGCCGATGTCGAGCAGCGTCATCCCAGGTTGCAGGCCCAGCTTGCCCAGTGAGAGGTCGACCTTGGCCATCTGGGCTTCCTCGAGCGTCATGTCGTCGCGCTCGAAGTAGGCACAGCTATAGGTCTGGGTCGGGTCCTGCCACAGCTTGAAGAACTCGTTCGAGATGTCGTAGTGGAATTGGACTTCTTTCTTATCCGATCCGCGTGTCTGCGCTGCGGACTTGGCCAGCCATTTCGACTGAGCCGCTTTGATGTGCGTTTCTGCCACTGTGCATCCCTGTTTTGACGCTCGAATAGGGGTATTGGATTCAAAGTGTCGGCTGCTTCAACACCTGTGGCGAGCGTACGCCAGGCCCATCCGCCCACCCAATACTGTTGGCGCATAAGGGAACGTGTCGCAACGGCCAAGCGCAGTTATTGACGGCCCTGTAGCAAAGTCCGTTGTCGCTCAGTCCTGCACGGCCTTGGCGAGCGCGACGTACTTAGTCAGGCTCATCGGGTCGCGGATCGCCTGCTGGACCACTCGGACGACGACCCAGGCGCGGGCCCGCTCCTCATCGAAGCCGGCCGCGTCGACCAGCGTGTAAAAGCGGCGCCGGACACCATCGCGGATGTTGCCGGAGAGCTCGTCCCAGCGGGTCCACAACATCGGTGCGATCTCGTAGTGCGGGTCGCCGTTCACGGGCCGGGGCGCGATGGCGAGCCACGGCTCACGGACGGCCGCCAGCACGTTCTCGTAGTGGAGGTTGCCGTGAACGACGCTGGCGCCCGGTTCGGCCGCCAGGTCCCGGCCCAGCGCGATCGCTTGCTCGACGAGCCGGTGCGGGATCGGCGCGCTACGCGGAAGCACCTCGAAGTCGCGTGTCCACTGCTCGAGATACGAAGTGAGCGTGTGCAATTGGGGCAGAGCAGGGACGTGAAGGCGGCGGTACAGGCCGGCGACGACCTCGCATGCGTCGACGTCCGACAGCGTGTCGAGGCTCTCCGGACGCAGCCGCTCCAGCAGAAGCGCACGGTGCGGCGGGTCGGCGCTGAGCAGCCGGACCGCGCCGCTACCGCCCCACCGTCGCAGCACCAGGTGTTCGTGCTCGGACTGGCTCATCTTCAGGATGGCATGCGCTCCGTGCGACGTCCGCACTGGCAGGACCAGCGAGTCTGCGCCCTGGATCGGGTCCCCGTCGCGGCGCAGCTGCCACTGGTCCAGCTGGCTCTGTGCGGCGGTGGCGAGGTTGTCCACGCTCGGATTCTCGTCAAAGCCGCGGACGGTGTGCGCGCAGGGTCAATTCCTACAGGTCGCCGAAGACTCGACTGTTCGCCTAGGCGGCGATGACGGCGGTTTTGAGCAGAGGCGGCAACTGGTCGGCCACCACTGGCAGGCTCAGTGGCGACGAGAACGCAATGGCCGCCGCCAAATTCCGACCCGTGTAGACGCTGCGATTCGGCGAGGCGGCATTCAACTGCTGCACCGACGGTTCGGCGAGCAACCCCGCCTGGTCCTCGGGACTTTGGGTTGTCCAGATCAAGACGTCGACGCCGCCGAGAGCTGCGGCGACCTGATCGCGCGGAATGAACGCACGGTGGTCGTCGAATGTGAAGGCGCGCAAGGTGTCAGGAACCACCAGGCCCATGTCAGTGAGAAAGTTCGTGCGCCAGCCGGGCAGCGTTGCCCACGCGCCGTCGTCAAAGAACGTGCCCTGCATCATTTGCACTGTCTTGCCGGCGAACTGGGGATTCGCCCGCGCCACATCGGTCAATTTTCTTTCCGCTGCAGCCACCAGCGACGCCATCTCGCCGGCCTTGAAGACCGCTTGGCCGATGGTGTTCGCCTGCACCTGCCACGGTTCGAAGAACGGCGGTTGACCCGCCGATTGCGGGATTGTCGGCGCAATTGCCGACAGGCGGTTGTACTTGTCTTGATCGACGCCTGCATTGGTGGCGACGATCAGATCGGGATTCAGCCCAGCGATGCGGTCGAACTCGAAACCTGCGTCGGAGTAGATGCTGAGCACGGTGGGTTGCGCGTTACCCAGCTTGGGCCGCGCCCAGGGCCACACCTCGAACGGCTCATCGCCCCACCATGCCGTGGTGGCGATCGGGACGACGCCGAGGGCCAGCAAGTCATCCTGCTCGGTGAACCCGGCGCTGACGACACGTTTCGGCGGCGCCGGGATGGTGGTCTGGCCGAAGGCGTGATCGATCGTGACGGGTCCAGAAGCCGGTGCGGCACTGGCTAATTGGGAACCCTGTGCGGTCAGTACAGCAAGTCCGGCTGCGCCGGTGAGGCCGATGAAACTCCGTCGGTTTATGTCCATCGCGGCAGCGTAGCGCTGCTAAGCACCGCGCCGTGGCAAATTTGACGCACTAATTTTCGCTGCCGCAAGAAGTGCCCTACAGGCCCTCGAGATCGTCGGGCACGTCGACGGCGTGCTTCTGCAACGCATCCAACGACACCAGGTCAAGGGTGCGCTCGTGGGTGGACGCGAGCACGACCGGAGCGGCGCAGCCAGCCTGGTAAGCCCGAAACCAGTTCGCAGCCGTGACGCACCAGCGGTCACCGGGTGTGAGCCCCGGGAATCGGAACTCGGGTCGCGGCGTCGACAGGTCGTTGCCGATCGAGCTCTGATGCTCGAGAAACTCGGCGGTCACGACGGCGCAGATGGTGTGCAAGCCGATGTCCTCCTGCCCCGTCGAGCAGCAGCCGTCGCGGTAGAAGCCGGTGAGTGGCTCGGTGCCGCACGGTTCCAGCGGTCCGCCAAGGACGTTGCGCTCTGCCATTACGTGGTCGGGGTGAACTTGACGGCGACGATGCGTTCTCGTACGGCCGCCTCCTTGAACTCGTCGACCGTGGGAATGCGCTGATCGCGGAAGCCCAGCCCCATCATGCGCTGGGCGCGTTTCACGCCGTAGGACTCGGCGCAGCGATGGGAGAGATCGGCGACTATCGCGGGGTCGGTGACGAGTTCGCCGCGCATCGGCGTCCGCTTGCCGTCGTTGAGGACCTCGGCGTCGGCGCCGTCGCGGAAGTTGTTCTTCCAGGGAGCGCTCGTGAGGGCGTAGAGCTCGTTGTCAATCACATGGGCGCTCAACGGGATTGAGTACTGACGCCCGCTCTTGCGTCCCGTGAAGCTGACCACCATCATCTGCTTGCGCGCGGGACCCGCGAGCGGAGTGCCGAGCAGGAACCGCATGACCGGGTTGACGGCGCGGAGAAGCCGCTCCGGCGGGTGCGAGACGAAAACCGCGGGTTGTTCTGCCATGTGCTCACGGTAGGGCTATGCAGTCACCGCTGGGGCCGGAATCACCGGCGACGGTTGGTTCTGCCTCCGTTGTCGTGGACAAGGCTGACCATGTCGCGGTTCCAACCGGCGTAGCGGGCGCGGCGCAGCCCCAGCCGAACTGCGGCAACGAGCAGCGCGGCCGCGGCGGTCACCGCAAGCCACATCCCCACCGCAGCAACGGCGGCGTCGACACCTGCCTGCCAGGACGCTGCGGGCGGGCCGACCTGACGGCCGTTGCGGTCCACCCAAATGTCCATGTCCGAGCCGTCTTTGACCGGCGAGTCCCACGTGAAGGCGCCGGCGTTCTCGACATCGCCGACCTGCCACCGGGCCGAAACGACGGCGACGGGTCCCTTCGGGTTGCCAGCGCCGCCGGTGCTGTCCGCGGTCGCTGTCGCGACCACCTTGTGGCGGTCGTGTTGCTGTGCGGCGTAGGTTCGGGCGTTTTCGTCGTGGACGGCGGTGCCGATGGCGAGCGCGAAAGGAATGACGGCGAGCGAGACTACGACGGCCAGCGCCGTGACGGCGACGTCGATGCGATCACTCCTCCGCACCAGCGGATTGCGCCCACGGACTTGCGCCAGGCGCCAGCGCCACCAGGCCACCGTCAACCACTGCATGACACCCTCCTTGGTCACTCGCGCACCAGGTGTGGATTGACCAGTAAGGAAAAGTCAAACACGACGGGCCGCTCAGCCTCTTGCCGCCGCGATGAGGCACGGACATCCTCATCTTAGCGTCGACTAACTTCGAATTGGCCGTGATATGACGAGCGCCACGACACGGTGGCAAACGTGATGTAGCTTCATACGGCACGCTGATGCGGGGTCGGCGACCAGGGAGTTAACGGTGGATGCGACACCATTCGGGCACTATCAGCTGCAAAAGCTGATCGGCCGGGGCGGTATGGGTGAGGTCTACCGGGCCTACGACACCAAGACCGACCGGATTGTCGCGCTCAAGGTGCTGCCGCACCATCTCGCCGAGGATGTCACGTTCCAGCAGCGGTTCCGGCGGGAATCGCAGGCCGCGGCGGGGCTCAACGACCCGCATGTGGTGCCGATCCACGGCTACGGCGAGATCGACGGCCGGCTCTATCTGGACATGCGGCTGATCGAGGGCCGCAACCTCGGGACCATGCTGGAGGAGGCCGAGGGCAAACCGCTCGGGGCGGCGTTTGCGGTCACTGTGGTGACGCAGGTCGCGAACGCGTTGGATGCCGCGCACACAGCGGGCCTGATCCACCGCGACGTCAAGCCGTCGAACATCCTGATCACCGACCGCGACTTCGTGTACCTGATCGACTTCGGGCTGGCCCGCACGGCCGGTGAGAAGGGTTTGACGACGGCGGGCAACACGCTGGGCACGTTGGCGTACATGGCGCCGGAGCGGTTCGAGGGTGCGGACATCGATCCGCGCGCAGACATCTATGCGTTGACGTGTGTGCTCTACGAGTGCATCACCGGGTCGCGGCCGTATCCGGCGGAGAGCTACGAACAGCAGATCAAGGGACATATGGTGTCGCCGCCGCCGCGGCCATCGGCCATCGACCCGAAGTTGTCGGCGTTCGACGACGTCATCGCCAAGGGCATGGCGAAGAAGCCGGCGAAGCGGTATCAGACGGCCGGGGAGTTGGCCGCTGCCGCGCGGCGTGCGCAGGAGACGCCGGTGCGTACGACGGGTCGCTCGGGCAAGCATTCTCGGCAGCGGTCACAAGGAGTGTCGAAGCGAGCGATGGCGATTGCGGCTGCGGTGGTGTTGGTGGCGGCGGTCGGCACGTTCGGGGTGTTGCAGTGGCGGGGATCGCGCGGTGGGGATACGCGGCCGGCCAGCGTGGCGGAGAGTTCGGCGACGCCGGCGCCGGTGACGGGCGCGGTCCCGGAGATCGCGGCGACGGTGCCGGAGGACATCAGGAAGTCGGGCCGATTGGTGATCGGCGTCAATGTCCCTTATGCGCCAAACGAATTCAAGAACTCATCGGGTGAGATCGTCGGCTTCGATGTGGACCTGATGAATGCGGTGGCGAAGACGCTGGGGCTCACGCCGGACTACCGCGAGACGGCGTTCGAGAGCATCATGCCGTCGGTGTCGAGCGGCAGCTTCAATGCGGGGATGTCGTCGTTCACCGACACCAAAGAGCGCGAGGCGGACGTCGACTTCGTGACGTACTTTCAGGCGGGGACCTTGTGGGCGCAGCGGGCGGGGTCGACGGTGGATCCGGAGGCCGCGTGCGGCTTGAAGATTGGTGTGACGTACGCGTCGATCCAGGAGACGGAAGAGGTCCCGGCGAAAAGCGATCAGTGTGTGGCGGCGGGGGTTTCGCCGATCGACAAGGTGGTCTACACCCGGCAGGACGATCTGACGGCGGCATTGATCGCGGGCGAGGTCGAGGCGATGGCGGCGGATTCACCGGTGACGGGATTCGCGGTCAAGCTCTCTGGCGGACAGTTGGCGCCGGCGGGGGAGATCTTCGACACCGCGCCGTACGGCTGGCCGGTGGCCAAAGGCTCCGGGTTGGCGGAAGCGCTGCAGCGGGCGCTGGAGCATCTGATGCAGACCGGGGAGTACAAGACGATCGCCACGATGTGGGGTGTCGAAAAAGGGATGATCGACAAGCCGGTGATCAACGGGGCGGTTCGGTAGTTGTCGTCGCTGCCATTGCCGAATTGCACTGAGGGTTGCGGCGGCACGTGGATCACGACCCTGAGTGCAATCTGAAGCAGAGCCTGTCGATCTGACTAGGTTGGCTCCATGAGGGCTGCGAGGCTGGACGGCGTACTCCATAGTGTGGCCAGCGCTCCGCTCACGTTCCTGTGGCTGGTGGTGCTTCTCGTCACCACGCGCGTTCAGCGGTCGGCTGGGCCAGGCGGATCGCAACAACTTCAGCACGACCACTCCACCAACCTGCGCTGGCTCCGCAGCCAACCTTTGAGGGTCCTAGCGACCAGCCTGTTCTGGCTCGACGAGCGCAAATGGTGGCCGAACGTGCCCGTGTTCGTCGCGGTGGTCGCTCCGGCCGAGCGTCGATTACGTTGGAGGCGTTGGCTTCTCGTCGGGATCGCGGCGCACGTGATCGCCACCTTTGTCGGCCAGGGCTATCTGCGGTTGTTGATCACAAAGAAGAAGGCGCCGAGGTGGCTGGTGAACGCCCGCGACGTCGGGGTGAGTTATTTCGTTTTCGGGGTGGCGGGTGCGTTATCGGGATATGCGCCGCGGCCGTGGCGGTCTCGATGCCAGGTCGCGGTGTTGGTGGCGTTGGCCGGCAATGCGGCGGCCAGGCCGACGTTCACACAGCTGGGGCACTTGACGGCCTTCGCAGTCGGCCTGGCAGCTATCCCGCTGGCACCCGACCGCGAACACATGACATATCCAAGGGTGTAAGTTGGTGTGTAGGCCGCTTCGTGTTTGCCTCGTCAAGACGAATCGATACCGCCGTCCGCCCCGAACATCCGGCTGCGGGTTGAACTTGATTAAAGGACTTCGTTATGAATTCGTCCGACTTGTTCTCGCATCCCGATGAGCCAGAAGTTGTCCCGAACAGAGATGCTTCCAACGAACCGGTGCAGCCTCCCGCCTTCTCCGACCGACCTCGAAACGATTTGCCTCGTGATGCGCAGAAGTCCTCGTGAACGGCATGGCAGGGCCGCGGCGCCTGGCCCGGCCCGTCAGGCTCGCGCTTGCCCCTCAGTTAGGGGCCGACATCGATGGAGCGTGGTGGCCCTACACAGCGTCACTATCAGATGAACTGCCGGGGCTTATCGAGGCGTTACACCGACCGCTCGGCGAAATCGTCGATATCTGTGTCAACTGGTCCGCCACCGAGGGGCCGCGCGAGCTTTACGAGATGGCGGCGAGCGCCCGTTTGACATCCCCCGGGAAGCGTCGGCATCACCGGCTGATGGTGATCGACGGTCGGCTGGCGTGCGCGAAACTCCTTGTCGTCCCGCACATGACGTCGCTAATGCTTGGCCTCATGATGATGCGCTTTGCGGCGGCAATGCCGGTTTCCGACTCACGACAAGACAGTCAGATGTACGACATTTGCGATTCCGTAATGCAAAGCGCGCGGATCGAAAGTGCTTCGTGGACAAGACGTATGCGTGAGATGGCCGCAACCGCGGACCCGCGCTAAGGGAGTATGGAAACGACCAATGGGCTGATACGGAACTATCCGCACCAGCCCACCGTCATGTATGGGTCGCTTATATGGCGCTGACTCTTACCGCCTGGGGTCCCTTGGCTCCCTGCTCAACCTCGAATTGAACGCGCTGGTTCTCCTCGAGGCTGCGAAAGCCGCTTCCCTGGATCTCGGAAAAGTGCACGAAGACATCCTTCGCGCCGTCATCGGGGGTGATGAAACCGAAGCCCTTGTCGCCGTTGAACCACTTCACAGTTCCCTGTGCCATTTACTTACTTCTCTCATTCAATGCGGATGTACCTAAAACATCCGCGCTTACCGTAGCAGCTGGTACGCGACTCAGCTCGCGTGCTGTGTTCCTGGGGCGCGGCTGTGGTCTTAGGTGCGGGAGCCCGGTGGGCAATATCGATCGCGTCGGCGTTATCGGGCCTTACGATGGCGAAACGAGGGGCCTGGTCAAGGGAGACCTGAGATGACGACATCAACCCTGGCGA
>DASRJA010000251.1:0-3483 GCA_035649695.1 Mycobacterium sp. | reverse complement strand
GGCCATCGTGCCGCTCTTCACGCTGGCGCCGACCGAGCTCGACTTCGGCGATCAGGCGGTCGGTGGGACCTCAGCGGCGCAGCTGGTGACGCTGACGAACACCGGGACCGTGGTGCTGCCGATCAGCTCGATTGGCACCACCACCAGCATGTTCGGCGTGAGCCACACCTGTGGTACGTCGGTGGCGGTCGACGCGAGTTGCGCGATCAGCGTGGTGTTCAAGCCGACTAGTGGGGGCGCAAAGACAGCGACTCTGAGGGTGACCGGCGGCAACGGCGCGGGCGTCGAGACGGTCGCGCTGTCGGGCACGGGCATCGTGCCGCTCTATACGCTGGCGCCTACCGCGCTCGCCTTCGGCGATCAGGCGGTGGGTGGCACCTCGGCGGCGCAGGTGGTGACGCTGACGAACACCGGGACGGTGGTGCTGCCGATCAGCTCGATTGGCACGACCACCAGCATATTCGGCGTGAGCCACACCTGTGGTTCGTCGGTGGCGGTCGGCGCGAGTTGCACGATCAGCGTGGTGTTCAAGCCGACCAGTGCGGGAGCGAAGACAGGGTATGTGAATGTCGTGGGCGGCAACGGCGCGGGCACCAAGACGGTCGCGCTGTCGGGCGCGGGCATCGTGCCGCTCTATACGCTGGCGCCGACCGCACTCGCCTTCGGCGATCAGGCGGTGGGTGGGACCTCGGCGGCGCAGGTGGTGACGCTGACGAACGCCGGGACCGTGATGCTGCCGATCAGCTCGATTGGCACGACCACCAGTATGTTCGGCGTGAGCCACACCTGTGGTACGTCGGTGGCGGTTGGCGCGAGTTGCACGATCAGCGTGGTGTTCAAGCCGACCAGTGCGGGAGCGAAGACAGGGTATCTGAGCGTGGCGGGCGGTAACGGCGCGGGCACCAAGACGGTCGCGCTGTCGGGCACGGGGTTATGAGAGCCACCATGCCGCGTGTGTGTCTGCTGGCCATCCCGATCCTCACTGCATCGACGCTCGGGTGGAACGCGGTGGCACAAAATACTCCGGGGGCCATTCCCGATCCCGGCTCGTACCAGGGCAGTGTGGAGTTGCAGCGCCGCGAACAGGAAAGCGCGGCGCAGGTCCAGCAGCAGAACGAGCAGATGCAGCAGCGAATCGACCAGAACTACGCCGCCTATGCGCCCCAGGGCGGGGGCGGTGGTGGTGGCGGAGGCGTCGCGGCGCGCCTGAAAGAAAAACCCCTGCTGCCGCCGGCGAAGAACCCCTTGCTCGGACGCTGGCGGCAGATGGCGGGCAAACCGGTCGACCTGGGGGTCCTGGGCGCGTTCCCCGGTGGCAATGAGGTTGTCAACGGCGCATTTGGTGGCGCCTGCAAGTCTGTGTTCGGCACAGGCGTAGTCGCATTTACGCCCACGGCGCTCAACTGGGTGGCGCCCGACGGACACGAGGAAATCCTCAACCACGTGGAATACCGCAGCGACGGACCCAATGTAATCGTCATCCCGAGCGACCCCGATCCAATTCCGTTCATCTTCGGATTTCCCAACCGCGATCACGCGGTCGCCGCCTTCTTCGGCTGCACCATGGCGCGGGTCACCGACAGTGCACAGCCGACTGCGGCGAAAGCTCAGCCGCCGTCGGCGGCGGCGCCCACCGCGTCGGCGATCCTTGACTTGAGTATCGGCGAGATGGTGTCGGGTAATTTTTCGCCGGCCCCCGCCGGCATCCAGGTATACGTGACGACTCAGGATCCGGACGCCAACCTGGTCAAGGCGGGGTTCACTTCGAACCCCGGCGTAGCGCCCATCGAGAATCTGTTCGCCGCCTGCAAGGTCGACCAAGGCGGCAGTCAGGAACGCTGCAATCTGGGAATGGCCGCCATGACTGCCGGCGCAGTTGGCGCAGCGAGCTCCGATGCCTCTGGCCACGCCCAGACAGGCGCCCTCAAGCCGGGGCGGTACTATCTGATCGGCTTCACTCCCTATCAGGGCCACGCACTGGTGTGGCACATGCCCGTCGATCTGCGCGCCGGATCCAATTCGGTGACCTTGAGTCCTCAGAACGGCAGCATGAGCCACTAAAGAGACGTTGCAACTTCACAGTTGGAACGACACGTTCACGCCATACGTGCGGGGTGTATAACGAGTTGGCGAATAGCCAGCACTGCGGTAGTTTTGACACTGCCCGGATCCAATGAGCAAGAAACCCAGGGAGCGTCCATGAAGACATTATCGTGGTTGGCGACCGGCATTGCGTTCTCAGGCTTCCTCATCGGCGTCGTGCATGCCGCGCCGCCCGCCCCGCAGGCCCGCTGGACGATCATGGTCTACATGTCGGGGGACAACAATCTCGAAGACTTCATCGTCAAGGACATCGAGCTGGAACTCGGCCTTGCCGGGTCCAACGCCGACATACAAATCGTCGCACTGGCCGATCGTGGACCCGGTTACGACACGAGTCGCGGCAACTGGCAGACGACCAAGCTCTATCACGTGACGCAGGGCATCGTTGCCGATGCGGCGAGTGCCGTGGCCGACTGGGGCGAGCGGAACTTCGGCAATCCCCAGACGCTGATCGATTTCGTAACCTGGACGAAAACCAACTACCCGGCCGACCGCTACGCGCTCTATTTCTGGGGGCATGGCTGGAACTGGCACCCGGGCTGGGTCATGGAGGACGACACAGACGTTGACACGCTCGACTACCACGAGGTGAAGGCCGCGATTCCGCTGCTCGGGTTCATCGACGTCGTCGGTTACGACGGCTGCAACATGGCAACGATGGAGATCTACAAGCTGTGGCAAAACAAAGCCACGGCGATCGCGGCCTCAGAGGAGTACGTGGGCTGGAACGGCATCGAGTACGACTCCGTGATCGCGCAGCTGCGTGCGAACCCATTCATGAGCGCCGATCAGGTCGCGGTCGCGAGCGCCCAGTCGGCGGTCGTCCTGGGTGGAGAGCGCACCTTTTCGGCGGTGGCCGTGGACGGACGGCTCGCCAACCTGTTGACGGCGACCGAACAGTTTGCGGTCGCGCTCACCAACGGACTCGCCGCCAATCGCAAGAAGTACGACCGCGCGTTCGGTGCCACGCGCTCGATGTGGCAGGCGCCGATGGACAAGGATTTCTATGACCTCGCGAACGAGATAGATATCGCGGTCAGCGACGCCAACATCAAGGCGAGGGCGCAGGGCGTGATGAATGCGATCTCTTCAGTCAGGCTCTACGAGGGGCACACGAACGCCTACTCGGACGTTCACGGCATGACGATCTACCACATCAGCAAGGCCGCCCAGAAGGATGCGAATTCCACGTACTACCGTTCGACCATCGACCTCGCGCTCACGACGAGCTGGGACGAGTTCCTGAACGCCTACGCGCAATGACGCGCTCGGGCTCGGCCGTCGTTGAGACCGAGGAGAACGTTCGCAATCGCTCGCGTCACTTGGGCAACTTGATCTTGAACTCGATCGCCGGCAGCTGCTCGGGGGCGAGGCCGAGTC
>DASRJA010000250.1:0-3954 GCA_035649695.1 Mycobacterium sp. | reverse complement strand
TTGACGATGCCTGGCGTTTCATCCCAGGGGGCGGCCGTCAGTGCTTGTGGGAGTTGCCAGCCAAACAGGTTGTCCAACAACTTGTTCAGGTAACCGCTCCAGCCCACCGCAACCGCTGAGATGGACACGCCGTACTCCAGAAGCAGACAGGCCGCCACACCCATCGCGACGAATTCGCCCATCGTCGTGTAGGCGTACGAGTATGTCGAGCCCGACACCGGCACCGAAGATGCCATCTCCGCGTAGCAGATCGCGGAGAGGCCGGCCGCGATGGCGGCGAGGACAAACGAGACAAGCACCGCCGGGCCCGCCTCCGGTACTGCCGCCGAGAGCACGAAGAAGATGCCGGTGCCGACGGTCGCGCCGACACCGAACAGTGTCAGCTGGAATGTGCCGATACTTCTCTTGAGGTGATCAGAAGCACCGTGTGCGACCGGCGCACCCGCAACGGGCCGGCGACGCCACAATTGCTCGGAGAGGCTTTGTGCTGGAGCGGTCATGGTGCCTCCTGCGGGGCTTAGATTGAACTACCGGATAAGTGTGAGCCCGTATCGGCCAAAACGTCGGCGAATTGGTCAATCGCCCAGTCGATCTCCTCGGCGGTGATGACCAGCGGAGGAGCGAAGCGCAGCGTGGAGCCTTGCGTGTCCTTAACTAGGACGCCGCGTTCGGCCAGCTTCATACTGATCTGTTTGCCGGTGGCGATGGATGGGTCGATGTCGACACCGGCCCACAGCCCCATGCCGCGTACAGCGAGCACGCCGTGCCCGATCAGCGCGCGCAACCGCGCGTGCAGGCGTTTGCCCAGTTCGGTTGAGCGCGCTTGGAATTCGCCACGCTGCAGCATGCTTACCACCGTGGTGCCGATGGCTGCGGCAAGCGGGTTCCCGCCGAAGGTCGAGCCGTGTTCGCCGGGGTGCAGCACGCCGAGTATGTCCCGGTCGGCCACCACCGCCGACAGCGGAACAACGCCGCCGCCAAGGGCTTTGCCGAGTAGGTAGATGTCGGGCACGACGCCCCAGTGTTCACAGGCGAAGGTGCGTCCGGTCCGGGCCAGGCCCGACTGGATCTCGTCGGCGATCATCAGCACGTTGCGCTCGGTGCACAGCGCGCGCACCCGCGTTAGGTAGTCGTCGGGCGGCACGATGATGCCTGCTTCGCCCTGGATGGGCTCGATCAGCACCGCGACGGTGTCGTCGTCGATGGCATTGGCGATCGCGTCGGCGTCACCGAACGGCACCGCCAGGAAGCCGGGTGTGTAGGGGCCGAAGCCGCGGCGGGCCAGCTCGTCGTCGGAAAAGCTGATGATCGTCGTGGTGCGGCCGTGGAAGTTGTTGTGCGCCACCACGATGGTGCCCTTGTCGGCGGGAACGCCCTTGACGTCGTGGCCCCATTTGCGGGCCACCTTGATACCGCTCTCGACGGCCTCGGCGCCGCTGTTCATGGGCAGCACCATGTCCTTGCCGCAGAGCTCCGCGAGAGCCTCGCAGAATGGTCCGAGACGGTCGGAGTGGAAGGCGCGGCTCACCAACGTCATGGTGTCGAGCTGCGCGTGCGCCGTCGCGAGGATTTCGGGGTTGCGGTGTCCGAAGTTGACCGCCGAGTAGGCGGCCAGGCAGTCCAGATAGCGGCGGCCTTCCACGTCGGTGATCCACGCGCCTTCGGCGCTGGCCGCCACCACCGGCAGCGGCGAGTAATTATGCGCGACATAGCGGCCGTCGAGGGCGATCGCTTCGTCGGTACCGGTCATAGAGTCAAGGATCGTCACGGATGTACCTCCAGCGTGCAGCATTTGACGGATCCGCCACCCTTGAGCAGCTCGGACAGATCGACACCAATCGGCCGGAAGCCGGCGTCCCGCAATTGCTCGGCAAAGCCGGTGGCGGCCGCGGGCATCACCACGCTCAGGCCGTCGGAAACCACGTTGAGGCCGAGCACATCTGCGTCCGCTTCGGCGACCTCGATCGCGTCGGGAAACAGCTCCAGCAGCGTCGTGCGTGCGTCGTCGCTGAACGCCGGCGGGTAGTACGCGATGGTGGTGTCGTCGAGCACCGCGAGCGCGGTGTCGAGATGGTAGAACCGCGGATCGACCAGCTCGAGGCTGACCACCGGCATCCGCACGTGCGCGGCGATCTCGGTGTGGGCCGCACGCTCGGTGCGGAATCCATAGCCGGCCAGCACGATTGAGCCGACGACCAAGAGATCGCCCTGGCCCTCGTTGACGTGGCGGGTCTCGGCAGGCTCGAAGCCGTGGCGCGCCATCCATTCGGCGTACGCGGCGGATTCGCCTGCGCGCTGCGGATAGGCGAACCGGGCGACCACGGCCCTGCCGTTCACCAGCAGCCCGCCGTTGGCGGCGTACACCATGTCGGGCAGCCCGGCGACGGGCTCGACCAACTCCACGGTGTGCCCGAGTTCCTTATATGTCTGGCGCAGGGTCTCCCACTGATTCATCGCGACGTGGGTGTCGACGGCCGTCGAGGTGTCCATCCACGGGTTGATGGCGTACTCGACGGCGAAGAAGGTCGGGGCCGTCATCGCGTAATGACGGACGGAGGGAATTCGCTGCTTCATTGCGGCGACATCGGACACCGGGGCCGCAAGGGCGGCGACATCTGAAATCGTCATGATTAGACGGTATAAGCTGAAGAATTTGCAAGCAATCGCCGTTCGTTGCGTGTCGACCAGCGATCTATTGTGTCACACTGAAAAATACGGCAGTTTGTTGCGTGGAGGTGATCATGGAGCGTCTGGACCAAACCGACGAACGCATTTTGGCCGAGCTGGCGGAGGATGCCAGGGCGACATACGCCGAGATCGGGCAGCGAGTAAACCTATCCGCACCTGCCGTTAAGCGGCGGGTGGACCGCATGCTCGACAACGGCGTGATCCGCAGCTTCACCACCGTCGTCGACCGCAATGCACTGGGCTGGAACACCGAGGCCTACGTACAGGTCTTCCGCCACGGCACGATCGCCCCCGACGAGCTGCGAAAGGCGTGGATCGACATCCCGGAGGTCGTCAGCGCCGCCACCGTCACCGGCACCGCCGACGCGATGCTGCACGTGCTGGCCCGCGACATGCGCCACCTGGAGGAGGCGCTCGAGCGGATCCGCTCCGCCGCGGACGTCGAGCGCAGCGAAAGCATCGTGGTGTTGACGAACATCATCGATCGGATGCGGGGCTGAGCGGCTAACCGCAGGGTGGCGTCCATATGGCGGACGGCATCGTGTAGAAAACCCCACGTGAGAACATCTGGGGGCATCGTCATCGTCGGGGGCGGGCTGGCGGCCGCGCGCACCGCTGAACAGCTGCGGCGATCCGAGTACACCGGTCCGATCACCATCGTCAGCGACGAGGAGCATCTGCCCTACGACCGGCCGCCGCTGTCCAAGGAAGTGCTGCGCGCCGAGACCGACGACGTCACCCTCAAGCCCGCCGAGTTCTACGACGAGCACAACATCACGGTGCTGTTGGGCAAGGCGGCGCGTTCTGTCGATGCCGCCGCCCAGACGGTGACGCTGGCCGACGGCAGCTCGATTGCCTACGACGAGCTGATCATCGCAACCGGCTTGGTGCCCAAGCGAATCCCGTCGTTCCCGGACTTGCCGGGCATCCACGTGCTGCGGTCGTTCGACGAAAGCCTCAAGCTGCGCGGCGAGGCGGGTTCGGCCCGCAACGCCGTCGTCGTCGGCGCCGGGTTCATCGGCTGCGAGGTCGCGGCCAGCCTGCGCGGCCTGGGCGTCGATGTGGTTCTGGTGGAGCCGCAGCCGGCGCCGCTCGCGTCGGTGCTCGGTGAACAGATCGGCGAGCTGGTGGCGCGGCTGCACCGCGCCGAAGGCGTCGACGTACGGTGCGGCGTCGGAGTTGCCGAGGTCCTCGGAGCCGACAAGGTGGAGAAGGTCAAGCTGAGCGACGGCGCCGAGCTCGACGCGGATCTCGTCGTCGTCGGCA
>DASRJA010000249.1:0-4039 GCA_035649695.1 Mycobacterium sp. | reverse complement strand
GTAGACGGTATAGGGGCTAGCTGAGGCCGAAGGCCTCGTGCTGCAAAACGATTCGTGGGTTGCCGGCGTGGGTGAACACTCGCGCTGGTAGAGCCACATTTGCAGATCAGGAGGCCTCCGGTGATTGTTCAGGGTACGAGTGTCGGGTTGGATGTGCACGCACTTTCGGTGGTGGCGCACGCCGTTGACGAGGAAACAGGCGAGATCGCCCGGGCACGGCTGTGTCCGGACCACGGCGAGATTTTGTGTTGGCTGAGTCAATTGCGCGCGCCACTGCGAGTGGTCTATGAGGCCGGCCCGACAGGGTTCGGGCTGGCTCGCGCACTCGAGGACGCCGGGGTCGAATGTGTGGTGGCCGCGCCGTCGAAGCTGCAGCGCCCGTCGGGAGATCGGGTCAAGACCGACGCCCGAGATGCCGCACACTTAGCTCGGTTGCTGCGTCTAGGTGAGATCACCGCGGTGAGGGTGCCCGATCGGGAGGTCGAGGCGGTGCGCGATCTGGTGCGGGCCCGTGAAGATGCCCGTGCGGATCTGATGCGAGTGCGGCACCGGTTATCGAAACTGCTTCTACGGCAAGGGATCGTCTACTTCGGCGGCACACCCTGGACGTGTGCTCACGAAGAGTGGCTGCGGCGGCAGCGCTTCGACGACATCCATCTCAAAGCCGCATTCGACCATGGTTTCGACGCGGTGCTGGCGGCCACGGCCGCACGGGACCGCCTCGATGAGCAGATCCTGGAAGTAGCGGCATCGCCGCGGTTCGCCGACCCGGTCAACCGGCTGGGCTGTCTACGCGGCATCTCCGCCCTCACCGGTCTGGCCCTGACAGTGGAGATCGGTGACTGGTCGCGGTTCACCGGATCTTCGATCGGCGCCTATATAGGGCTGGTGCCCTCGGAGTACTCCTCGGGCAACTCGCGCGCCCAGGGGTCGATCACCAAGGCGGGCAACACTCATGTCCGACGGCTACTGATCGAATCGGCCTGGCATCACCGCAAGTCCTACAGCACCTCCGGGCCCACCCTGCGGGCCCGCTGGGCCAAGGTCGATCCCGCTCTTCGGGCTCGCGGCCACGCCGGCAATCGGCGCCTCAACCAACGATGGCGCAGTTTCACTGAACGCGGCAAGAATCCACTAGTGGCCAACGTCGCGATTGCGCGTGAACTGGCCGGCTGGTGCTGGTCGCTGGCCACCATGCAATAGGTCGCCAGCATCCAATACTTGACTGATCCTGGTAGCCCGACGTTGGCGCGGTGCGTGAACAAACCTGCAAAGAACCTATGAGCCACAAGCGATTCGAATGACGATCGCCAGAGACGCTCGACTGTAGACAGCAGTACCGTTCACATCCGAATCATCGTCCTGCGGTAACCAACCCGCGCATATCAGCCTGACACCATCGTCGTGAGCAACGACCGCCAACACGGACATCAGGTCAGTCAAAACGAAAGCCGCCCCGGCTCGCACCGGGGCGGCTTTCACCTAGCTCTTGACAACTTCGCCCACATATCAGGTTCTCAAACTGCGTGGCGGACACCGACGTCTCTACCTGCGGCGTTGCAGGATTCTCATCGAAATGGCGGATGCGTTTTTCTCAGCTTCGTGGCGGATCCTAGAACCGGACGGTTGTGCATGATTCTCCTCGCCGTACGTGGCTCGACCTTCTCAGTGTGCGAGGACTGCTCAGTCTTTCACGGTGGCTTCGCACAACACCGTGCCGACCATTTCACTTAACCGCGCGTGCACGAGGTCGAGGGGCTCGATGTTCCGATATGCACGGGCCAGGACGATCGCACCTTCGACGGATGCGGTGACAAACAGAGCGAGATCTCGGGAGCGTGCGGACGGGACGCCGTCTGCGGTCAGGTACTGCGCGATCAAGGCAGTCCACTGATCGAAAACCGCCGCGGCATGTTCGATGGTGGGCGTTACATTTATCGCGTCATCCGGATTCCCCGCTTCCACCACCACCGCAGCGACCGGGCACCCTGCCCGAAATCCGGTGCTCAACAGTTGCTGGCGGTAGTCCCCGATAAACGCATCAATGGCTTCGACGCTCGAAGCCGCTCCCTCGATCAATGACGAGAGATGGCGGCCTGCGTAATCGACCGCCTCACAGAGTAATTGGGTACGCCCACCGGGAAAGTAGTGGTACGCCGAACCTCGCGGCGATCTACTGTGCTCCAGTACATCGGCAATGGCCGTTGGGTGGCCGCCGCGCTCCCGGATCAGCACTGCGGCCGATTTCACCATCCGCTCGCGTGGGCTCGCCAATGTCTGAATTCTCCTTTACGACCGATCAGCGGGCGAGCTAGTGCTAGTCGGTTGCCCGTATACCGCAACGACCACGGTGCGGTCCACGCTGTTCTCCGACCACACCCCCATGACTGTGTTCGCGCAGTCGGACATGATCGCCTTGTAGGCCGGGTTGTAGTACCACTGGTTGATCAACTCGATGCCGCTGATGGCCAACGCGGGGTTGATTGCCACTGTTTCGGCGGCCTTGCCACGAAACCCGGTGGCGTTGGCGCGATCCTGGGCCGTCGAGCCGTCGGAGCCGATATCGCCATCGAGTTCACGATTGTTCAGCACATCCCTTGCGTGCCATTCCGCGGCGAGTTGCAGTTGCGGGCTGACCTTGACGTCGTTTGTGCATCCAGCTTGCCGCTGAACGGTGTACACGTTTGACACGACGCTCTCGTTGAGCCGCTTGTTATCGGCTTTCGCGGCGGGCACGACAAGGCACGTAGTGAGAACCGTTGGAACCACGAGGATTATCCCCGCGCGTCGCACTGTTGGAATCATCGGTTCGCCCCTCCTGCTGGCCGGTAATGCGATACGGAGTTGCGTAGCTGCCAGATCAGCGCGGGACATAACTCGTTGACCGCCTGGTTGATGAGATAGGACGCCTGAAATTCGTCGGTGGTATTGAAGTCGGCCCAAACATCGCCCACGATTTGGGAATACGAGCGGCCCTGCTCGACCTTGCCGCAGACATCCAGCCCGTAGGCAAGCGCAGCATCGGCGTTGGCGAAGTTATAGCCTGGGCGGACGGTTACGTTGATCAGGTAGGCGACCGCGTCGGCACGCGCAGGCGCGCCCGCAGCGATCATGCCAAGACACAACAGCATCGGTGCGGTTATCAGCGCCATCAGTTGTGTTCGGCGTTTCATTCTGACCCTTTCGCAATCAGACCGGGTCGAACTGCGAGACCAACCATCTGCCGTCTCTTTTGTCCAGTGTCATCCGCACGCTCGATGCCGTGTTGGTTGGGGCGGAATTGCCGATTGTGATGGTCTGGTTGACGAAAACCAATACAACTGCGTGGTTTTCGCTGGCAGATACCGATGCTGCGGCCGCCACGTTGGCCGCCGTCGAGATCTGCTTCGCCCGTGATCCCGGGATGACCACGTCGTGAATGAGCGACGCGTATGAGTCTTTCATGTTGCCGGTGAGATGGTCCCGTGCCTTCGTGAGGTCTTGCTCGACCGTGTCCGGCTTGTAGGACAGCATCGCAACGGCGCTGTCTGTGGCCGCTCGTACAGACTCGATCCGGGCCGCGCTCGATGCCTGTGCCGAGCTGTACATCCACTTCGCGTAGCCGGCGCCCGTCGTGAGCAATACCGACACTGTCGGCAGCAGGCCATAGGCCAGTACTCGGCGCCATGAGAAGCGCCGGTCGCCCTGCCCGCGGTGGACACGAATGATCTCGACGGCGTCGGCTTCATCCGGATCGGCAGTCGCAGCGTCAACAGGGTCGGTCACTGCGTCCACTGTTTCCGCGGACATCTGCGTCGTCACGGCACAAACTCCACGTTGGAAACTTTGGCGCCGTCGCCGACCTTCTGTACACCAATGCGCAAGCGCCACGGTCGCGGTTGCTGTTCTTGGGCACTGTCTGTGGATGTGTTGACGGTGACGGCGACCAACACCTGAGCCTGGTCGCGTTCGACCCGCTCGAGACCTGCCTCGGTGACGGTGCCTTGGGTCTTGGAGTGGGCCTGTTGACCACATCAATGAACGCGGGCGCACGCTTGGA
>DASRJA010000248.1:0-2098 GCA_035649695.1 Mycobacterium sp. | reverse complement strand
GTCCGGTTATCGGGAGAATGCCGGCGTCACCGCGGGGCTGCTGGACACCGTGACGATGGCCGAGGGCATCGAATGGTGTCAACGCAATCCCGAGCCGGTCGCCGACGGTGGTGGCTACCGGTTGTCCAAGGAGGCGATCATCCTATACGGGATGGCCAATGTCGCGACGTTGGGCGCCAAGGGAATCCGGATCAACTGCACCGCACCGGGCGTCACTGATACACCGATCCTTGATCAGCTGCGGAGCGCATACGGGCAGGAGTTCCTGGACTCGTTCCAGACCCCTTTGGGCCGCGCGGCCGACCCGGAGGAGCAGGCGAGCGTGCTGGTGTTCCTCAATAGTCACGCGGCGAGATACATCACCGGTCAGGTGATCTGGGTGGACGGCGGTTCAGTGGCGGAGCGGGTGTTCGGCGATGTGTCGGACGCCCGGGAAGTCGAGAGGCGGAGGGCGCAATGACGGCCAGCATGAGTGACTTTCGGCGAGTCGCCGGCGACGTCCGCAATTGGGGACGCTGGGGCGACGCCGACGAACTCGGCACCCTGAACTTCATCACCGCGGAGAAGGTCGCCGAGGGGGCCAGCCTCGTCAAGCACGGCAAGGTCTTCCCGCTCGGCGTCGATTTCGGTTCGTCGGGGCCGCAGGGCGCATTCCACTTCCGGCAGAACCCGCTGCACGTGATGACGATCGACGGCGGTGATGCCGCCACGTTGCTCCAGTACGGCCCGAAGTGGCTGCAGAACCCCGCCGCCGGTCAATTGGCCGGATACTTCGAGGGCAACCCGATGCGGTTCAACGACGACATCATCATCATGCCGCTGCAGGCCGCCACGCAGTGGGATGCGCTGTCGCACGTGTACTACGAGGACTACCTCTACAACGGATTCCCGGCGGATTCCGTGACCAGCGCGGGTGCCTTCCATTGCGGAATCGACAAGGTGGATGGCAAGGGCATCACGTCGCGCGGCGTGCTGCTCGACATCGTCCGTCTGCGCGGCGTGCAGACCTTCTGTGAAATCGGCGATCCGATCACCCCGGATGAGCTTGACGCGGCCGCGAAAGCCCAGGGCGTCGCCATCACCAGGGGCGACATCGTGCTGGTCCGAACCGGTTGGTGGGCACGCTTTTTGGAAACCGGCAACGGCGGTGAACCGGGCGCCGGTCTTGATTGGAGGTGCGCCTCGTGGCTTCACGACCACGAGGTGGCCGCGGTCGCCGCAGACAATTTGATGGTCGAGAACCCCGTGTCCGGCGTCGAGGGCGCATTCCTGCCGATGCACATGCTGTGCCTGCGCGACATGGGCCTGATGCTCGGCGAGTACTGGGACCTCACGGCGTTGGCAGCCGACTGCGCTGGCGACGGTGTGTACGAATTCCAGCTCATCGCGCCGCCGTTGCGGGTCACCGGTGCGGTCGGCTCACCCATCAACCCGATTGCCATCAAGTAGGTAGGACATGACTGCAAGTACAGCCACAGGCGGCGCGCCGCTCGTCGTCGGCCTCGGCGGAACACTGCGGGCCAACTCGTCCACCGAGCGCGCGCTTCGGTACTGCCTGGAATCCGTCGAACGACAGGGCGGACGCACGAAGTTCTTCTCCGGACCGGACCTCGATCTGCCGATGTACACGCCGCACGAACTGAAACGCACACCCAAGGCCCTCGAACTGGTCAATGCGCTGCGGGATGCCGACGCCGTCGTCGTCGGCTCGCCCGGATACCACGGCGCGGTATCCGGACTGGTGAAGAACGCGCTGGATTACATCGAGGATCTCCGGGAGGATCCGCGTGTCTATCTCGACAACGCTCCCTGGGGTTGCATCAGCTGTGCATACGGGTGGCAGGCCGCTGTCGGCACGCTGGGTCAGTTGCGCAGCATCGGACATGCGCTGCGGGCATGGCCCACTCCGCTCGGGGTCGCGATCAACTCTGCCGACCAAATCTGGGATAGCGCAGGCCAACTCGTAGACACGACCGTGCAGGGCCAGCTCGACATGCTCGCGACCCAGTTGCTCACCTTCGCCCGTGCCGCCTGGGAAACCGCGTGACCGAAATCCAACGCAAGACGATTCTGGTCAACGGACTGGTCACCAGCTATC
>DASRJA010000247.1:0-2750 GCA_035649695.1 Mycobacterium sp. | reverse complement strand
CGCGACGATATCGAACTGGTGCGCGCCGATGCCGGCAGCCCCGACGATGGCGCGACGGCGCTGCCGAGCCGGGTAACCGCGATCGAATATCAGGGCTCGTTCGTCAAGGTGATGCTCGACACGGTGCCTGACGAGGATTTTGTCGCCTACGTTCCGGAACGAATTTTTTTCCACGACCCCTTCAATGTCGGTGACGTGCTGCTGGCCACTTGGTCGGCGGGCCGCGCCCGTGTTCTCGCCTGATGTCGCTCATGACGGGAGGTCACCCATGATAGTCAGTTTCACGCTCAACGGCCGGTCGCGGACGGTTGACGTCGAGCCATCGGCACTGGTGGCCGATCTGCTGCGCGAGAACCTGAACCTGACAGGCACCCATGTCGGGTGCGATACCAGCCAGTGCGGCGCCTGCGTCGTACTGTTCAACGGCGAGGCGGTAAAGAGCTGCACCTTGCTCGCGCCGATGCTCGACGGCGGCACGCTGACGACGATCGAAGGTCTCTCCGGGCCGGGCGGTTCGAACGTGCTGCATCCAATGCAGCAAGCGTTCCATCAAAATCACGGCCTGCAATGCGGCTTCTGCACCCCGGGCATGGTGATGACAGCGGTGGCACTGGCGACGAAAAATCCAACACCCACCGAAGCCGAGGTTCGTCACGGCCTCGAGGGCAATATCTGCCGCTGCACCGGGTATCAGAACATCGTGGCGTCGGTGCTGGCCGGGGCTGCCGCCATGCATGCGTCGGGAAGCGGAGAATAGCCATGTCGAACGTGATCGGAATTGGCGCTGCACCGCGCCGCAAGGAAGACTTCCGCTTTCTGACCGGCCGTGGCAATTACGTCGCCGACATCAAGCGGGCCGACATGGCGTTCGGTGTGTTCATCCGTTCGCCGCATGGCCATGCGGCGATCCATGGCGTGGACAAGGCGCCCGCACTGGCGCTGCCGGGCGTTCAGGCCGTGCTGACCGGTGACGATGTCGCGGCGGACGGCCTCGGTTCGCTGCCTTGCGGCTGGGGCATTCATGGCTCGGATGGCCTGCCGATGAAGGAGCCGGCGTTTCCAATGCTGGCGCAGGGCAAGGTGCGCTTCGTCGGCGACATGGTCGCCTTTGTGGTCGCCGATACGCTGGAACTCGCCCGCGCGGCGGCCGAAGCGGTGGTCATTGATTATGAGGTGCTCCCATCCGTCGTCGGCGTGCTCGAAGCCGTTCGTCCGGGCGCACCGCAACTGTTCGACGACGTTCCCAACAATCTCTGCTGCGACTGGGAGCTCGGCGACAAGGCCGCCGTTGCGACGGCGTTCAAGAAGGCCGCGCATGTGGCGCGTCTCAGCCTTGTCAACAACCGACTGATCGGCAACCCGATGGAACCGCGCGCGGCGGTCGCTGAGTACAACGGCGGGACCGGCCACTATACGCTGTGGACCACGAGCCAGTTTCCCCATGTGGTGCGGTTCCTGATGAGCGCCCTGGTGCTCAAGATTCCCGAGCAGAAAATGCGCGTGGTGGCGCCCGATGTGGGTGGGGGCTTCGGCGTCAAGCAATTCCACTACGGCGAGGAGGCTGTGATCACCTGGGCGGCGAAGCTGGTCGGCCGTCCCGTCAAATGGGTGGCGGACCGCACCGAGGGTTTCATCTCGGACCGGCACGGCCGGGATCACGTCACCGAGGCCGAACTGGCGCTCGACGAGAATGGAAAATTCCTCGCGTTGAAGGTCGTCACACTGGCCAACATGGGTGGTTATCTCTCCACCTTCGGCCCTAACATCCCGACCAATCTCTATGGGCCATTGCTGAGCGGCGTTTACACAACGCCCGCGATCTATTGCAACGTGAAGGTGGTCTTCACCAACACGGTGCCGGTCGACGCCTATCGCGGCGCCGGGCGGCCGGAAGCGACGTTCGTGGTCGAACGCCTGGTGGATGTGGCGGCCAAGGAAATGGGCATAGATCGCGTCGAATTGCGCCGTCGCAATATCATTGCCAAGGAGTCCTATC
The DNA here is from genome assembly GCA_035649695.1 of Mycobacterium sp. Classification (GTDB taxonomy): domain Bacteria; phylum Actinomycetota; class Actinomycetes; order Mycobacteriales; family Mycobacteriaceae; genus Mycobacterium. The sequence goes on along the minus strand of DASRJA010000247.1, from coordinate 754 downwards.
CGTATCAGACGCCGGTGCTCGTCGAATATGATTCCGGCGATCCGATGGGCTGCCTCGAAGGCGCGCTTGCAGAAGCGGATGTCGCAGGCTTCGCGGAACGCAAGGCGGCTTCGGAACGTGACGGCAAGTTCCGCGGCATCGGCTATTCGACCTATGTCGAAGCCTGCGGCCTCGCGCCGTCGCGCTTTGCCGGACGCCTCGGCGCCCGCGGCGGCCTCTACGAAAGCGCCACTGTCCGGGTGCATCCGACCGGGCAGGTAACGGTGTTGATCGGCACCCATAATCACGGGCAGGGGCACGAAACCACCTTCGCGCAGATCGTGTCGGAGAAGCTCGGTGTCGCCTTCGATAACGTCGACATCGTATTCGGCGATACCGACCGCGTGCAGTTCGGCATGGGCACCTACGGCTCGCGATCGCTGGTCGTCGGTGGCGCCGCGCTCTCGAAGGCGAGCGACAAGGTCGTCCTGAAAGGCAAGAAGATTGCGGCACACCTGCTCGAGGCAAGCGAGCACGATATACAGTTCGAGGCCGGGGTCTTTTCGGTTGCGGGCACCGACCGCAGCAAGACATTCCAGGAGATCGCCGGCGCGGCTTATGTACCGCACGACTATCCGCTCGAAATTCTCGAGCCCGGACTGGAGGAACAGGCCTATTACGATCCGGTCAATTTCACCTATCCCGGCGGCTGTCACATCGCCGAAGTCGAGATCGATCCCGAGACGGGGATCGTGACGCTGGAGAAATACACAGC
>DASRJA010000246.1:0-2012 GCA_035649695.1 Mycobacterium sp. | reverse complement strand
ACACCGCACCACCCTCGTCGCCTTGTCGGCGATCGTCACCGACAGCTCGAGGCCGGCGTGCGACGAGATGTACTGGTCGGTGTCGACCTGCCCGGAGACAATGCCTTCGCCGAGACCCCAGCCGGCACTGACCAGAATCTCGTCATCCCGGCCGGACAATGGATTCCGTGTGAACAGGACGCCGGAGACGTCGCCCTCGGCCATCTCCTGGACGATCACGGCCACTGCCGGCGGCACGGTGCCCGCGGCGGTGTTGCGGCGGTAGGCCACGGCCCGGTCGTTGAACGCCGACGCCCAGCATCGGCGCACGGCGTCGACTACGGCATCAGCGTCGACATAGAGGTATGTGTCGAAAGCACCTGCGAAAGAATGGGTGTCGCCATCCTCGCCGACGACCGAACTGCGCACGGCGAACGGGCCGTGGCCGGTGAGCCGGTCGGTGAGTGTCGCAGCGAGTTCGCCGTCGACCGGTGTGGAGAGGATCTGCGCACGAACGTGTGCCGCCGTTCGGCCGGGGTCGATCCCGGTGATGTGGCGCTCGAATGCCTCGGTGGGCACGACGATCCACCACGGTACACACGCACCGGCGGCAGCCAGTCGGGTCAGCCCGACGGCCTTACCGCCGATGCGTCCGGCGTCGGTTGCTTCGGCCATGTCGAGAGTGGTCATGGGCGTACTCCGGTCAACAGTGCGGTGATCACGACAAGGAGTGACACGAGAACTGTGAGCGCACTGGCCAATTCCGCGAGCTTGGTGGATCTCGCGGTTGGTCGCGACGCGAATTGCATCGTCATGGCGACGGCGGCGATGGTGACGGCGACGAAGACCGTCGTCGTCACGACCGTGTCCGCGCGCGCCACCGCCAGCAGCACCGCGCAGTTCGCGAATGTGCTGACGATCAGGGTCGCCAGCACGGCAGCCGCCCCGGCCGGGCCGCCGAACGACTTCGTATAGGACGCGACGGTGTCCCGCTCATCTTCGGGAGCGTGCAACTTGCGGCCGACCTCGAGTGTCGCGCCGCCGAGGAAGCCCATCAGCGCCAGCCACCCGACGCTCGCCGGCAGGTGCTTGCCATCCGCGCCGATGAGTGCGATCCAGATCAGCGCCAGGGGACCGGCGACGAGGTGGGTGAGCGCATACAGCACCAGCCTGGGCTCGAGCCACTGACCCGCGAAGAACTCCTTCAGCATCAACATCGTCCACCCGAACAGCACGAGCCAGGCGAACGTGACCGGTCCGATCCCGCCGTCCACCAGCACCGACACCACTATCTGCGGCACCAGGGTGAGGATGCCGATCACTTTCAGCTGGTCGAGCGTGACCAGGCCGCGTTGCAGGATGCGGTCGGGGAAGTTGATGCTGTCCTTGGCGTAGTCCTTGTGCTCGTCGAGCACCCGAACCAGCAGGAAGTAGCCGAAGACGGCGCTGAAGGCGACAACATCGAGCGGCGAGACCGATGGGTTCGGGTCACCGGTGATAGCGCGGGCGTACAGGATCCCGGCCAGGTAAAGCAGGAAGTACAGCAGGATGGGAGCGGGACCGAACCGTTCGTTTCCCCAGGCCAGCAGCCGGTGTGCCGGCGGTGTTTTCGTGATCGTGTGTTTGGTCATGCGGTGACTGCGACTTTCTCTCGCTGTTGCAGCCGGTGAGGGGCCCACCAGTTCAACCTGCCTGCCAGACGCATGAACGCAGGTACCAGTAGGGCGCGCACGATCGTCGCGTCCATGAGTACCGCGATCGCGAGCCCGACGCCGAGCGACTTCACGGTGGTGAGTCCGGAGGTGGCGAGCGAGACGAACACGATGGCCATGACGACGGCCGCTGCGGTGACGATCGGACCGGTCGACTCGAGCCCCCGCGCGACTGCGGCGGTGTTGTCGGCTGCGCTGTCGCCGCCGAGCCGGTCGTACTCCTCCTTGATGCGGGAGAGCATGAAGACCTCATAGTCCATCGACAGGCCGAAGGCAACACAGAACAGTAGCGGCGGCCCGAGCGTGTTCAGAGAGTCGGTG
>DASRJA010000245.1:0-5559 GCA_035649695.1 Mycobacterium sp. | reverse complement strand
CACGCCGGACATCATCGTTCTCGACATCATGCTGCCGGACATGGACGGCCTCGGCGTGCTGCAGCAGATCCGCGACTCCGGCACGTACACGCCGACGCTCTTCCTGACCGCGCGCGACTCGGTGATGGATCGCGTCACCGGTCTGACCGCTGGCGGCGACGACTACATGACGAAACCGTTCTCCCTCGAGGAGTTGGTGGCCAGGTTGCGCGGGCTGCTTCGCCGGTCGGCGTACCTCACGCCTGCGGCCGACGAGAGCTTGACGGTGGGCGACCTCGAACTGGACGCGGCGAGCCGTGAGGTGACCCGCGCGGGCGTCCCGATCTCGCTGACGTCGACCGAATTCGAGCTGCTGCGGTTCCTGATGCGCAATCCGCGAAGAGCGTTGAGCCGCAAAGAGATTCTGCATCGCGTGTGGGACTACGACTTTGGTGGACGGTCGAGCATCGTAGATCTGTACGTCTCGTATCTTCGCAAGAAGATCGACGCGCAGCGGGAGCCGATGATTCACACTGTGCGCGGCGTGGGCTATATGCTGCGGCCAGCAGAATGAAGCGCTTGATCGGCATCTGGCGCAGCTGGACTTTGTTGCGGCAGTTGGTGGTCGGCGTCTCGGCGGTGGTGATGATCGTCCTGGTGACCGTCGGGGTGACGTCGGTGCTGAGCTTGCGGGGCTCGGTCCTAGGCATCATCGACGCACAGCTCTCGGGATCGGCCGACGGTTTCAGCCAGGCGGTGACCAAGTACCGCACCACGCCCGACGCGTCGGGCAAGGTGCCGCCACCCGGCGCGATGAAACCGCTCACGCATCTCATCGGGCAGGCGCCGGGAAACGTGATCGCGTTGATCCAGGACGGAAAGGTGGTTGATTCCGCCTACTTCGTCGACGGGGAGGCGAGGCCCGCGCCCAAGGATGCGATCGCGAAGATCGCCGAATTGTCTTGGACGGGAACCGAACCACGCACCGTGGCGCTGCCTGAATTGGGTTACTACCGGATGGTGGCCAGGCCCGGCGACGGCAACGAGATACTCGTGACGGGCGCCTCCCGCAAGCCGGCATGGCAAGCGATGACGCGCGAAACCGGGATCGTGGCAGCCATCACCGCGCTTGCGCTTTTGGTCACGGCCGCATGCACGGTCGCGATCGTCCGCTTCGCGCTGCGCCCGCTTGATCGCGTCGCCGCGACCGCTGCTGAAGTGGCGACGCTACCGCTTGATCGTGACCACCACACGATCGCGCCGAGAGTGCCTGAGGGTGACACTGATTCGCGCACCGAAGTGGGGCTCGTCGGCGACACGCTGAATCGCCTGCTCGACCACGTGGGGCGCGCGCTGGCCGATGTGGCCGCGTCGGATCGGCGGATGCGGCAGTTCATCACCGACGCAAGCCACGAACTGCGCACTCCGCTGGCAGCCATTCACGGGTACGCCGAGCTGACGCGCCAGGACAGCGCGGTCCTTCCGGAGACCACCGAGTACTCCCTGGCTCGCATCGAAGCCGAAGCGCGCCGGATGAATTCGTTGGTTTCGGACCTTCTCCTGTTGGCCCGGCTCGACGAGGGGCAGGACCTCGACACCGCCGATGTGGATCTCACCGACATGGTCGTCGACGCGGTGAATGACGCCGAGGTGTCGGCGCCAGACCACCGGTGGTTGACGAACATTCCCGACGCTGCGCTATGGGTGCGGGGCGACCGTGCGCGGCTCCACCAAACACTCGCCAATGTGCTTTCGAACGCCCGGGTTCATACGCCGGCTGGCACGACGGTAACGACGTCAATCGTCACCGGCAGAGCCGATGACGGCTCGGAGTATGTGGAATTGACCATTACGGACGACGGCCCGGGAATCGAACCTGAACTGCTGCCGCATCTTTTCGAGCGGTTCGTCCGCGCCGACAAGTCACGGTCTCGGGAGGCGGGCAGCTTCGGCCTCGGGCTGTCCATCGCCGCATCGATCATCGAGGCGCACGACGGGACCATCGAGGCCGAATCTGCCAATGGGAAAACAACTTTCAGAATGCGACTGCCGACAGTGTCGGTGGCCGCTCAGCAGGTCACGTCTACGTAGACGGTCTTCGAAGTGACCGTCGTGTTGATCGAGCTGCCACCGCGTGAATCCTCGGTGGAGTGCGTCTGCCCGGGACGGACTGCACTGACGCTGCATTGTGACAGCGGAGCGGCGCCGGTCCTGTTCACAATGACGTTGTAGCCGCTGGCTTCCAGCGTTCGGACAGTGTCGTCTACCTGCGACGGACCCGTAGGTGCCGCGCCGGCGACAGCGGCGAATGCGAGCGCTGCCGAAGCCAAGGAGGTTGCGGTAAATCCAATGGTGACATAGCTTTTCATACATCCCAATCTAGGAGCGCTACGTCTTGGCGCCACATCTTCATAGCGAACGCAAACATATGTAAACGGTATGAGCCGCTGGCTGTAGCGACCGTCAGGTGATAGTCACACCGCCGTCGACGACGATGGTCTGTCCGGTGACGAAGCCGCCGGCGTCGGACGCCAGCCACACCAGCGTCGCGGCGAGCTCGGCCGGATCACCCATGCGGCCCAACAACACTCGCGGCTTGAGGCTCTCGATATAGCCGGGCTTGTAGGCGTCGGTCATCTCGGACTCGAAGAATCCCGGCGCGATCGCGTTGACGCGGATGCCCTTGCGCGGGCCCCATTGCTGGGCGAGATCCCGGGTCAGGCCCGAGATCCCGGCCTTACTCGCGCTATACGCGGCTTGTGGTAGCCCGGCCGTCGTAATGCCGAGCACGCTTGAGATGTTCACGATCGAGCTGCCCGGCTGCATCACCTTCGCGGCGGCCTGCGCGGCCCAGTACGAGCCGTTGAGGTTGATGTCGACGACGGCGCGGAACTCGTTGGGCGTCTCGCGGGTGGCCGGCACCGCGGTGCCCACACCGGCGTTGTTCACCAGCACATCGACGTGGCCGAACTCCGCCATTGCCGCGTCCACCATCGCTTGGCACTGCGCGGGATCGGCGACGTCCGTGGCGACCGTCAACGCATGCCGTCCCGCCTCCTCGACAAGACGCGAGGTGGCATAGAGCTTGTCGACGCGCCTGGCGGCCAGCACCACATCCGCGCCGGCCTCCGCGCACGCCTGGGCAAACGACACCCCTAAACCGGACGAGGCACCGGTGACGATGACGACCTTGTCGTCGAGTCGGAACTTGTCGAGTACGGCCATCCGGTCAGACTAGCGACCGTCGTTGCAGTGCCACCGAGATGGTGAGCACGACGAGGCCGGTCGCAGCCAGCAGCGCACCAGCTGCGGCGGGCGCGGTGTAGCCGAATCCCGCCGCGATCACCAATCCGCCGACCCAGGCTCCGGTCGCGTTGCCGATGTTCAGAGCGGAGTGATTCAGCGCGGCCGCCAGCGTCTGCGCATCGTGGGCGACGTCCATCAACCGGGTCTGCAAGGCGGGGGCGACCGCGGAACCCGCGGCACCGATGCCGAACAACACCAGCAGCGCCGTCCACGGATTGTGCGACGCCAGCACGAACACCGCCAGGATGATCCCGAGCGCGCCCATCGACACATAGAGCGCGCGAATCACCGACTGGTCTGCGAGGCGACCGCCGACCAGATTGCCGACCACCATGCCACCGCCAAAGACCATGAGCGCCAACGGAACCAGCGATCTCGGCAGCCCGGCGACGTCGGTCATCGTCGTGCTGATGTAGGTGTACACGGCGAACATGCCGCCGAAGCCGATCATCCCGACCGCCAGCGCCAGCCAGACCTGTACACGCTTGAGCGCAGCGAGTTCGGTGAGCGGGCTGGTGACATGCATGGTGCGCAACTGGGTGGGCAGCCCGAACCACAGTGCGGTCAGCGTTGCAGCGCCGACCGCGACGACAAGGCCGAATGCACTGCGCCAGCCCAGTGCCTGGCCCAGCCACGATGCCAGCGGCACGCCGATCACGGTGGCCACAGTCAGCCCGCACATCACGTGGGCGACCGCCTTGGCGCGGTTGTGCCGTCCCATCAAGTGCGTGGCCGCCAGCGCCGCCACCCCGAAGTACGCGCCATGCGGGAACCCGGCGACGAACCGGGCGATCATCAGCGTTTCGTACGACGGTGCCAGCACGCTGGCCAGGTTGCCCAATGTGAATACCGCCATCAGGCCGAGCAACAGGGTCTTTCGTGGCACACGCGCGGCGAGCGCCGCGATGAGCGGGGCACCGATCACCACGCCAAGCGCGTACGCCGAAATGACATGGCCCGCAGTGGGTTCGGTGATTCCGAGGCTGGACGCGATGTCGGGTAGCAGGCCCATTGCGACGAACTCGGTGGTGCCGATGCCGAATCCGCCCAAGGCCAGGGCGAGCACCGCCAGCCACCGGACAGCCGGATCAGGTGCGACGACGGAGACAGGGCGGTCCAGTGAAATTGTCACTGAGAGGCAGCCTTTCGTGCGAGGTCTGATATGTGGGCCCAGTTGCGGTGTTCGACGGCGTCAGCCCGTGTAAGCCAGCTGCCCCCCACGCACCCAACGTTGGGCAACTTGAGGTATTCCGCCGCATTCGTCGGGGTGATGCCGCCTGTCGGGCAGAACCGTGCGGCGGGCACAGGAGAGTGGATAGCCCGCAAGTATGCTGCGCCACCCGCGGCTTCCGCCGGGAAGAACTTCATGTCGGTGTAGCCGTCTTCCAGCAGGGCCAGCACCTCCGATACCGTCGCCACACCGGGCAGATGGGGTAATCCCGTGTCGCGCATGGCCGCCCGCAGGGTGGGGGTGCTGCCGGGGGAGACGAGAAACTGCGCACCAGCGGCAAGCGCGTGTTTGGGTTGGCCGGTTTCGACGATCGTGCCTGCGCCGACGATGATTTCGGGCACCTCGTTGGCGATGCGTTCGATGGCCGCCAGCGCAGCGGGCGTGCGCAATGTCAGCTCGATGATCGGCAGTCCGCCGTCGACGAGGGCCTTGGCGATCGGCACCGCGTCGCCGGCATCGTGGACGACGACCACCGGAATGACGGGTGCGATGTCGAGCAGTGAAGTCATGAGATACCCCTAAAGACGCTGGCTCCTTCGTCGGCCGGACCGACGGCCGCCCGCATGGTGGCGAACAGTTCGCGGCCGGTGCCCACCCATTCATCGACCGACGGTGCCCGGCCCGTCGAGGTCCGGGTCCTGAACTCTTCGTCGGGCACATGGATGGTCAGTGCGCCGGCATCGGCGTCGAGGGTGATCACGTCACCGTCGGCCACCCGGGCCAACGGGCCGTCTGCGGCCGCTTCGGGGGTGAGATGAATTGCGGCGGGCACCTTTCCGGACGCACCGGACATCCGGCCGTCGGTGATCAGCGCCACCCGGTAGCCGCGGTCCTGCAGCACCCCCAGCGCCGGGGTCAGCTTGTGCAACTCCGGCATGCCCAGTGCCTGCGGTCCCTGGTAGCGCAGCACCGCGACGAAATCGCGCTCCAGCGAACCGGATTGGAAGGCCGCGAGGAATTCCTCCTGGCTGTCGAACACCGCGGCGGGTGCGCGCACCACCCGGTGTTCGGCGGCGACGGCGGAGGTCTTGATCACGCTGGCA
>DASRJA010000244.1:0-3537 GCA_035649695.1 Mycobacterium sp. | reverse complement strand
GCCGCGCGGCGCGACTGACCCTCATCCGTACGGCTTAATTGCCGCCGAAAGGTGCGAACACCAGATCGAACTCGGGGGTCACGATGACGTCCTGGCCGCCGTTGCCACCGGCGAACAAGGCGCGCACCGTGCGGTACTTGTACGGAGCATCCGCCCAACACCGGTGAGCCATGCGATGACATCTGCCCCACCCACCCTGCTTCTGTCGCGCAGCGTTATCGCCGGCTTGGCGACGACGCAGGACTACCTGGCGTCGATGCACGACGCGTTTACCGGCCTGGCGAATCAGAGTTACCAGTTGCCCGACGCGGCTTATGTGCCGGCGAAGGCCGGAGGGTTTCATGTGAAGAGCGCGTCACGGCCGGGCGCGGGCGCGATGGCGGTGATCAAGGTCAACGGCAATTTTCCCGGCAATGGCGTTGCCTGGGGCCTGCCCACGATCCAGGGTTTCATCGCCGTCCTCGATGCCGAGCGGGGGTGCGTTCTGGCGCTCATGGATTCCGCCGAAATCACGGCACGACGGACGGCGGCCACATCGGCCCTGGCCGCCCGACACCTCGCACGAAGCGGGTCGCGCAGTCTCGGGATGATTGGATGCGGCCTGCAGGCCCTGTATCACCTGGACGCGCTGCTCGACGTGGCGACGATCGGCCTGGTCCGATACTGCGATCCGCGTGACGACGCGGCCGAGGCATTCGGCCGCCGGGTGACGGCGCTTGGTCTCGAGGGTAAACGGGCGGCAAGCGCCGGTGCCGCAGCGCGCGGCGCGGATATCGTCGTTACCGTGACCACGTCGATACACCCGGTGCTCGCACTTGCCGATGTCGACCAAGGGACGTTCGTTGCCGGCGTCGGTGCCGACAGCCCCACCAAGCACGAGCTCGCGCCCGGTCTGCTGCGGGAAAGCCGTGTGGTCGTCGATGTGCGCGGTCAGGCGGTCGCGGGCGGCGACCTCGGTCAGGCTATCCGCCTCGGCGTGATGACCGAGGCGGATGTGTACGCGGAGCTCGCAGATATCGTCACCGGCCGCGTCGCCGGCCGATCGCGCGACGACGAACGGTGGGTATTCGACTCGGTCGGACTTGCGGTACAGGACCACGCGGCCGCCCGGATGATCCTGGAGCGCGCGAGCGCGCGTGACGATCTTACCTCGATCTGGCTCGACGACAGCATCGGCCCGGCATGAAAGAAAAGGGGCGCCCGGAGGCGCCCCTTTGCCCCTGACGTCCCTGTCAGAACCGGTAGGTGGCCTTGCCGTAGGCGAAGCGGCCGCGCGGGCTGTGCACGTTCTGAACGTAGCCGTAGACGTCCACGTCGCCGTCGCCGATCGCGAAAGGCACCTCCTCGTCGAGCGCGTTCTCGACACCGAGCGAGAGGGTGAGGCCTTCGAAGCCCGTCCAACTCGCCTGCAGATTGAGCGTCACGAAGGCCTCGACGTCGCGCGTGTCCACGGTGTCGAAGTCCAACGTGCCGTCCAGGTCTGCATCCGGCGCGTCCTGGAATTCCCCTGTGTAGTTCACTGCGGCATAGAAGTCCCAGCTCTCCAGCGCATAGTCGCCGGTGAGTACGAACCTGTCCTCGGGGTACTCGTATTCGCCGGTCAGGTCGCGGGTCACGAACCCGGTCGCGTCCGAGTTGAGCTCCACGCGCTCGAACTCGAGCAGATGCGAGTACTCGAGGCCCAGAGTCAGCGTGCCCGCGCCCAGCTCGGATGCAAAGTTCGCCCCCAGATCGAGGCCACTCACGGACTGCTCGCCGATGTTTATGAACCCTGAGTTGAGCTCCAGCAGCGGCCCGAGTGTGTTGTTCCCGACCGGGTTGCCTCGGATGCAAACGGTGCTGTTCTGGTTGTTGCATTCGAGGTCATAGATGAAGCCGAAGGGCACTTCGTCGATTTTGTCCTCCTGCTTGATGTCCCAGTAGTCGAGTGACACGCGCCACATGCTGCTCGGCTGCCAGGCCGCGCCGACGTTGAAGGTCTCCGAATCCTCGGCGTCCAGGTTCGGGTTACCAGAGAACACGATCTGGTAGTCCAGTGGCACACAGGCGCTCGAGTTCGGGTCGATATTCTGGTCGATGCAGGCGAACGTGTCCCTGAAGAACTGAGATTCCTCCGATGGGCCCAGGCCGATCTGCGCGAGCGAGGGCGCGCGGAACCCGGTGCCCCACGAAGCACGGAACGCCAGCGAGTCGATGGGCGACCAGCGCAGCGCGACCTTCGGGTTCGTCGTGTCGCCGAAGTCGCTGTAGTCGTCGTAGCGCCCGGCGAGGGACAGCTCCAGGCTCTCGAGAAGCGGTACCAAGAACTCGACATACGCCGACCACAGGTCGCGCGACGCCGACGCCGACACCGCTTCGGTGCCGAAGATCAGCCCGCGCTGGAACTGGTCGTCAGGTATGTCACTGATCGACTCATCACGGTACTCGAGACCCGCCGCCATCTGCACGGTGCCCGCCGGCATGTCGAAGAGGGAGCCGTCGATGCTGGCGTCGTAGGAGGTCAGGTCGGATTCGCCGCGGCGAACGAGGCTGGTGGTGATGTTCTCGATCACCGACTGCGGGTTGGCCGTCGTGTTAAACGGGTTGTAGTTGAAGAGATCGATCTGTTGCTGCAGGAAATCGACCCGCACCCAGCCGTCCGACCGGCCACCGCTCTGCTCAGTCTCACTGCGTGCGCGCTGGGCAGACACCTCCCAGTTCCACTCGTTGATCTCGCCACGCAGCCCGAGTACGCCGCGCAGGTTGTCCGTCGAGATGTGCCACTTGCGCGCACCGGCGTCCACCGTCCGGTAACGGCCGACGTCGATGTCGATTGCCTCCGGGAACGGATTACCCGGATGGGTGATCGGCACGGTGAGTTCCGCCCCTTCGTCGAGCGGCGTGGGCGCGCCCTGGGCCAGCGAGTTGTTGTGCTGAACTCCGATCTCCGTGAAGACCTCGAGACCATTGCCGAATCCCTGGTGGGCCATCAGCATCAATCCGGTGCGCTCCGCCTCAGGGGTGATGAGGTTGAACGGCCCGTAGTCAAACACGCACACCGCGCCGGCGGTGCGATCCGGTGGGCACGACGGATCGATGACCGCTTTCGAGTCTACGAGGTTTCCTTCGTCGTCTGGTTCGAGCACTCCATCGCTGATGATGAAAAACCCCGGGTAGCCGCGCGAGGACCGCAGGTCAAAGCCACCTTCGGCTGAGTGGTTGGCGGTACCCAGCGAGACGCCCTTGGAGTTCTCGCGCTCCGAGTTGCTCAGCGTGCTGTTCTTGAAGTAGTCGGCGATGATTGTGACGTTCGAGTCCTCGCCGCTCATGCCCCAGATCGCGGATACGGTCGTCTCGTCGTATCCCGACTCGGTCGTCCAGCCGCCGCCGGCCGACACTTCGAAACCTTCGAAGTCGTCGCGCATGATGATGTTGACGACACCCGCAACCGCATCCGAGCCGTATACCGCGGACGCACCGTCCTTGAGCACCTCGATCCGCTCGATGGCCGCCACCGGAATCGAGTTGATGTCGACGAAGTTAGTGGTGATGCTCTCG
>DASRJA010000243.1:0-5627 GCA_035649695.1 Mycobacterium sp. | reverse complement strand
TCGGCGACCAGCAGTTGCAGCTCGACGAGATCCAGGCCGGTGGTCTCCTCGGTGACGGGATGCTCGACCTGTAGTCGGGTGTTCATTTCCAGGAAATAAAAGGACGCCGCGTCCGGACCATCTGGGCTGGCCATGAATTCGACCGTGCCCGCGCCGGTGTAGCCGATCGCGGTCGCCGCAAGGCGCGCGGCGTCGAACAGCTTGTCCCGCATGCCCGGAGTGCGTTCGACAAGAGGCGACGGTGCCTCTTCGATGATCTTCTGATGGCGCCGCTGGATCGAGCATTCGCGTTCGCCGACGGCCCACACGGTGCCGTGCTCGTCGGCGAGCACCTGCACCTCAACGTGGTGACCGGTCGCCAGATAGCGCTCGCAGAATACGGTCGGGTCCCCGAATGCGGACTGCGCTTCGCGGCGCGCAGCCTCCACTTGCGCCGGCAACGCATCCAGATCGGTGACGACCCGCATGCCGCGGCCACCGCCGCCGGCCGACGCCTTGATCAGCACCGGCAACTGATCCGCGGTGACGGTGTCGGGATCGAGCTCGTCGAGAACCGGCACGCCCGCCGCGGCCATCATCTTCTTCGCCTCGATCTTCGACCCCATCGCGGCGACCGCGGCCACCGGCGGCCCGACCCACTTGAGGCCTGCCTCGAGGACCGCGGCAGCGAATTCCGGGTTCTCCGAAAGAAATCCGTACCCCGGGTGGATGGCGTCGGCACCCGCGGCGCGGGCCGCGGCGATCAACTGCCCGGCATCCAGATACCCGTTGCGGCCCTCCAGACGCACCCGGGCATCAGCCTCCGCCACGTGCGGGGCGGCGGCGTCTGGATCGGTGTAGGCGGCGACAGTGCCGATGCCGAGGCGCCGGCAGGTGTCGAACACGCGGCGTGCGATCTCACCGCGGTTGGCGACCAGAACCTTAGTGATCATCTGGGCTCACATCCGGAAGACGCCGAAGTTCGACGTCCCCTTGATCGGGCCATTGGCGATGGCGGACAAGCACATTCCCAGCACGGTGCGGGTGTCGCGCGGGTCGATGACGCCGTCGTCATAGAGCCGCCCCGACAGAAACATCGGCAGCGACTCGGCCTCGATCTGCGCCTCCACCGCCGCCCGCAGCGCAGCATCGGCGTCCTCGTCGAACTGCTGACCGCGCGCGGCCGCCGCCGCCCGGCTGACGATCGACAGCACGCCCGCCAATTGCGTGCCGCCCATCACCGCCGATTTCGCGCTTGGCCAGGCGAACAGGAACCGCGGGTCGTAGGCCCGCCCGCACATGCCATAGTGGCCCGCGCCGTAGGACGCGCCGATCAGCAGCGAAATGTGCGGGACTCCTGAGTTCGACACGGCGTTGATCATCATCGAGCCGTGCTTGATCATCCCGCCTTCCTCGTAGGCCTTGCCGACCATGTAGCCGGTCGTGTTGTGCAGGAACAACAGTGGCGTATCGGCGCGGTTGGCGAGCTGGATGAACTGCGTGGCCTTCTGCGACTCTTCACTGAACAACACGCCGCGGTGGTTGGCGAGGATGCCGATCGGATAGCCGTACAGCGTCGCCCACCCGGTCACCAGCGACGAGCCATACAACGCCTTGAATTCGTCGAACTCCGAGCCGTCGACGATGCGGGCGATGACCTCCCGCGGATCGAACGGCACCCGCAGATCGGAGGGCACGATGCCGAGCAGTTCCTCCGCGTCGAAGAGCGGCTCAGCCACGGGACTGGGCGTCGGCCCCTGCTTGCGCCAGTTGAGCCGCGCGACGATGCGCCGGCCGATGCGGATCGCGTCGAGCTCGTCGACCGCGAAGTAGTCCGCCAAACCCGAAGTGCGGGCGTGCATTTCAGCGCCACCCAGCGATTCGTCGTCGGACTCCTCACCGGTGGCCATCTTCACCAGCGGCGGCCCGGCCAGGAACACCTTGGAGCGCTCCTTGATCATCACCACGTGGTCGGACATGCCGGGGATGTAGGCGCCACCTGCGGTGGAGTTGCCGAACACCAGCGCGATGGTCGGGATGCCCGCCGCCGACAGCCGGGTGAGGTCGCGGAACATCTGCCCGCCCGGGATGAAGATCTCCTTCTGGGTCGGCAGATCGGCACCCCCGGACTCGACCAGTGAGATCACCGGCAGCCGATTCTCGAACGCGATTTGGTTGGCGCGCAGCACCTTTTTCAACGTCCACGGGTTGCTGGTGCCACCCTTGACCGTTGGATCGTTGGCCACCAGCATGCATTCGACGCCGCTGACCGCGCCGATACCGACGACTGTGCTGGCGCCGACTTGAAAGTCGCTGCCGTAGGCGGCAAGCGGGCTCAGCTCCAGGAACGGCGCGTCGGGGTCGAGCAGCAGCTCGATGCGTTCCCGCGGGGTGAGCTTGCCGCGGTCGTGGTGACGCTCGACGTACTTGGGTCCGCCGCCGGCCAGTGCCTTGGCGTGCTCGGCATCGAGCTCGGCCAGCTTGGCGGTCATCGCCGACGCCGCCTCGGTGTAGGCGGACGACTTGGCGTCGAGGGTGGACCGCAGAGCCGTCATGACTGGAATCCCAACGTCTTTGCCGCGAGCGCGGTCAGGATCTCGGTGGTTCCGCCGCCGATGCCGAGAATGCGCATGTCGCGGTACTGACGTTCGACCTCGGACTCGGTCATGTAACCCATGCCGCCGAACAGCTGCACCGCCTGGTTGGCCACCCACTCGCCGGCCTCGACCGCCGTGTTCTTGGCGAAGCACACGTGCGGGATCAGGTTCGAATCATCACCCGCCAGTTGGCGCTCCACGAGGTGGTGCGTGTACACCCGGGCCACGTCGATGCGTCGAGCCATCTCGGCCAGCGTGTTCTGCACTTGCTGCCGGGAGATCAGCGGCTTACCGAATGTTTCACGGTTGCGGCACCACTCCAGCGTCAGGTCCAGACAGCGCTGCGCACTCGAATACGCCTGCGCGGCAAGGCCGACGCGCTCGGACACGAACGCCCCCGCGATCTGCGCGAAGCCGGTGTTCTCGCCGCCGATCAGGTTGGCCGCAGGCACCCGCACGTCGGTGTAGGACAGTTCGGCGGTGTCCGACGACCGCCAGCCCATCTTGTCGAGCTTGCGGCTGACCTCGAATCCCGGTGTGTCCTTGTCGACGACGAGCAGCGAAACACCCGCAGCGCCTGGGCCGCCGGTGCGGGCCGCGGTGACGACGTAGTCGGCGCGCACACCCGAGGTGATGTAGGTCTTGGCGCCGTTGATGATGTAGTCGTCGCCGTCGCGAACCGCGCGCGTGGTGAGGTGGCCGACGTCGGAGCCGCCGCCCGGTTCGGTGATGGCCAGGCTGCCGATCAGCTCGCCGCGCAGCGTCGGGCGCACATACGTGTCGATCAGCCGCTGATCTCCAGAGGCGATCATGTGTGGCACTGCGATGCCGCAGGTGAACAGCGACGCGAACACCCCGCCCGGGGAACCGGCGTAGTGCATTTCCTCGCAGATGATCACGGAGTCGGCGCCATCGCCGCCGCCACCGCCGACCGCTTCGGGCAGTCCGGCGCCGAGCAAACCGGCGTCGCCGGCCTTGCGGTGAAGCTCGCGCGGTAGGTCGCCGCTGCGTTCCCACTCGTCGACGTGTGGCAGGACCTCACGTTCGGCGAAGGCGCGCACGGTCTTTCGCAGCTGCTCGCGTTCGGGAGTGTGCCAAATGCTCACGCCAGAAACTCCTCTGGGATGTCAACGTGACGGCTGCGCAGCCATTCGCCCAGCCCCTTGGCCTGTGGGTCGAACCGCGCCTGATACGCGACGCCCTGTCCGAGGATGCCGTCGACAACGAAGTTGACCGCACGCAGGTGTGACAGCACGTGCCGGGTGACGGGCAAATCGGCTGTCTCCGGCAGTAATTCACGCAGCTTCTCGACGGTCAGCGTGTGCACAAGCCAGCGCCAGTGGTCGTCGGTGCGCACCCAGACCCCGACATTGGCGGACCCGCCCTTGTCACCGCTGCGTGCACCGGCGATCAGCCCGAGCGGCACTCGCCGGGTCTCCCCGAACGGCAACGGCTCGGGCAGCGCGAATGGTGGCACGGGTGCCAACTCCAGCGTCTGGGCCGCCGGCGCGATGTCCACCCGCGTGCCGTCGGCGTGCACGGCGACGTGTGGCACCTCGGTGGCGTCGACATAGCCCGGTGTGAACACGCCGTAGACCTGACCGTCACCCGGCGGTGAGGTGCTGGTGAATCCGGGATAGCTGGCGAGCGCGAGTTCGACTGCCGCCGAGGAGAATTGGCGCCCGACATTCGCGGGGTCGGGATCCCGCACGACGCACCGGAGCAGCGCGCTGGCGGCTTCCTCGGTGTCGGCGTCGGGGTGGTCGGTGCGGGCCAGCGTCCACTCCATCTCGGCGGGCTTGACGGTCAGGCTGGTTTCCAACTGCCTGCGCACCAGTGCGGCCTTGGCCTCGATGTCCAGACCCGTCAGCACCAATGCCATCTCATTGCGGAAGCCGCCGATGCTGTTGAGCGACACCTTCAGCGTCGGCGGTGGTGGCTCGCCCTTGACGCCACTGATCCGCACCCGGTCGGGCCCGTCGTCGGACAGCTCGATGGTGTCGACCCGCAGCGTCACATCGGGATTCGCATACCGGGCACCACCGATCTCGTAGAGCAGCTGGGCGGTGACGGTGCCGACCGTGACCGCGCCGCCCGTGCCCGGATGCTTGGTGATCACCGAGGAGCCGTCGGCGTGAATCTCGGCGAGCGGGAAGCCGGGATGCGTCAGGTCGGCGAGTTCGGTGAAGAAGGCGTAGTTCCCGCCAGTCGCCTGCGCACCGCACTCGATGACGTGGCCCGCGGCCACCGCACCCGCCAGCGCGTCGTAGTTCGAGGGTTCCCAGCCGAAGTGGGCCGCGGCCGGGCCGACGATCACCGACGCGTCGGTGACGCGACCCGTGACCACCACGTCGGCGCCGCTTCGCAGGCACTCGGCGATGCCCCACGCACCGAGATACGCGTTCGCCGCCAACGGCGTGCCAAAACCCAGTTCATCGGCACGCCCCACGAGGTCGTCGCCCTCGACGTGCGCGACGTTCACGGTGAGGCCGAGCCGGTCGGCCAGCGCCCGCACCGCGGTGGCCAGCCCGGCGGGGTTCAGACCGCCCGCATTGGCGACGATCCGCACACCCTTGTCCACTGCCAGGCCCAGGCAGTCCTCGAGCTGGATCAAGAACGTCCTGGCGTAGCCGCGCTCGGGCGACTTGGCTCGGTCGCGGGCCAGGATCAGCATGGTCAGCTCGGCCAGGTAGTCCCCGGTCAAGTAGTCCAGGTCGCCGCCGGTCAGCATCTCCCGCATCGCGGCCAGCCGGTCGCCGTAGAAGCCCGAGCAGTTGCCGATGCGGACCGGCGTCGAAACTGAAGCCACGCAGTCCTCCATCCAGGTGTACCAACCAACCGGTAGGTTAGCGGTTACCGGCGGTATCGAGTCAAGGTCATCGCTGTTTTGAGCCTATGCAGGTCACCGGTTATCCTGAAGAGCAATTGCCGACGCCCGACCACGCGCGGCGCGCATACCCCCTATATGAGGAGAGCTCGATCATGGCTGTGCCCAAGCGCAGAATGTCGCGCGCGAACACCCGTAGCCGGCGCGCGCAATGGAAGGCCAAG
>DASRJA010000242.1:0-4959 GCA_035649695.1 Mycobacterium sp. | reverse complement strand
CGCCATCGTCATGTTCATGTGCGTCGAGTTGATGCTCAACGCGGCGAACCTGGCGTTCGTCGCGTTCTCCCGCATGCACGGCCATCTGGACGGCCAGGTGGTGGCGTTCTTCACCATGGTGGTCGCCGCGTGTGAAGTGGTGGTCGGCCTGGCGATCATCATGACCGTCTTCCGCACCCGCCGTTCGGCTTCGGTCGACGAAGCCAGTCTGCTGAAACACTAAGGCTGCCATGACAACTCTGGTGTGGCTGGTGATCGCCCTGCCGGTGGCGGGTGCCGCGATCCTCCTGCTCTCGGGCAGACGAACCAACAGCTGGGGTCACCTGCTCGGCTGCCTGGCAGCGCTGGCGTCGTTCGCCGCCGGCGTCGTGCTGTTCGTCGACATGCTCGGCCGCCATGCAGAGGACCGGATCGTCCACGAGATTCTCTTCTCGTGGGTGCCGGTCGGTGGCCTGCACGTGGACTTCGGCCTGCAGCTCGATGCACTGTCGATGTGCTTCGTCCTACTGATCACCGGCGTCGGCTCGCTGATCCACATCTACTCGATCGGCTACATGGCCGAAGATCCCGAGCGCAGGCGGTTTTTCGCCTACCTGAACCTGTTTCTCGCGGCGATGCTGTTGTTGGTGCTGGCCGACAACTACCTCGGCCTCTACGTCGGGTGGGAAGGCGTGGGTCTGGCGTCGTACCTGCTGATCGGGTTCTGGGCGCACAAACCGTCGGCGGCCACAGCGGCGAAGAAGGCGTTCGTGGTGAACCGCGTCGGCGACATGGGCCTGGCGATCGCGCTGATGGTGATGTTCGCTTACATCGGCTCGATCTCGTTCGCGGGTGTCTTTTCGGCCGCTCCCCGGCTCGGTGAAGGAACCCTCACCGCCATCGGGCTGCTGCTGTTGCTCGCCGCGTGCGGCAAGTCGGCGCAGGTGCCGCTGCAGTCCTGGCTTGGGGACGCGATGGAGGGCCCCACCCCGGTGTCCGCGCTCATCCACGCCGCCACCATGGTCACCGCGGGTGTGTACCTGATCGTGCGGTCCGGTCCGGTGTTCGACCTCGCACCGAACGCACAGCTGGGCGTGGTCATCGTAGGCGCGGTGACACTGCTGTTCGGGGCGGTTGTCGGCTGCGCCAAGGACGACATCAAGAAAGCGCTTGCGGCGTCGACCATGTCGCAGATCGGCTACATGGTGCTGGCCGCCGGGCTCGGCCCAGCCGGATACGCGTTCGCGATCATGCACCTGCTTACCCACGGCTTCTTCAAGGCCGGCCTGTTCCTCGGTGCCGGGTCGGTCATGCACGCCATGAACGACGAGGTGGACATGCGCCGATACGGCGGTTTGCGCAAGGCACTGCCGATCACGTTCGCGACGTTCGGCCTCGGCTACCTCGCGATCATCGGCGTGCCGCCGCTGGCCGGCTTCTTCTCCAAGGACGGCATCATCGAGGCCGCGCTCGGCGCCGGCGGAATCAAGGGTCCGATCCTCGGCGCCGCGGCGATCCTCGGCGCGGGCATCACCGCGTTCTACATGACCCGGGTGATGCTGATGACGTTCTTCGGCGAAAAGCGTTGGACTTCTGAGGCGAGCGAAGCGACGGCGGACAAACTGGTCGTTCATCCCCACGAGTCACCTGCCGTCATGACCTGGCCGATGATCCTGTTGGCCATCGGCTCGGTCTTCTCCGGCGGCGCGCTCGCGATCGGCGGCACGTTGCAGCACTGGCTCGAACCGGTTGTCGGCGCGCACGAAGAGGCACACGCGACGCCGGTGTGGGTGGCCACCACCGTGATCCTCGTCGTCGTTGCCGCGGGAATCGCGATCGCCTACCGCATGTACGCCACCCGCGCGGTCCCGGAGGAAGTACCGGCGGGGTCGGCGCTGACGGTGGCGGCACGGCAGGATCTCTACGGCGACGCGTTCAACGAGCGGGTGTTCATGCGCCCCGGCCAGCTCCTCACTGAGGGCCTCGTCGAGATCGACGACGATGCCGTGGACGGCGCAGCGAACGGGCTGGCCGCAGTCGTCGGGCGCATCTCCAACGGATTCCGGCAGCTGCAAACCGGTTTCGCCCGCTCCTATGCCCTATCGATGTTGGCCGGCGCGGCCCTCGTGGTCGCCGCGATCCTGGCGGTGCAACTGTGGTGACCTCCATCCCGTGGCTGACGATTCTGTGGGCGATCCCGATGGCCGGCGCGGCACTCGTCATGGTGCTGCCCGCCTCGCAACGCATGGTGGCCAAGTGGCTGGCGCTGTTGACCTCGCTCGCTGTGCTCGCGGTGTCCCTGGTGGTCGCCGTCGGGTTCAAACCAGGGGGCGACCAGTACCAGTTCGTCGAAAACCACCGGTGGATACCGTCGTTCGGAACCGGCTACATCCTCGGTGTCGACGGCATCGCGCTCGCCATCGTGGTGCTGACGACCGTGCTCGTGCCGCTGCTGATCATCGCCGGCTGGAACGACGCCAGCGACCAAATCGGCTGGGCGGGACGGTCGGTGCACACCTACTTCGCGCTGACGCTGGCGGTCGAGGGCATGGTGCTGATGTCGCTCGTCTCGCTGGATGTGCTGCTGTTCTACGTGTTCTTCGAGGCCATGCTCATCCCGATGTACTTCCTGATCGGCGGGTTCGGCGGCGAGAATCGCTCGAAGGCAGCAGTGAAGTTCCTGCTGTACAACCTGTTTGGCGGCCTGATCATGCTCGCCGCGGTTATCGGCCTGTATGTGGTGACAGCGCAGAGCGACGTGTTCGCGGCGGGCACGTTCGACTTCCGGCAGATCGTCGCTGCGGTGTCCAGCGGTCAGTTCGTCCTGAGTCCGGCGGTGACGAACCTGTTGTTCGGCGGGTTCATGTTCGCGTTCGCGGTCAAGGCTCCGCTGTGGCCGTTCCACCGGTGGCTGCCCGACGCCGCCGTCGAGGCCACCCCGGCCAGTGCGGTGCTGATGATGGCCGTGATGGATAAGGTCGGCACCTTCGGCATGCTGCGCTACTGCTTGCAGCTGTTCCCCGACGCCTCAATGTACTTCCGGCCGTTGATCATCACGCTGGCAGTGATCGGCATCGTCTACGGCGCGATCGTCGCGATCGGCCAGGTCGATGTGATGCGACTGATCGCCTATACGTCAATATCCCACTTCGGGTTCATCATCCTTGGCATCTTCGTGATGACCAGCCAAGGTCAGTCCGGCTCGACGCTCTACATGGTCAACCACGGCATCTCGACGGCGGCGCTGTTCCTGATCGCCGGATTCCTGGTGTCGCGCAGGGGCACTCGCCTGATAAACGCCTACGGCGGCGTGCAGAAGGTCGCGCCCATTCTGGCCGGCACCTTCCTGGTTTCCGGTCTTGCGACATTGTCGCTACCCGGCCTCGCGCCGTTCATCAGCGAATTCCTGGTCCTGATCGGAACATTCACGCGTTACCCCGCGTTCGCGGTGTTCGCGTCGACGGCGCTCGTGCTCTCCGCGGTCTACATCCTGTGGATGTACCAGCGGATGATGACCGGCCCGGTCAAGGATGGCAACGATCGCCTGCATGACCTACTACCCCGCGAAATCGTCGTCGTCGCACCTCTTATCGCGCTGCTGCTGGTCCTCGGGGTGTATCCCAAACCCGCTCTCGACGTGATCAACCCGGCGGTCAACCACACGCTGACCACCATCGACCAGCCTGACCCGGCACCGAAGCTCGCGGAAGGGCCGTCGCGATGAACCTGCCCACCCCCAGCGTCGAATACGGCCTGCTCTCCCCCATGCTGATCGTGCTCGGGGTGGCCGTCGTCGGTGTCCTCGTCGAGGCGTTCCTGCCACGTCAGCAGCGCTACGCCGCCCAATTGGTACTCAGCCTCGGCGGGCTGGCCGCCGCGTTCGTCGCGGTCGTCGGGCTCACTCGGGATCTGCACGGAGGCACCGGACACACCGCCGTGCTGGGCGCCATCGCTGTCGACGCCCCGGCACTATTCCTTCAGGCCACCATCCTGCTGGTCGGTGTGCTCGGCATCCTGCTCATCGCCGAACGGCGCATTTCCGCGCCGGCTGATGCGGAAACCGGCCCCGGTCTGGACGGGTTCACGCCGCAGGCGTCGGCGATCGTAGGCAGTGTCACCGAAAAGCTGGCCACCAAGGCCGGTGTCATGCAGACCGAGGTCTTCCCGCTGACGATGTTCGCCATCGGCGGCATGCTGATTTTCCCCGCCGCCGATGATCTGCTGACGATGTTCATCGCGCTCGAGGTGTTGTCCCTGCCGCTGTATCTGCTGTGCGGATTGGCTCGTCGGCGGCGGCTCCTCTCGCAGGAAGCGTCGGTGAAATACTTTCTGCTTGGCGCGTTTTCGTCGGCCTTCTTCCTGTACGGCGCTGCCATGCTGTACGGGTACGCCGGCACGCTGGATCTCGGCGGTATCGCGGACGCGGTGTCGTCCGGGTCGGGCAAGACGTCGCTGGCGCTGATCGGCACCGGGCTGGTGCTCGTCGGGGTGCTTTTCAAGGTCGGGGCGGTGCCGTTCCACTCGTGGATTCCCGACGTGTACCAGGGTGCGCCGACGCCGATCACCGCGTTCATGGCGGCAGCGACCAAGATCGCCGCATTCGGCGCGATGCTGCGCATCTTCTACGTCGCGGTGCCCGGTCTGCATACCGAATGGCGCCCGGTGATGTGGGCGATCGCGATCCTGACGATGGTGGTCGGCACCGTCACTGCCGTGACTCAGAACGATGTCAAGCGGATGCTGGCGTATTCAGCCGTGGCGCACACCGGGTTCATCCTCACCGGCGTCATCGCCCAGAACGAGGCGGGCGTATCGTCGACGCTGTTCTATCTGTTCGCCTATGGGTTCAGCACTGTGGGTGCGTTCGCGGTGGTGGGTCTGGTGCGCAATCCCGACGGCGAGGAGGACACGGCGTTAGAACGTTGGGCCGGTCTGGGTCGACGGTATCCCGTTGTCGGCATTGTGTTTTCGTTGTTCCTG
>DASRJA010000241.1:0-8328 GCA_035649695.1 Mycobacterium sp. | reverse complement strand
GTCCGTCGACACCCGTCCGCTCCACCGGCGCGACGTTCGTGCGGCGGCAGGCGTTCTCGGTCGGGCGTTCTACGACGACCCGGTGACGATGTGGATGGTGCCCGACAACGAGTCCAGGGCGAGAGCGCTGCCGCGGGGCTTCGCAACGATCGCGCGACGCCACTTCCTATCCCGCGGCGGCTCCGAAGTCGCGAGTCGCGACGGTGTCATCGGAGGGGCAACCTTGTGGGATCCGCCTGGCCGACGGAAGGATTCGCGGCTGGAGAAGCTGTCGATGCTTCCCGGCTTCCTGTGGGCGTTCGGTCGCCGAACCCAGCAGATGGAACAGGTCGTCAGCCTGATGGAGGAAAACCATCCCGAAGAGCCGCATTGGTACCTGATGCTGATCGGCACCGACCCGACGGTCCGCGGCACCGGCTTCGGGCAGGCACTGATGCATTCGCGTCTCGACCGGTGCGACGCCGAGCACGCGCCTGCCTATCTGGAGGCGAGCAAGCCCGATTTGGTGCCGTACTACTCGCGGTTCGGGTTTGAGGTCACCGGCGAGATCAAGCTGCCCGACGGCGGACCGACCATGTTTCCGATGTGGCGGGCG
This sequence comes from Mycobacterium sp., assembly GCA_035649695.1. Taxonomy (GTDB): domain Bacteria; phylum Actinomycetota; class Actinomycetes; order Mycobacteriales; family Mycobacteriaceae; genus Mycobacterium. The sequence goes on along the minus strand of DASRJA010000241.1, from coordinate 7,733 downwards.
CCGCGCTAACTCCAGGAGTACTCGGCGCGCAGGCGCGCGGCGACAACCTCGAAAGTCTCCCGCTCCAGGATCGCGCCTTCGCGCCGAATGCCCTCTTCAGGCACGTCAAGCACCCTGTCCAGCCGCACCCAGCTGGCTCGGCCCTCGTAGTCCCAGCTGCCGCTGCCGATGCCGACCCAGTCCGGATCGTCGCGATGATGGTCCTGGCTCGACAGCATCAGGCCGAGCAACGTGGAACGGTCCCTGCCCACCACGAGCACCGGCCGGTCCTTGCCCTTCGTCGGATCATCCTCATAGACCACCCACGTCCACACGATCTCGCCGGGATCGGCGCGGCCGTCGAGATCGGGGGCGTAGACCAGCTTGCGGGCTCGGTGCGCGGTTGGAACGCTGTTCTGGGTGACCGGGCGACCGGCCGCGATTGCGGGGGCCTCGTCGTCGGGGGCGCCGGTGAGGGCGTCGATACCGATCCTGATGCTCGTCTGGAGGCCGCGCTGCAGCGTTTCAGACCTCTGAATATTGCGGATGAACTTCGGCGCCTCGTTGAACACGAGGTTCTCCGCGAACCGTTGAAAGGTCTTCCACGGCGGCGCCATATTTCCGAGCATAGGGGACCGCGGGTGCGCGTGATTGTGTCGAGACGGCCCCGCCTCGATACGCTGGAGGCACATCAAGCCCGTCCGACCAGGAGATTCCCATCAGCAGTTTCGCCGACCAAACCTTCACCGCGCCGGCGCAGATTCGGAACTTCTGCATCATCGCCCATATCGATCACGGCAAGTCGACGCTGGCGGATCGAATGCTGCAACTCACCGGTGTGGTCGACGAGCGCTCGATGCGCGCGCAGTACCTGGACCGGATGGACATCGAACGTGAGCGCGGCATCACGATCAAGGCCCAAAACGTCCGGCTGCCTTGGAAAGTCGATGACACGGACTACGTGCTCCACCTGATCGACACGCCCGGCCACGTCGACTTCACCTACGAGGTGTCGCGCGCGCTGGAGGCCTGCGAGGGGGCGGTGCTGCTGGTCGACGCCGCCCAGGGCATCGAGGCGCAGACGCTGGCCAACCTATATTTGGCGCTGGACCGCGATCTGCACATCATCCCGGTGCTCAACAAGATCGACCTGCCCGCCGCCGACCCGGACCGCTACGCCGGCGAAATCGCCCACATCATCGGCTGCGAACCCAGCGACGTGTTGCGCGTATCCGGCAAAACCGGCGAGGGCGTCGCGGACCTGCTCGACCACGTCGTACGCGAGGTGCCGCCGCCCACCGGTGACGGCGACGCCCCGGCGCGCGCCATGATTTTCGACTCGGTCTACGACACCTACCGCGGCGTCGTGACGTACGTCCGCGTCGTCGACGGCAAGATCGTCCCACGCGAGCGCATCAAGATGATGTCCACCGGCGCCACCCACGAGCTTCTCGAGGTCGGCATCGTCTCACCGGAACCGAAACCGTCCGCCGGTCTCGGCGTCGGCGAGGTGGGTTACCTGATCACCGGTGTGAAAGACGTGCGCCAGTCCAAGGTCGGCGACACTGTGACGGCAGCGCGCCATGGCGCCGAAGAGCCGCTTACGGGCTACCGCGAGCCAAGGCCGATGGTCTACTCCGGGTTGTATCCGGTGGACGGCTCCGACTATCCGGATCTGCGCGACGCGCTGGACAAGCTGCAGCTCAACGACGCCGCGCTGACCTATGAGCCGGAAACCTCCGTCGCACTTGGCTTCGGTTTCCGCTGCGGCTTCCTCGGCCTGCTGCACATGGAGATCACCCGCGAGCGGCTCGAGCGTGAATTCGACCTCGACCTCATTTCCACCTCGCCGAACGTGGTGTACCGGGTCGTGCAGGAGGACGGCTCCGAGATCGTCGTCACCAATCCCTCGGACTGGCCCGACGGCAAGATCCGCACGGTGTACGAGCCCGTGGTGAAGACAACCATCATCGCGCCAAGCGAATTCATCGGCACCATCATGGAACTGTGCCAGTCGCGGCGTGGCGAACTCGGCGGCATGGATTATCTCTCGCCCGAGCGCGTCGAGCTGCGTTACACAATGCCGTTGGGGGAGATCATCTTTGATTTCTTCGACGCGCTGAAGTCGCGCACCCGCGGCTACGCCAGCCTCGACTACGAGGAGGCGGGCGAGCAGGAAGCGGAGCTGGTGAAGGTCGACATTCTGCTGCAGGGCGAGGCCGTCGACGCGTTTTCCGCGATCGTGCACAAGGAGTCGGCGTACGCCTACGGCAACAAGATGACCACCAAACTCAAGGAGCTGATTCCGCGCCAGCAGTTCGAAGTTCCGGTGCAGGCGGCCATCGGTTCCAAGATCATTGCTCGCGAAAACATCCGCGCAATTCGCAAAGACGTGCTATCGAAGTGTTACGGCGGTGACATCACGCGCAAGCGAAAGCTGCTGGAGAAACAAAAAGAAGGCAAGAAGCGAATGAAGACCATAGGTCGGGTCGAGGTGCCACAGGAGGCGTTTGTCGCCGCCCTGTCCACCGATGCCCCGGCCGACAAGGCCAAGAAGTAGGTATCCGATGCGCTCAACCCGGTCGACGATCGCGGCGTTGAGCGCGTGTGCGGTGCTGGCGGGGTGCTCGTCGACCCCAGTCGACGGCGCGCCCGTCGTCCATATCGCCGAGGCCGCCAAGCCGTCGCCGACGCGGGCGTTGGAGCAGGTGCTGCCCACCGTCGACGAGCTCGCCACCACCTTTGGCACCGCCGGCTTCATGGGTCAGCTCGTCAAGGGTGGTCCCGACATGTTGCTGCAGGGCGTGCGCGAATCCGAGGCGACGCCCATCGACTGTGTGAGTGCCGGCTACCGGCTGGAGAAGATCGTTTACCAGGGGAGCCCGGTGCAGTCCGTGGCGAGCCGATCGTGGATCGGCGGCGATCAGAACGGTCCTTCGTACGCAGGCTTTTTCGGAGCGGTCCAGTTTGATAACGCCACTGACGCCCAGGCGTTCTTCGCGGCGTCGGCCGACAAGTGGCACCGCTGCAATGGACAGACGCTGGTGCTGCATCAACCCGAGCGGGGCGCGGACGGGTCGAGCAGGATCACCGACGTCGTCGTCGACCCGAAGGTCGTGTCGGCCGTGGTCTTGCACGACGACGGAACGACGATCCAGCGGGCGCTCGCCGTGGCGTCGGATTGCATTGTGGACGTAGAGGTTACGAACCCCCCCGCAAACAGTGGCAGCGGCGCGGCGGGTGCCGTCGGCATCGCCAATCTGATGCTGCAAAAAGTTGCCGCTTCGTAGACCGGATCGTCAAGTACCAGCAAAAATTGACGGCTAGCCGACGCTTCGCGCGGCGGTCGGTCACAATAGCGCGGTGATCTTTCTCGGCACGGCTACCCGTGCATGCGCCGTCGGTGCTGTCATCGCGGCGTCCGTCCTGCTCTCGGGTTGCGTGAGCACCGTGTCCGGCACTGCAGTGCGCGCCCAGCACGGCGCACCGATCGACGTGCCGACGCTGACCGAGGCCAAGCTCGACGACGTCCTGCTGTCGGTTGGCGAACTCAACGGCATCATGGGCTCGTCGCAGATGAAGGTCACCAGCGAGCTGGAAGAGATGACCGACCACTCTGGGGAGGTGTCCGATCCCGACTGCCTTGGTGCGATCTACGGGGCGGAGGAGCCCGTCTATGCCGGAAGTGGATGGACGGCGGTTCGTGACCAGGTCGTCCGCGAGCCCGGTGAGGACAACGAACACTGGGTGGAGCAGACCGCGGTGCTCTACCCGTCCGCCGAGAAGGCACAGAAGTTCTTCGACGAATCGAAGTCGACGTGGGAGAAATGCTCGGGCTATTCGGTTTCGGTGGACGATGTTGACGCCACCTATCTGTGGCAGATCGACGACGTCACGTCCGACGACAGCGTGATCACCCAGATGACCGCGCAGGAAGACGCCGACGGATGGGCCTGTCAGCATGCGCTTTCGGTGGTGTCGAACCTGACCGTCGAGGCCTGGGCGTGCAGTTACAACATCAAGGACGAAGCGGCGACGATCGCCAACGACATGGTCGCCAACGCTTCGAAAAAGTAGCGCGTCATACCGTGACGGAAAGCACGGAGATCAGGATCAGAAAAATGATCGACGCACCGACGAGATAGACCTCCTGGCGGGGCGAAATACCTTCTGGAAGTGGACGTTTGGCGAGCAATCGCTGACGCCGAACGCCGAGCAGATAGGTCGACAACGCCAATAGGGCGGCGAACCCGGCCGCAACGAACCGGAATGCGCTGGCATCGCGATGGGCGTCCTTGATCAGCAGGAGCGCACCGTTGGCCAGGACGCCGAGCGAGGTTCGAGTCCAGGCCAAAGTGGTTCGTTCGGCTTGTGTTTCACGCCGGCCAGGGGTCGTCACCCCACCACCGCCTTGATCACCACGAAGCCGACGGTCAACAGCCCGACGACGACAAGGCCGATTCCGAGATAGACGGGCTTGGGATGCCGCGGCAACGGCAGGTCGCGGCGCATCGCGCGATCGATCTGTTCCCACCGCAGAATCCCCATGCACGCGGTGAGGATCGCGAGCAACGCCAGGATGATTCCGAGAACATGGCGGGCGCCGGGGATCGACAGCTCGGGCACTAACTGGACGACGGCCACCGCCGCGGCGAGCAGACCAAGCGCGGTGCGCTCCCACGCCAGATATGTGCGTTCGTTCGCCAAGGTGAAGCGGTAATCAGGCTCGACCTCAGGAACGCCGTCGTCGTCGCCCACGGGATCAACCTATCGAACCCGCGCCCGTCGAAGTCCGGGAATGGCGTCGCCCAGAACGCAATGATGAATCCCAGCAGCAGCGCTTCCCGACGTCGTCAACATGTGATGACGCGCCGCAGAAGAGTCATTCCTCGGCCGCCGTTTCGAACCACTCTGATTCAAAGGTGAGAGACGGTCTCTACCGGCCATGTTGTATTCCGGGCATGCGGCAAACCGGCGTTGGCGCCCGTCGATTGCGGCCGCTGACACCTAGCCTTCCTACGTGGTCGAAGACGTCTATCTCACGGCTCCGGACGGCCCAATGGTGGCCGGTGTGCGTCTCGACGGCATCTGGGTGTGGATCGTCGTTGCTCTGGGCGCAGCCATCGTCGCCTTCGGCGGGCTAGCGCTGTGACGACTAACTCTCGTTGGTAGGACTACTCGCCATGGCCTTCGTTCAGTTCAGCGGTGTCACGTACCACGACCCCGATCTTGCGTGGGGCGGTTACGTGCTCTACACCGGCGCCGACGGCATCACACGACTGATCGACCTCAACGGTGTGGTGCGCAACGAATGGCCGTATCCCGGTGTGCCGGCACGGATTATCGACCCCGCCCTCAATGACGGACGCATCGGCGACATCGGTGTGCAACTGACACAGCTGGACGATTCGCCCGGCGGCATCTACGCCAAACCGCACCGTCGGCCAGCTATCGTGGACGGGGGAGAAGCTGTGGGAGTGGGGGACCGAGGCACCCGGCGGTGCGGCCCGCCAGAACCACGACTGGGAACTGCTCGAGAACGGCAACCGCCTCATCTTGGTGGCGATCCCGCGCGAGGTTGCGGCGCTGGGCCCACACGTCGTCGGGGATCAGGGTGTCTACGAGGTGGCACCGGACGGGAGAATCGTCTGGGAATGGAAGGCCGGTGACCACCTCGATGAATTCGGTTTCACCACCGAAGGATTCGAGTACCTGCGGCGAAGCGTCGCGCGTCAACCCGACAACATCTGGGGCTATCTCGAGATCAACAGCGCAAAGACGCTCGGACCGAACCGGTGGCACCGCGAGGACCCCGACACGGTGTTTGCGCCCGACAACATGCTGATCAGCTCGCGCAAGGCCAACATCGTCGCGCTGATCGACAAGCGCACGGGAAAGATCGTGTGGCGACTGGGCCCGTACTTCGATGCTGAGCCGGGCAGTGAGCACCAGCGGATCAACAGTCACTCGCTGCCACGTCCGCTCGACCAGATCTCCGGCCAGCACAACCCACATTTCATTGCCGACGGGCTTCCGGGCGCAGGCAACCTGCTGGTGTTCGACAACCAGGGCGGTGCGGGTTACCCGCCTGCGCCTCTTGGGATCTACGCCGGGTCGCGGGTCCTCGAGATCGACCCCGTCACGAAACACATTGTGTGGCAGTACACCGCAGAGGACTCGGGCCGCCCACCGTGGACGTTCTTCAGCTCATTTGTCAGCAACGCGCAGCGCCTACCCAACGGGAACACGTTGATCACCGAAGGCATGCACGGCCGGATCTTCCAGGTCACCCCGTCCGGGGAGGTGGTTTGGGCGTACCTCACACCGTACGAGGACTATGCAGTCGCAGGCGAACCAGAAGTCAAAGTTCCGACGGTCGCCGGTGTTGATCGGCCGACGTTGACGCGGATGATTTACCGGTCGCAGGCCGTGCCTTTCGATTGGGTGCCTGCAGACACCCCCCAATAGCGATTTTGGTGCGCAAACATTCGCTGAGCGGTCGTAAGCGCACCGAACTCGCAGTCACGGCCTCCTAGACTCGACGTATGCGCATCGCACTCGTCTCCGACGAGCCGTATCCCGTCCATTCGACGGTGCGTGACTGGCTAGCGGAACGCGGCCACGAGGTGGTGCCGTTCGGCTCCGTCGCCACGGGCGAAGAAAGCCCGTGGGCACTCGCCGCGGAGCAGGCCGCGGAGGCAGTCGCCCGAGGCGACTGCGACCAGGGCATCTTTTTCTGCTGGACCGGGACAGGCATCAGCATGGCGGCTAACAAGGTGTCTGGCATTCGGGCAGCGCTTTGTTCTGACCCAGGCCAAGCGGCGGGCGCTCGCGTCTGGAACCACGCCAACGTCTTGTGCCTGTCCAACCGAACACTCGCTGATGATCTCGCGAAGGAAATCCTGCAGGTCTGGTTCGACACTGAGCCCGGCGAGCGAGGCAGCGCCGGCGTTGCGGACCTAGCAGGAGTGGATGAACGACACCGCCGTTAATCTCGGCAAGCATTCCCATGATCCGCCGCGACCGCCATTTGAGGAGCCCAGCAGTCAATCAGCCGGAGGTCAGAGCCCGACTTAAGCCGTGTGGTCAACAGACTCAGAGTTCGACCCTACGGTGGGAAATCCCTGTGGCGCACTGAAATTCAATTCAGGAATGGTGAGTCAGCGTGGCTGATCCCGAGCAAGATCAGTAACTATTGCGAAGTGGCGGCACTGGTTCGTCGCCTGCCATGTGAACACACAGAAGTCACAGCTTGATGGCCATCAATGGGTGGTGACCAGCGATACCTGCCGGCGGCTCCTGATCAGATCGCCCCAGACGGTGAAGGCCTCGGCGTGGTCCGCAGACGACGAGCCGCTGGCCAGCGCCACCAAACCCGCGGCCAGTCGTCCGATACCGACACCGGTCTGATGGACGACGCGGACCAATTCGTCGAACGCCTCTTGGTCCGAGCAGCCGCGCAATCCGATCAGAATGCCGATGCCCACATCGATCACCCGTCGGGACGACTCATCTCCCACGCGATAACTCATTCATGCATGGTGCGTGACGGGGAATGCTACGACAAGGCATCGAAACACGATGATCCTGAAGCGCTACCGAGCCGTCATCCGCGCGCAACCGTCCCTACATCGGGGCGTTGGCGGGTACGAACACCCCGGAGCTGTCGGCCTCTTCCTCGGCCCGGATGACGTGCACGACGGCGTTGATCAACGCCAGGTGGGTGAACGCCTGCGGGAAGTTGCCCAAGTGCC
>DASRJA010000240.1:0-2806 GCA_035649695.1 Mycobacterium sp. | reverse complement strand
ATCGAGAACCGCCTGGAGGTGCTGTGGCACCACGGCGTCAATACCGGGCGACTGACGATGAACGAGTTCGTGCGCGTCACCTCCACCAACGCGGCCCAGATCTTCAACATCTATCCGCGCAAGGGCAGTGTATCGCTCGGCTCCGATGCCGACCTGGTGGTCTGGGATCCTGCGGCGAGCAAGACCATTTCAGCGAAGACGCATCGCCAGAACGTCGACGTCAACATCTTCGAGGGCATGACGGTGCAAGGCTGCGCCTCGCATACCGTGAGTGGCGGCAAGCTGGTGTATGCGAATGGCGATCTGCGTGTCGAGCGCGGGGCCGGCCGGTACGTCAAGCGACCGGCGTTTGCCCCGTACTACGACGCGGTCAGGAAGCAGCTGGAGTTGAGCGCGCCGCGGCCGGTGCGCCGCTGACGGCGCAGAGTTACGAGTGAGCGCAGTCGCGAGGTTTCAGTGAGCAGCAACAAGCCGGTCGCCGATCCTGCCGATGTCCGTCCGGGGCGTCTCGCTGATGAGCAGATAGCGGCCAACTTTGCAGACATGCATCCGCCGCTGACGCCGTCCGAGGCGATCATCGATGCCGACCGTTGCTACTTCTGCTACGCAGCCCCGTGCACGACGGCCTGTCCGACCGGCATCGACATACCCGGCTTCATCCAGAGGATACGCAGCGGCAACCTCAAGGGCTCGGCCTACACGATCCTGAGCGAAAACATCATGGGCGGCATGTGCGCCCGAGTATGTCCCACGGAGGTTCTGTGCGAGCAGGCGTGCGTGCGCAACACGCACGAAGACCGGCCAGTACGGATCGGCTTGCTGCAACGCTACGCCACGGATCCGGTTTTCGACGAGGCGATTCCGCTCTTCGAGCGCGCGCCGGCAACCGGGTGCACGGTCGCGGTGGTAGGCGGCGGCCCGGCTGGCCTGAGTTGCGCGCACCGCCTGGCGATGCTCGGACACAGCGCGACGGTGTTCGAACCGAAGGAGAAGCTGGGCGGCCTGAACGAGTACGGCATCGCCGCGTACAAGACCCCCGACGATTTCGCGGCTCGCGAGGTCGAGTACATTCTGAGCGTCGGTGGCATCGACGTCCGGACCGGTGTGGCGCTGGGCAAGGATTTCTCGCTCGGCGAGCTGCGCACGCAATACGACGCGGTGTTTCTCGGCTTCGGTCTCGCCGGGGTCAACGACCTGGGCCTCGATGCCGAGCAGGTCGAGGGCGTGGCGAACGCCGTCGACTACATCGCAACTCTGCGGCAGGTGGCGAACAAGGCCTCGCTGCCGGTCGCCCGCAGAATCGTCGTGATCGGCGGCGGCATGACCGCGATCGACATTGCGGTTCAAAGCAAGGCCCTGGGCGCGGAGGAAGTGACCATTGCCTACCGGCGCGGCCAGGAAAGCATGAACGCCAGCCGCTACGAGCAGGAGTTCGCCCAGGTCCGTGGCGTGGCGGTCCGGTACTGGTCGAGCCCGCGCAGGCTGCTGACCCGGGATGGACGCGTCCGCGCCGTCGAGTTCGAGACAACGCGGAGCGCGAACGACGGCCGTCTGGAAGGAACCGGGCAGACCTTCGTGCTCGACGCGGACGTCGTGTTCAAGGCGATCGGACAGAAGGTGCTCTGGGAGCGGGTCGGCGGGACAGCCGAGCTCGTCGACGTGAACCAGGACAGAATCGTAGTCGACGAAGAAAGGAAGACCTCACTACCGGGTGTGTGGGCCGGCGGCGACTGTGTACATGGCGGCGCAGATCTGACTGTGTCTGCCGTGCAGGACGGAAAACTCGCCGCCCTATCCATCGACAGATCCCTCAGGCAGGCGAAATGACCTGCGGCTGCACTGAGGCGAGGTTAATGAAATGGCCGATCTGACCACCAATTTTCTCGGCATCAAGTCACCGAACCCCTTCTGGCTGGCATCGGCCCCGCCGACCGACAAGGCCTACAACGTCCAGCGCGCTTTCGAAGCAGGCTGGGGCGGTGCCGTCTGGAAAACCCTCGGCGAGGATCCACCGATCGTCAACGTCAGTGGTCCGCGTTACGGCGCCATGCATGGCAATGACCGGCGCGTGCTTGGTTTCAACAACATCGAGCTGATCACTGACCGGCCATTGGGAGTCAACCTCGAGGAGGTCCGCCAGATCAAGCGCGACTGGCCCGATCGGGCCTTGATCGTTTCGATCATGCTGCCAATGCACGAAGAGAGCTGGGCGAAGTACGTGCCGATGATCGAAGACACCGGCGCGGACGGCCTCGAGCTCAACTTCGGCTGTCCTCACGGCATGTCTGAGCGCGGCATGGGCTCGGCCGTGGGCCAGGTGCCCGAGTACATCCAGCTGGCTGCCGAGTGGTGCAAGAAGTACGCGCGCGTGCCGGTGATCGTCAAGCTGACGCCCAACATCACCAGCATCCTGCCCGCGGCCAGGGCCGCCAGGGCTGGCGGCGCCGACGCCGTGTCGCTGATCAATACGCTGAACTCGATCATGCGCGTCGACTACGACACCCTCACCATCTACCCGGCGACCGACGGCAAGGGCTCGCACGGCGGCTACTGCGGTCCGGCCGTCAAGCCGATTGCCCTGCACATGGTTGCGGAAATCGCCCGCTCGCGGGAGACGGCGGGACTGCCGATCTCCGGTATCGGCGGGATCACCGACTGGCGCGACGCGGTCGACTTCCTCGCCCTGGGTGCAACGACCGTCCAGGTCTGCACGGCGGCGATGGTCTATGGGTTCAAGATCATCGATGACCTGGTGGATGGGCTCGACAATTTTCTCGATCGCAAGGGCTTTGCCTCGGTACGCGAG
>DASRJA010000239.1:0-9181 GCA_035649695.1 Mycobacterium sp. | reverse complement strand
AAGCCGACGACTCAACTCGGCTACGGCCGCACCTACACCATGAGCATTACCGCTCGCGGGCCCAACGGCATGCCGTCCCGGCAGACGTCCAGCTTCACCACCCTCACCCCCGGCAACCAGACCGAGGTCTATCTCGAAACGACCGCCGGAGGCCTACTGCAGGACGGCGCGACATACGGCGTCGGCATGGTGGTCGTCGCCAAGTTCGACGAACCCATCGACAACAAGGCCAACGCCGAACGTCACCTCGTCGTCACCACCAACCCACCGGTTCCCGGCTCGTGGGACTGGCTCGACGACCAGACCGCGCACTGGCGGCCCGAAAAGTATTACGCACCAGGCACATCCGTCACCGTCGCCGCCAACCTCTACGGCACGCCGCTTGGCGACGGGCTCTACGGCCAAGAGGACGAGCACCTGTCGTTCAAGATCGGCGACTCGCACGTCTCCATCGCCGACGACACCACCAAACAAGTCAGCGTCTTCGACAACGGCAAGCTGGTCCGCACCATGCCGACCTCGATGGGCATGGGCGGCACCGAAACCATCGGTGGCACCACACTCAGCTTCTGGACCCCGCCGGGTGTCTACACCGTGATGGACAAGGCCAACCCGGTGATCATGGACTCCTCGACCTTCGGGCTGCCGATCAACTCCCGCCTCGGGTACCGCGAGACCATTCCCTACGCCACCCGCATCAGCAGCGACGGCATCTACCTGCACCAGCTCAACGCGACGGTGTGGGCCCAAGGCAATACCGACACGAGCCACGGCTGCCTTAACCTCAACGGCGAGAACGCCGAATGGTTCTACGGTTTCTCCGTGCCCGGCGACGTCGTCGAGGTGCGCAACACCGGCGGCCCGCCGTTGCAGCTGAAGCAGAACGGCGACTGGAGCGTGCCGTGGAACGAGTGGCGAAATGGCAGCGCCCTGTCCTGACCTGATCGACGCCTCGCCAGCGGAAGCCCGCCTCGGCTCGTCGAGGCCTAGTCGCGAGGGCTCGCGGCCCACGTCCACTCAGTGACGTCAGTGAGGCTGACCATCATCAGCGGGTCGGTTGCGCGGAGAAGGATCGTGCTGGACACGACGGTGGAGACGGGGTAGCCGTCGGTGTGCTGCCATTTCACGATCGTCTTCGGGACGCGCAGCAGCGTGATGCAGTCTTCGGGCGTCGTGTCGGAATGCCCCACCAGGAGTCCGGGCAGCGACTGCCCCGTGAGGCGCGTCCCGTTCCGGTAGCCGAGCAGCTGCTGGCAGGCCGCGGTGGCGTACACGACGACGCCGTCGAGTCCGATCGCGAGCATCGGCGTGGACAGCCGGTCGATCAATAGCCGGGCCGGAAGCTGTTGTAGGAATTCCTCGCGTGTTCGGGCCGCGCGATTGCGTCGCCGGTCCGCCGTTCGGCCGCGAAGGTACTGCCCGCCATGATGCCCGGCTGGTGGATCGCTAGGTTCGTTCACTGGTGATCCCCCGACGAGCGGATGTCACCGAATCGGTCGGCGCGAGCTAACGCTTGTGGAAGACAACGGCTGAGAGCGGCTGTATTCACCCGACCTGGCTGTTTGGCCAACATCTCGTACGATAGCAAGCCCAAGCGCGAATCGACGTCTGTGTGAGGACGCGAATCGACGTCTGTGTGAGGAATTGACAACGCGCGTTGGCAGGACATTCCCGAGCGAATCACCGTGCCGCGATGCCGACCCCGCCCTCGCAATACCCCGCCCACTGGAGGAGTCTGGAAGTATGACCGCGCCACCACGACCCCCGGGCACCGCTAACGCCCGGCCCCTGTTCGGTTAGATGTGGCGATCCACGACCAGCTCCTCGCCGCTGTCGACGGTCGGCGAGGGGTAGACGCCGCCGACCGGCTGTGTGAGGCGTGCGTGATGCTCTTCGACATCGACGCGGCGGCCATCTCCCTCGTCTTCGACGGCGCCAACAGCGGAACCCTCGGATCCAGCGGGGCGCCCGCGCGCATGTACGACGAGCTCCAGTTCACCCTCGGCGAGGGCCCCTGCCTGGATTCCATCACGCTCAGGACTCCGATCCTCGTCGCCGACCTTGCCGACACCATCGACGCCCGCTGGCCCATCTACGGCCCCGCCATGCTCTCCCACCAGATCCGCGGCGTGTTCGCCATGCCAGTCCTCGTCGCCGGTGAACATGTCGGCGCCCTCGACTTCTTCCGCGCCCAACCGGGCGACCTCGCAGGGGACCATCTCGCCGGCGCCATCGGCGCCGCCGAACTCGCCAGCGCCCCCTTGCTCGATCTCATGAACGATGACCTCCTAGCCGCCGTCAACGACCCGGAGAGCAACGCCTGGGCCGAACTTCACGCGTTATCCCGCGCCGAGGTCAGCCAGGCCACCGGCATGCTGGTCGCCCAACTCGACGTCGAACCCGCCGAGGCCCTGGTGCGTCTCCGCGCCCATGCCTACGCCACCGGCCGCAGCTCGACCGACGTCGCCCGCGACATCCTCGACCGACGCCTGACTCTGGACACCGATTGATGCAGGCCTTTCGCAACCAAGGAAGGAGAGCGAGGTGACCGAAATCCCTCGTGAAGCCCGTGTACTGGACGCCGTCGTATCGCTCGTCGACAGGCTGCTCGACGACTTCGACGTCGTGGATCTGCTGACCGACCTCACCGAGCGCTGCGCCCGGCTGCTCGACGTCGAATCGGCAGGACTCTTGCTCGCCGATCCGCTCGAGCAGCTCCGTGTGCTCGCGGCCACCACCGAGGAAACCCGCAACTTGGAGCTCTTCCAACTGCAGTCCGACGAAGGTCCTTGTGTGGACTGCTATTTCAGCGGCGAGCCGGTCTCCGTCGCCGACCTCAACGCCGAAGCCGACCGCTGGCCGCGGTTCGTCCCTGCCGCGCTCGACGCCGGCTTCGCCTCCGTACACGCCGTGCCCATGCGCGCCGCCGGCATCGTCCTTGGCGCGCTCGGCTTGTTCGGCGCCCGGCCCGGCGCACTCACCGACGCCGATCTCCTCGTCGGCCAAACTCTCGCCCACATCGCGTCCGTAGCGATACTGCAGGAACACCCGCCGACGCCCTCGACCGTGATGCAGCAGCTGCGCAACGCGCTGACCAACCGCGTCCACGTCGAACAGGCCAAAGGCTTCCTGCGGGAGCGCCTCGACATTTCCGTCGAGGAGGCTTTCCAGCTACTGCGCAGCTACGCGCACACCCATGGCGACCATTTGACCGACGTGGCCCGGCAGCTCATGACCGATCGGCAGGCCCGCCCGCCGCTGCTCGCGGCCATCGCCGAATTCGACTCTGCCCGGCCCTAGGGGCTATGCCGCGCTCGTGCCCGCCGCACCGCTTCCTCCACCATGCGCTCGGCGACGAGGTACAGCTTGATGTTCTCCGCCTGGCTCAGCCGGGTGAGCCGATCGAACGCCACCTCCGCGCTGACGCCCGACCGGCTGCGAATGATTCCGATCGCCTGATCGATCACCGCCCGACTGTCGAGAGCACGCTGCAGCGCTTTCGTCCGCTCCTGCGTCGCCGCCAGGAGCTGCGCGTTGTACACGGACACCGCCGCGGGCCCGGCGAACTGTGCACCCAACTGCACGGCGTGCTCGCCGAACGCGTCGCGGCTGCGGGCATAGGCGTTGATCGAGCCGATCACCTCATCGCCCACCGTCAGCGGCAGTGACAGCGCCGAATGAACCGCCATGCGCGCCACCCGGCCGGCGAAGTGCGGCCACCGCCGGTCACTGCCCAGCGATCCACTGACGCACGGCCGGCGCGACTCCATGCACGTGATGCACGGCCCCTCATGAAGCTCCTCAAACTGGACGTTCTCGATCTCGTGCACGAATACCGCTGTGGCAGCCCATGTTTGAACGCGTGGCGCGTGGTCGTGCGGCTGGACAAGGGCGACGCCGACACCGTCGACGCCGGGGATGGCTTGCGCCGCGAACGCTGCCACGTCGCCGAGCAGATCGATCATCCCGCGCGCGCCGGCCACCAGCCCGGCCACCCCTTTCAGCCCGGCGTACAGGTCGATCTCGTCGGCCTCCACTTGCGCGCGGGGCAGGTCGGCCGCCGGGTTCGGGCGACCGGGCTGTGCGTCGTAATCGGCCATCCTGAGCGATAAGTTACTCGCCACACGATGTGATCACGTCAATTCACCAGCGCCATGGCGTGGGCGCGCCGCAGCTTCCCCGACGGCGTCTTGGGGATCATGCCCGGCTGGAGCACCACCACATTGCGCGGCCGCACATCGACCTCGGCGAACACCTCGTGTGCGACCTGATGCTGGATGCGGCGCACCTCGGCCGGGTCCCCATACTCCTTGGATTCCACCGCCACGGCGAACGTCTCGCGCGAGTGCCCGGCCTCCAGCCGCACCGCCACCGCACAGCCCGGCCGTACCCCCGCGACGCGGGAGGCGGCGCGCTCGATGTCTGTCGGGTAGATGTTGCGGCCGGCCATGATGATCACGTCCTTGAGCCGGCCGCACACCACCACGTTGCCGGTTTCGGTGAGATAGCCCAGGTCGCCGGTGTCGTACCAGCCCAGCTCGTCCTGCGCGGGGAGGAACCCGGCCGCTGTGGTGTAGCCCCTTGTCACAGGTTCACCGCGCACCTCGATGACGCCGACGCCGCGCGGCGGCAGCACACTGCCGTCCTCGTCGATGACGCGCAACTCCAGGCCGTCCAGCGGCCGGCCCAGCGATACCAGCCGCCGGGTGTGTCCTTTGTTCGCCGGAACGGCGCGGTGCAGGATTGCCAGCAGGTCAGCGTCCACCTCGTCGACGACCATGCCGCCGTCGCACTCGGAGAACGACACCGCGACCGTCGTCTCGGCCATGCCGTAGGCCGGAATGATCGCTTCGGGCCGCAGCCCGAACGGCTTGCCGGCGTCGCACAGATCCTCGACGTCGAGGGGGTCGACCTGTTCGGCGCCAGACAACGCCCACCGCAGCGACGACAAGTCGAACTCGCCGGGCATGGCCTGCCTGCGCAATCGCTTGGCGAACAAGTTGTAGGCAAAGTTTGGCGCAGCCGTCATGGTGCCCTTGTATTTGTCAATCAACCTGGCCCACAACAACGTATCGCGTAGGAAGTCCATCGGAGTGATCTTGACGAGCTCGCCGCCGTAGTACATCGGCACGGTGAGATAGCCCGTCATGCCCATGTCGTGGAAGCACGGCAGCCAACTCACGATGACGTCGGTGTCGACGTCGAAGTTGCAGCCGACGATCATCGCTTCGGCGTTGGCGACGAAGTTGCGGTGGGTGATCTGAACAGCCTTGGGCGAACCGGTCGATCCGGACGTCAGTTGCATGAGCGCGATGTCGTCGTCATCGGTGTCGACGGGATCGATCGATCGACCGCCCAGCAGGTCTTGGACGATCAGCACCCGAATGCCCCGCTCAGCCAGGAGGGGAGCGGCGGGCATGAATGGATCCGACACAACAACCGCAGCGGCCTCGATCATGTCGATGACAGCGGTGGTTTCCTCGGCCCAGCGCAGCAGATCGGTGCGCGGCGTGGGTTGGTGCAGCATGGTCAGACTCGCGCCGCGCATCCAAATGCCTTGCGCAGTCGGGGCGATCTCGACCGGGGCGCCGGCCAGCACCGCCACCGCGTCGCCATGTCCGACGCCGGCGTTTGCCAGTCCACCTGCAATGTGACGGGCCCGCTGGTGCACGTCGGCCCAGGTGTGCCTAACCGGTTCGCCGGGTTCGCCGGTGACCATGCCTTTCAAGCTGCACCGGGCGTTGAAATACATCGTCTCGGTAAACTGGCTCACGACAATCCCTTTGGCTCCGGCGTGATGGCGCCGCGAATGTGTTGTGCACTGGTGGAGCCGCTGAGGTACGACAGCCTGCCCCTGCCGGGGCAGACGGTGGGTGCAGCGGAGCCTCTCGTATTCACCCCAGATGATCCGGCGCTCCGGGTGGAGCGAGGAGCCGAGCGTGTCAGACGCTCCGACTGTACAGGCTCTTGCGGGTCCGACCACGGCAGCGCGCCGTGGCCGATCGCTATTGGAATTGCTTCAGTTGGCACGAAACTCCACCCCGTATGCACAACCGTGAAACATCGGCTGACGTCGGAGTTCACACCCGCTCGGCGGGGAATTCGGATCGCCGCCGTGACGTTTCCGTGGGGCTGTGGGAGCCAACCCGGTACGACCATACCGCGTCGGCCGGACGTTGGGCTCGATTGCAACACGCCCGGCGGGTTCGCCACGGGGAAGTCTGCTGCTCGTCAAGCAGATACAGCGCCGGCAGCGGTTACCACACGACTTAGCGTTGGAGCGCCTTCAATCTCGGTCCGACGTTTCGAATCCACAAACGGCTCAACAACTTTCCGCGCCGCCGGCAGCCTCCTCCGCTGCGCGAGCCTGCGGGTGTACAGTGGGTCACATCGGCGGTATATCGCACGCGACCATCTGAGATTGTGTCATCGCCGATTCGAGTGAATTGGGCCCCCGGCGAGGCTCAGACGGGATTGTGCCCATGGCACTTCGAGAAAAACGTGCCATTTCCAACCTCCGTCGGTCACCGCGGCTGCGATTGAAGCGCAAAGCACCCATGACTGGGTATGTCGACGGGGCATGGTGGCCGCGCGGCGATGACCTACCGACAGAGCTTCCTGATCTGCTCGCGGTGCTCTCGGAACGCCTCGGCGCCGTTGCTCGCGTGACGTACAACCTGGCCGAGTGGGCGAAGGCGCCACGGCGGGTTCCGATTGGCGGGCGAATCGTCAGACTCGACGGCTACCACCGCCAGCCGCACAACACGCTGGGAGTTCTCGACGCTTACGGCAACAATGTCGTCTTGCTGGTCGTGCCGGTGCACACCGAACCCGACCGTGCACACACCATCGTGATGGCCGCCGCGGTCACCGACAACGCGTCCAGTGTCGACACGCTGCTCTCAAACTGAGCGCGTGGCTTCCTCGACAGCAACCCCACACTTCACGACCGAAAAGTAGGGAACCCCAAATGCCCAATAGCGAACCAGCTTTCAAGTCGTTCAACGACTTTGGCCATGACGACATGGATGCCCAAGCATCGATCTCAAGACCCGAGTAGCTAATGGTCACCCGGCTCTCCGCCGCTGACGCGATGGCACTGCGCACTCAAACCTCGACTCCGCCTGCGCATACGGTCGTCGTGATCATCCTCGAGGCATGCGATCACCTCAGCCATGCCCGACTACATCGGCTTGTCGCCTCGTCGCTGCCAGAGTTGGCGCGCTTCCGCAGCCGACTGGTGAGCAAGCCGCTGGGCATGGGCCAGCCGGTCTGGGCCGAGATCGACGACTACGACGCCACGCGAAACATCCAGCGCGCGTCGGTGGCCGCGCCTGGGGGATGTCGCGAGTTGGCCGATCTGGTCACGCTACTGAGCGCTGAACCACAGGATTGGCGACGATCGTTGTGGAAAGCGTGGACCATCGATGGTCTGGCGGGAGGCCGCTGGGCGCTGGCGGTGAAAATGTCGCCGGTACTGACCGACGGAGGCTACGGCGTCGCCTCTTTGTGGAAGCACATGCTGACCAGCGGGCCGAACGACTCGGCAGACACGCTGCGGATGGAGACCAGCCTCGGGTCTGTGCCCTCACTGGGCGAGCTCGTCACGGACACAGTGAGCGAGATCATAGAGAACCACATCGTAGGCGTTCGGCTGGTGGCCGAAGCCGTGACGGGCGTGATGCAATCGTTGCTCCGTCGACCGCGCGAAACGCCGGGGCCGCCGGTGGATTCGCACGCCACTTCGTCGATGAGCGGACCGGTGCCGCACACCGTGTTCAACGCACCACTGACCAAGCGGCGGTCGATGGCGTTCGCCTCGATCCCGTTGACCGACGTGAAGACGGTCAGGAACGCGTTCGGGGGTAGTACAGCCAATGTTTTCCTCGCCGCCTGCGCTATGTCAATGCGTGCCTGGATGCAGCGTTACGACGTGATCCCCGACGATCCTTTGGTGATGAATGTCCCGTTGTCGTTACCAGCTGGCGATGCGGCCGAGGCGGGAAAATCGTTGACAACGGGCCAGGTTCGCGTACCGGTCCAGCTCGCCGATCCGGTGCAGGTGCTCACCAACCTCTACACAGCCGCGGAGCGGTTGAACATAGCCCACGACTTCTGCCATGAAAAGACCGATCGGACAACAGATCCCGCGGACGCCCTCTCGCTGCTCCCGCCTTTGATCGCGCAAGCGGGAATGAGGGTCTGCACCGAACTGGGCCTGTCTCGACGGCGCGCTCCGAGTTACGACGGGAGTGTGTCGTTTACATCCGGCGGGCCAGCACGTGCGTACTGCGCCGGCGCAGAGGTCATCGGTATGCACATCGCTGAGCCGCTGGTGGACGGCTGCGGCTTGCACATCTCGGTCACCTCACACGCCGATGTGATGGATCTGTGCCTGTGCGCCTGTCCCGACAACGTCCCCCGGGTCGACGAGATCGCAACGGGGATAGTCGAAGCCGTCAACACACTCTTGGTGGCCGCAGCGCAATCGCCCCGCGGCAAGGGCCGGTCCGTCGTCACAGAGTTGACGTCACATGCAACCAGGCACTCGCATAGTGGTTGACGGCCCTGCTAAGCACGCAGCCGCTGCGCCAAACCTGACGCGCGTACCGCTCGACGCTCGATCGCAGCTCGCAAGGCCGCCGTCGATCCCACCACGCGGACCCTTTCCTTCGCCCGCGTCACCGCCGTGTAGAACAGCTCTCGCGTGAGCAGCCGCGAATCCTCTTGGGGCAGCAGCACCGTCACCTCATCGGCCTGGCTGCCCTGGCTCTTGTGGATGGTCATCGCGTGCATGGTCTCCACATCCGCGAGCCGGCTCGTCGCGAACGTCAGCGTCTCGCCTGCGCTTCCAATGACCGCTCTCAGCGCGCCGTCCCGCGCGACCGTCACACCCGTGTCGCCGTTGTACACGCTCAGCCCGTAGTCGTTGGCCGTCACCAGCACCGGTCGGCCCGCGTACCACGCCGACCAGATCGGGTCGCCGGTCTCTTCCGTCAGCCACCGCTCGACCTGCCGGTTCCAGTGCTGCACTCCGTACGGCCCGTGTCGGTGCGCGCACAGCAACCGATGCTCGTCCAGCACCTTGAGCGCAGCGTCCTCATCACCTAGGATCGCCGCCGTCCGCAACGTAACAGCGTGGTGCACAAGCACTTTGCGTAACTTCTCGCGCGGATCGTCC
>DASRJA010000238.1:0-8627 GCA_035649695.1 Mycobacterium sp. | reverse complement strand
CTGGCAGCGGCTGTTTTCCTGTTGGCGGCTCCGGCGGTGGCAACGGCCGAGCCGAACGCGGCGCCCGAGGCTCCGGCCTGCCCGTATCGGGAGTCGACGCCGCCTGCGGTCGACTCCTCCGAGGTGCCGGAGGCCGGTGATCCACCCGCACCGCTGCCGGTGCCTGCCAAGCCACTCGGCGGTGACGCGTTGTCGGGCTGCGGCATCATCACCGCCCCAGGCATGCCCCCGGTGCCGGGGGACATCTCCGCCGAGGCGTGGCTCGTCGCCGACCTAGACTCCGGTGACATCGTCGCCGCACGGGACCCGCACGGCCGTCATCGACCGGCCAGCATCATCAAGGTGCTGATCGCCATGCAGTCGATCAAGGAACTGCCGATCCACAAGGTGGTGGCGGGCACTCAAGACGACGCCAACGCCGAGGGCACCAAGGTCGGGGTCGGCGAGAATGGCTTCTATTCCATCAACGACTTGCTGCATGGCCTACTTATGTATTCCGGCAACGACGCCGCGCATGCGTTGGCCGTCCAGCTCGGCGGGATGGACACCGCGATACAGAAGATCAACGACCTGGCCGGCAAGCTCGGCGGCCGCGACACCCGCGCCGCGACGCCGTCGGGCCTCGACGGACCTGGCATGAGCACGTCGGCCTACGACATCGGCCTGTTCTACCGATACGCCTGGCAGAACCCGACTTTCGCCGACATCGTGGGCACCCGCACGTTCGACTTTCCCGGCCGCGGCGATGTCGGCTTTCCCATCGAGAACGACAACAAGCTGCTCGTCAACTACCCCGGCGCGATGGGCGGCAAGACCGGCTACACCGATGACGCGGGTCAGACCTTTGTCGGAGCCGCCAATCACGACGGGCGCCGGTTGGTGGCGGTGCTGCTGCACGGCACCCGCGAGCCTATTGCGCCATGGGAGCAAGCGGCGCACCTGCTCGACTATGGTTTCGCGACGGCGCCGGGCACCAAGGTCGGCACGCTGATCGAGCCGGATCCGTCGTTGCTCGCGCCCAAGCCGGACGCAGCGCCCAATCCTGCTGCGGCACAGGCATCGGCATCGCTGCCAGACCTTGACGCGATGCCGGTCCGGGTGGGCGTGGGCATCGTCGGGTCGATCATTGTGTTCGGGCTGATCCTGGGCGCCCGGTCATTGAACCGCCGCCCGCAGCACTAGTGGCGGCTAACGCTTCCGGCTCGCTTTGGTCACAACACGGCTTGGCCGTGCTGCTGCGGCGGTGACGGTGGTTGGATCGGCCAAGCGGCCTATGCAGACGACGGCCCGGAGGTTGCGATATGGGGTCGCTCGGACCGACACATCTGATCGCTTTGCTTTTCGCGGTCGCGATCGTCGCGTCGGTTGCTGGATTCGTCGCATCAGCCGCTAGGCGAAGGAACAAGCGACGCGCGCGTGGGTGGTTCGTCGTGGGTTTCTTGTGCGGATTGATGGCAGGCGCGAGACTGCCCGGCAGGCGTGGCGGCCGCAACGTGCTAGCACTCGCCCGTGCATTCACGGTTGCGGCATCGCACCTTCGGCCCGTAATGCTCAGAAAAAGGTCTGATCAGTGGCCGACGTTCAGCACGCTCCGCATGTAGTTGACGCTTTCCTTGGCGGCCCGCAGTTCGAGTTCGCGCCCTTCCTCAATGGAGCGGCCGTTCAACGGCATCTCGATCTCGAAGACGATCGTGTCAAGCGCCTCGGGTGCGTTGGCACGCAGCTCCTGCATGATCATCACGCAATCGATATCGCCTTGCCCGATTGGCGTACCAATTGAATGGGTGCCGTCCGCGTCAACCACTATGTTGATGTCGCAGAAGTGACAGCAGTAAGCGTAGGGAGCCATCTTCTTCACACATTCCTCGGTGCCCTCCATCAGCACAAGAGAGTTCATGGTGTCGAGACATGCGCCGACCAGAGGGTGATGCAGCTGCTCGACAAGCCAGATGACCTCGTCGGCGAACAAATCACAATGGTTCTCCAGCGCGACCTTCATGCCGTAGTTCTCGATGAGCGGAATGTTCTTCTTGAACTCGTAGACGCGATCGGCCAGCTGGACGACCACATCGGGATGCATGCAGGAGCCGTAGATCGGCTTGGGACGCTTGATATCCAAGCTGAACTTCACCAGCTGCGCACCGATGGCGTGACCAATGTGCAATGCCTCCTCGACCGAGGCATTCACACGCGGATCGCACGGCGCGTTGATCGAGACGTTCAATTCGAGGTCAAGGCCACGACTGCGCGCGGCCGTTTTGACCTCAGCCAGATGCTCGGCGCTGACGTCGTTGTCGAGATCGACCAAGGTGATGTGCAGTACGTCTAATCTCCACTCCACCGCAAGATCCATCATCTTGGTGAGATCTATCGTCTTTTCGAAGGCATAGTCCTGCTCGAATCCCCAACTCTCACCACATCCGTTCAGATGCAGCGTGTATGAGTGCATGCCGAGCTTGAACTGACGATTGTCGTTCTTGACAATGCCCATTGAGAAGAACCCCTTCGCCCGTGTCGATCAACGGGTGTGATTGTGCATGACGTGCTTCGTGCGGGAGTAGTCGTCGAGAGCGTAGATGGATAGGTCGCGTCCATATCCGGAACCCTTGAACCCGCCCCACGGCACTTCGCTCGCGAGCACCAGATGGGCGTTGACCCATACGGTGCCGAAGTCAAGCCGCGCCGGAACGTCGTGGCCGCGCCGGGCATTCTCGGTCCACACCGATGCGGCCAGGCCGTAAGGAACAGAGTTAGCGCGCTCGATGGCCTCGGTCTCTTCGGTGAAGGTCTCGATGGTGACGACGGGACCGAAGATCTCCTCCCGGGCGCACTCCGCGCCGACGGGCACGTCGGTGAGTACCGTTGGTGCGACGAAGTATCCGGGTCCGGCCACTGCCGATCCGCCGAGCACCGCGCGGACGCCCTCGGCGCGGGCGCGGTCGAGGAAGCCGCAGACGCGGTCGAAATGCGCCTTGGAAGTGAGCGGTCCGATCTCGACGTCGTCACCAGCGCCGGGTTCGCCCACGATCAGCGAGCCGACCTCGGCGACGAGGTGTTCGGTGAACTCCGCGGCAACCGATTCGTGTACCAGCACCCGGCAACCGGCGCCGCATTCCTGCCCGGAGTTCCAATACCCGGCGGTGCGCAGCGCGCTTGCCGCGGCAGCCAGGTCGGCGTCATCGAAAACGATAACCGGGGCTTTGCCACCAAGTTCGAGGTGAACCCGCTTGAGAGTCTCAGAAGCGTTGCGGGCCACTGCTTTACCGCTGTTCACGGAGCCGGTGAGAGCAATCATGTCGAGCTGCGGGTGCGCGGAGAGCCGGTTACCGACCACCGGGCCGAAGCCGGTGACGACGTTGAAAACGCCCGCTGGCAGCACGTCGGCGACGAGTTCGGCGAACTTCAGCGTGGTCAGCGGAGTCTGTTCGGATGGTTTGAGCACCAGCACATTGCCAGCAGCCAGGATCGGAGCGATCTTCCACGCCGCCATGAGCAATGGATAGTTCCACGGAGTGACGACTCCGATGGCGCCCAGTGGCTCGCGCACGATGACCGAAAGGTGGCCCTCGGCGTAGTCGCCGGCGGCCTGCGAGGTGATCGACCGGGCGGCGCCGGCCATGAACCGGAACGTGTCGATGGTCTGGGCGATGTCGTCGCGGGCGACCGTCAAGGGCTTGCCGGTGTTGGCCGCCTCCAGCCGGGCGAGCAGCTCGGCATGCTCGTCGACTCGGTCGGCGATCTGGTGCAGGATCGCGGCGCGTTCCTTCGGAACCAACTGTGCCCATCCGCTTTTGGCGGCGATGGCGGCTTCGACGGCCCGGTCGACATCGTCTGCGGTACCGACCAGCACCTGCGTGATCACCGACTCATCGGCAGGGTTGACGATATCGAGCAATTCACCACCTGCGTCCGCAGTGAACTCGTTGGCGATGAAGTGGCCGCGCGGCGGTAGGTCCGTCGCCGAGACGAGCGGAGCACCGTTGCCTCGTCGCACATGTGTGAGCGGAGACTGGACAGTCTGGGTCATCGAAGCATGCCTTTCTAACGGAGCGGGTCAGGTGCGCTGGTCGCTAAGCGCTCACCTTGGACTTGGTACTGATCGCAGCGCACTCACCGAGGGTGAGCCCACGGGTTTCCGGTGCCCACATCACCGACACGACCGCGCCGGTGAAGGTGACGACGGCGCCGACGATCATGGTTCCCCCGGTGCCGAGGTGCGACAGAGAGATGGGAACCAGGTACGTGCCGATGGCGGCGCCGATCCGGCTCAGCGATGACGCCAGTCCGACGGCAGAACCCCGGATCTCGGTGGGGAACAACTCATTCGGGTAGATCCATTGCAGGATCTGAGTACCGCCGATGACCACCGCGTAACCGGCGAACAGTGCCAACACGATCCAGGCGTTGGCCTCGGGGAAGATACCGAGCAGGAGCAGCGCCACGCCGCCCCACACGAAGCTGTGGATGATCAGCGGCCGGCGACCGATCCGGTCAACCAGGAAAAGTCCGACAATGCAGCCGACGAGGAACATCACCGTGATGAAGGCCGAACCGTAGTTGGCCATTCCACCCGTCAGTCCGAGTGCTCCCAGGATCTTCGGCCCGAATGCGTAGACGGCGAACAGCGGCACGATCGAGCAGGTCCAGAAGATGGTGATGAATGCCATCCGCTTGCCATACCCGGCCTTGAGCAAGGCGCTGACGCGCAGGTTCTCATGGACCTCTTCGGGCATGTCGTGCACCGAGACTCCTGCCCCGAAAACCTTGCGCAGCACCTCGTTTGCCTCGTCGACGCGACCCTTCTTGAGCAGCCAGCGTGGGGATTCCGGGGTGCCCAACCGGGCCAGCACGATAATGATGGCCGGCACGGCCGCGCTGGCCAGCATCCAGCGCCAACCGTTGATCGGATCGACGTGATGAAGGATCTCACCAACGAGGTAGGCGGCTGCGGCACCGACGAACCACATAGCCACGAAGGCGCCGAGCAGCGGCCCACGCCACCTGCGGGGGGAGAACTCGGCCAGCAGCGAGGTGGCGATCGGGTAGTCGGCGCCGACGGCCATGCCGATCAGCAGTCGCAGGATGATCAGCCAGATGACGTCGCCGACGAAGAACTGGGCGATCGAGCACAGAATGATGGCAGCTAGGTCGATGGTGAACAGCACCTGGCGGCCGAACATGTCGGTGAGCCAGCCACCGAGGAAGGCGCCCAGGAAGATGCCGACCAGCGCCGAGGCGCCTACCAGGCCTTCCTGGGCTGAGGACATATTGAACGCAGGGCTGATCTGCACCAGGGCCACACCGATGATCGACAGCACATAGCCGTCGAGGAATGGTCCCCCAGACGCATACAGCGCGAGTTTCTTGTGGAACCTCGACAACGGCGCGTCGTCGAGCGGATGAGCAGTGGTCATTGACCTGGTCCTTCCCTCTGGGTCTGAGTCTTCGCTCGGAAATATCGGTGGCGCCATCAGGTGGCGGTCCTTGGTTGGCCGATGTCACTCAACTGGTGGCGTCGACCACATGTCGCGTTTGGTGTGATACCGACCACTTTAGATGTGATCACAGATTACAGTCAAGATGAGATTTGTGATCTCTTTGTTCGAAGGAGGTTGACGTTGCGGTTCAACTGCGAGGCGCCACTGCACCCGGCCGCCGACCTCGCCCGCACGAGGCAGCCGAAAATCGCCTACGCCTTCGGAGCTTCCGCCTGTGCGGCCAGGCGCTCCTTGATGCGATCAGTCGCGTTAAGCAGAGAAGCGTCGTTGACTGCCGCCGCCGCGGCGGCGTCGTTTTTGCGCGCGGCGGCGACGAGATCGAGTTGGAATTTCCACAGCGGTTCGTCCTCGCCCGCGTCGATACTGCCCTGAGCTCCGACGATCTTGTAGGCGCGGCAGCGGTTCCATAGCGTCCGAATCAGTTCCATCAGCACCGGATTGCCCGAGGCTTTGTACAAGATTGTCAGCAGGGCTTCGTCATGATCGAGGTAGGCGACGACACGTCCCTCCGTGAGGGCAGCGCGCATCGCGTCATATTCGTCCTGCATCTTGTCGCAGTCCTGCCGGCTGATGAGTTCGGCACCGCTGCGCGCCGCCTGCACTTCGAGCAACCGACGTACGTCGTAGACGTGCACCAACTCTTCGAGCGTCAGGCCCTTGACGACGGCACCCTTGTGCGGTGAGCGTTCGGCCAATCCCGCCTCTTCGAGGCGACGGATCGCTTCACGAACCGGTAGCACGCTGGTTCCGACTTGCGCGGCGAGATCCCGCACTTTCAGGCGGGAACCGGCTGGTAGATCACCGCTCATGATCGCTTCGTGGATCATCGCGTAGACCTCGTCGGTCAGCAGTCTTGGCTCAGCACGGCGAGATATGACCACAGATCACATTTTACGTGGCACCACCCGCGATCCCGGTTTCCCGCGCATGTCGACGCGTGGTTCGCTGTGAGCCAAGCAACAGTCACGCCTTGTGTGATCTGTAATCACATCCTAGACTCGGGCTGATACGCCCTGAAGGCGCGCCGTCCGAGGACCAGCCCGACGCGCTCGCGACGAAGTACACAAAACAGGTGTCCGTTGCATCAAGGCGCGAAAAAGCAAACCCATCAACGTCATTGAGCAACCAGAGGAGAACGGCCCAATGAAGGACGTCGTGATCGTCGGAGGTGGTGTCGCCGGTTTAGCGGCTGGGTGGCGGCTTCGCCACTGGGACACCGTGCTCCTCGAATCGGGGACACGAGTGGGCGGGCGTGTGCGCTCTGAACGCCGTGGACCGTACTTCATGAACTGGGGCGGCCATGTCTATGCCGGTGGCAACTCGTCGACAGCGTGGCTGCTCAACGACACCGGCGTCGATTCGGTCGCGGTGCCCGGCTCGCTGTCGGGTCTGGCCATGAACGGCAAATTGCTGCTCAAGGGCAGAATCGAAAGCTATCCCTTCCGTATCCCGATGCCTTGGTCGTCGCGCATGGGAATCGTTAAGACCGGCGCGAAGGTGTCCCTGGCGGTCGCCCGATACGCCAGGATCGTCGGACGTCGCCCCGGCGAGAGCGAGGCTTCCCGCCAGCAGCGGGTCTACAGCTTCATGAACGACCGGTCGTTCGCCGACTACATCGGAGACCTTCCCGAGGATGTCGAGGCTCTGTTCAAACCGACCGTGACGCGTTCGTCTGCCGATCTCGACGAGATCTCTGCCGGGGCCGGCGTCGGCTATTTCAGCCTCGTGTGGAACATCGGGGCAGGTCTGAGTCAGAGCATCGTCGGAGGACCATCCACCCTGACCGAAAGCATCGCAGCGGCGTTAGATGGCCGCGTGCAACTGAATTCGACGGTCGACGAGATCGTGCACAAGAAGAATTCGGTCGTTGTTCGGTATCGCCAGGATGGATCAGAGAAGGAGGTCGAAGCACGCTGCGTCGTGCTCGCCACGCCTGCGACGGTGAGCAGGAGGATCGCCGTCGATCTCGATCGCGATGTTCGGGAGGCATTGTCCAAGATCGTCTATGGCCCGTACGTCGCCGCCGCGTTCCTGACGAACGAAACCGAGCGCCAGGTGTGGGATGACGCCTACGCGATCGCCACCCCCAAGCGGTCATTCAACGTACTGCTGAACATGTCGAACATCGTCCGCGGCTATGAGCGGCAGCGGCAGCCCGGTAGCAGCATCATGACCTTCTCCCCCGCAAGCCTGGCGCGCAAGCTGCTCGAGCTCGACGACGATCAGATCCGCGACACGTATCTGCGCGACCTCGACCAAATCCTGCCGCACTTCTCGGAGAAGGTCGTGGAGGCGCAGGTGCAACGCTGGCCCACAGGGGCGCCGTACTGCTTCCCGGGCCGCGGCAAGCTGCAGCCCACACTGACTCGTCGCGGCGGTCGCGTTTTCCTCGCAGGCGACTACCTCGGCACCTTGTACACCGAGACCGCGATCGGGACGGGATTGACTGCCGCGCAGGAAGTCCAAAGTCTGCTTGCCACCGAGCGCCAGTGTTCACCACCCATTCGTCTGGCACCAGCCGTACCGCTCAACTGAAACCACCACTCGCGACTACCACCGGAGAAGAACAACATGTCCACACGTCTCAGTGGCGTACTGACCGCGCTCGCAACACCATTCACTCCTGACGGACAGATCGACGAAAGCACACTGCGCCGGCTGGTCGACCGCAGCATCGACGGCGGCGTCGACGGCGTTGTTGCATGCGGGTCCACCGGAGAATTCGCCGCGATGAGCGGAGCGGAACGCCGACTCGTCGTCGAAACCGTCATCGACCAGGCCGCCAACCGTGTCCCGGTGGTTGCCCAAACCGGTGCAGTGAGCACCGCCGAGGCGGTCGAGCTCTCCCGGCATGCCGAGGCTGCCGGAGCGTCGGTCCTGATGGTTGTCTCGCCGTACTACGAGCCGCTCAGCCTCGACGAAACCGTTGAGTACCTGCGGACCGTCGCCGCCGCGGTCGACATCCCGATCATGTTGTACAACCTGCCTGTTGCGACCGGTGTCAACCTCGATCCCGACACCGTCGGCCGGCTCGCCCGCGAGGTCGACAACATTCGCTACATCAAGGACACCAGCGCAGACATGGCACAAGCAGGCCAACTAATTCATCGCCATGGTGACGTCATCTCG
>DASRJA010000237.1:0-18598 GCA_035649695.1 Mycobacterium sp. | reverse complement strand
TGCATCTCATAGGTGCGATCGGCGCGCTCCAAGAAGTAGGGAATCCAGCCGGTGCCGCCCTCGGAGAGCGCGATCTTGAGATCCGGGTACTTCTTGATCGGCTTGGACCACAACAGATCCGCCGCAGCCTGCACGATGTTCATCGGCTGCAGCGTGATCATCACGTCCATCGGCGCATCCGGGGCGGTGATCGCCAACCGGCCCGACGAGCCGATGTGCACATTCATCACGGTGTCGGTGTCCACCAACGCTTCCCACAGCGGCGTCCAGTAATCGTCGTGGAAGGACGGGTAACCCATGGCCGCCGGGTTTTCGGTGAACGTCAGCGCGTGCACACCACGCTCGGCGTTGCGCCGCACCTCCTTGGCACAGGCCTCGGCGTCCCAGATCACCGGCAGACACATCGGGATGAAGCGCGCCGGATAGGCCCCGCACCACTCCTCGACATGCCAGTCGTTGTAGGCCTGCAACAACGCCAGCGAGAACTCCGCGTCCTCCGTCGCGAATAGCCGACCGGCGAAACCCGGGAACGATGGGAAACAGATCGAGCCCAGGATGCCGCCGGCGTTCATATCCTTGACCCGCTCGTCGACCTTCCAGCAGCCCGGCCGGATCTCATCCAAACCCTGGGGCTCCAGGCCGTACTCCTCCTTCGGGCGGCCGGCCACGGCGTTCAACGCGACATTCGGGATCACCACATCGCGGAACTGCCAGGTATCCGATCCGTCCGGGTTGTGCACCAAGCGCGGCGCCTCATCCAGGTACTTCTTCGGCAGATGGTTCTTGAACATGTCCGGCGGTTCGACAACGTGATCATCAACGCTGATCAGGATCATGTCGTCTTTGTTCATGCCTGTTCCTTCCGTCGACGCCGAAGCGTCTTGGGCCAGTGATGTTCTCTATCTGAGGAAACTATCTTCTCATAGTACGAGAATCAACGTCCGAAACCCACCCCATGGCCATCTGGCAGCACAGTTGCCCCTCCACGGGCACAGCTGTGACCGGCGGTTCTGGCCCTTCACATTGACCATTCGCAGAAAAGGTGGAAACCTATTAGCGAAATATGAGAACCTGATTCTCGTGAGTGAGAGGAGACGCCCCGTGCGGGTGCCCCCGCTGCCGGAAGACCAGTGGGACGACGCCGTCGACCACGCGCTTTCTGGCCTGCTGCCCGCGGAGCGCCGCAACCCCGAGGCTGCGGGCAATCTCCTCGCGACGCTGGTCCGTCATCCCAAACTGACGCGCGCCTTCCTGCGCTTCAACAACCACCTGTTGTTCTCGTCGACCCTGCCGCCGCGCCTACGCGAGCTCGCGGTGCTCCGCGTCGCGCACCTGCACGGCTCGGAGTACGAGTGGCGCCACCACGTCCGCATGGGCCGCGAGGCCGGGCTCACCGACGACGTCATCGACGGCATCCAACGCGGTGAGGCGTCCGACGAATTTGACCAAGCGATCCTGCGCGCCGTCGACGAACTCCAAGACAAATCGGTGATCTCGGACGCGACATGGGCGACCTTGTCCGAACACCTCGACGAGCGCCAGCGGATGGACCTCGTCTTCACGATCGGCTGCTATGGCGCACTCGCCATGGCCATCAACACCTTTGGCGTAGAACCCGACCAGGAGAGGTAATACACAGTGGCACACTTCCCGAAGCCGGCCGCCGGCAGCTGGACAGAGAACTGGCCAGAGCTCGGCACCGCGCCCGTGAACTATGAGGACTCCATCGATCCGGAGCACTTCAAGCTCGAGCAGCAGGCGATCTTCAAGAAGACCTGGCTGAATGTCGGCCGGGTGGAGCGGCTGCCCAAGAAGGGCAGTTACTTCACGCGCGAGATGCCATCGGTCGGCCCCGGCACGTCGGTGATCATCGTCAAGGACAAACAGGATGTGGTCCGCGCTTTCTACAACATGTGCCGTCACCGCGGCAACAAGCTGGTGTGGAACGACTACCCCGGCGAGGAGGTGTCGGGCACCTGCCGCCAGTTCACCTGCAAGTACCACGCGTGGCGCTACAGCCTCGAGGGCGACCTGACGTTCGTCCAGCAGGAGGGCGAGTTCTTCGATCTCGACAAGTCGCAGTACGGCCTGGTGCCCGTCCGGTGCGAGGTCTGGGAAGGGTTTATCTTCATCAACTTCGACAACGACGCAGCGCCGCTGACCGAATACCTTGGCGACTTCGCAAAGGGCCTCGAAGGCTACCCGTTCCATGAGATGACCGAGCACTACAGCTATCGCTCGGAGATCAACGCCAACTGGAAGCTCTTCATCGACGCGTTCGTCGAGTTCTACCATGCGCCGATCCTGCATATGAAGCAGGCGGAGAAGGAGGAGGCCGAGAAGCTGGCCAAGTTCGGCTTCGAAGCGCTGGCCTACGACATCAAGGGCATCCACTCCATGGTGTCGTCCTGGGGTGGGATGTCGCCGCCGAAGGACCTGAGCATGGTCAAGCCCATCGAGCGGATCCTGCACAGCGGCCTGTTCGGACCGTGGGATCGTCCGGACATCAAGGGCATCCTGCCCGACGAATTGCCGCCGGCCATCAACCCGTCGCGCCAACCCACCTGGGGCACTGACTCTTTCGAGTTCTTCCCCAACTTCACACTGCTGTTCTGGGCGCCGGGTTGGTACCTCACCTACCACTACTGGCCTACCGCGGTGGACAAGCACATCTTCGAGGCCGACCTGTACTTCGTGCCACCAAAGAACACCCGCCAGCGCCTCTCTCAGGAACTGGCCGCGGTGACGTTCAAGGAGTACGCGTTCCAGGACGCCAACACCCTGGAAGCCACCCAGACGCAGATCGGCACACGGGTCGTCACGGACTTCCCGCTCTGCGATCAGGAGATCCTGCTGCGCCATCTGCACAAGACCGCTTGGGACTTCGTCAACGCGTACAAAAACAACGGCAACGGTTCCGCGAATGGCAAGGCGCAAGAGAAGACGAGCGAGAAGGATTCACTGAATGTCTAAGCTGCCAGAAGAATTCGCCGACCTGGAGCGGTTCACCGACTGGTGCCTGCCGACGGAGGAGCAGCGCTACCAGAAGCGTCTCAATTCGACGATGGCCGAGATGCAGGATCTCTACGACGCGGGCATGGCTCGGCTCGAGGACATCATGGTCTACGTTGACGCGCGCTTCCCGCTCCAGGGGATGCCAGAGGACGCCAAGGCGCTGGTGCATCTGGGACAGTCGATCGTGATGGTGAGCTTCCCCGTCGAGGTGTGGAAGCAGCCGAGGGTGCTCGACAGCGGCGCCTCATACATCCAACTGATCAAGGAGCCGGTGGTCTAAGCGTGCTGACCCTCAAAGCAGCGGGTCTAGTTGATGTCGATGCCGGCGAAATCGTCCGGCCGGGAATCGTTCGTGTCGAAGACGACCGAATAGTCGGTATTGGGGGCGATGTCGAAGGCGACGTGATCGACCTCGGCGACTCCATCCTGCTTCCCGGCCTGATGGACATGGAGGTAAACCTGCTGATGGGCGGGCGGGGCGAGAACCCCGGACTGTCTCAGGTGCAGGACGATCCGGCGACCCGGGTGCTGCGCGCCGTTGGCAACGCTCGCCGCACGCTGCGCGCCGGATTCACCACGGTTCGTAACCTCGGATTGTTCGTCAAGACAGGCGGTTACCTGCTCGACGTCGCGTTGGGCAAGGCAATCGACGCCGGGTGGATAGAGGGACCGCGGGTGATCCCCGCCGGTCACGCGATCACCCCGACGGGCGGGCACCTCGACCCGACGATGTTCGCCGCGTTCATGCCGGGCGTACTGGAGCTGACAGTCGAGGAGGGCATCGCCAACGGTGTGGACGAGATCCGCAAGGCGGTGCGGTATCAGATCAAGCACGGTGCGCAGCTGATCAAGGTGTGCTGCTCCGGTGGCGTCATGTCGCTGACGGGAGAAGCTGGTGCACAGCACTATTCGGACGAAGAGCTGCGGGTGATCGTCGACGAGGCGCATCGGCGGGGGCTGCGCGTCGCCGCTCATACGCATGGTGCGGAAGCGGTCAAACACGCCGTCGAGTGCGGCATCGACTGCATCGAACACGGGTTCCTGATGGACGACGAGGCCATCAAGATGATGGTCGACAACGACCGATTCCTGGTGACCACCAGGCGACTGGCCCAGGCGATGGACGTCTCCAAGGCTCCAAAGGAGCTGCAGGACAAGGCCGCCGAGATGTTCCCGAAGGCGGAGACATCGATCAAGGCCGCCTACGAGGCGGGAGTGAAGATCGCCGTCGGCACGGACGCTCCGGCAATCCCGCATGGCAAGAATGCCGACGAGCTCGTCACGCTGGTCGAGTGGGGGATGCCGCCCGACGCCGTGCTGCGTGCGGCGACCGTCGTCGCGGCCGACCTGATCAACAAATCCGATCTCGGCCGCATCGCCGAGGGCTACCTCGCCGATATCATCGCCGTGCCCGGGGATCCGCTGGACGATGTTACCGTTACACAGAAGGTCAATTTTGTAATGAAGGGCGGTAAGGTCTTCCGACATGACGCAGTCACGAATTGAGGACCTGGTCGAGATCCAGCAGCTCCTCGCGAAGTATGCCGTCACCATCACGCAGGGCGACATCGACGGGCTGATCAGTGTCTTCACCCCCGACGGCACTTACAGCGCATTCGGATCGACCTACACGCTGAACCGCTTCCCCGAACTCGTCGACGCGGCGCCCAAAGGGTTGTTCATGACCGGTACGTCACTGGTCACGCTCGACCCCGACAATCCCGATGAGGCCACTGGGACGCAACCGCTGTGCTTCATCGAACACTCGAAACACGACATGCGCATCGGGTATTACAACGACACCTACGTGCGCACCGCCGACGGCTGGCGGCTGAAAACCCGTGCCATGACGTTCATTCGACGCAGCGGCGAACACGACTCCGGACGCCCCCACGCGATCGGGAGGCCCGAAGCCGGATGACCGTCCCATCGACGGAGGAGTTCCGGTCACAGTTGGTGGCCTGGCTCGACGACAACGATCTGACCCCACCCGACGACCAGTCGCTTTCGGGACACGTCCGCCAGTTCGCCCGCGTGCAGCGGGCGCTCTACGACGCCGGCTGGAGTCGCTACGGCTGGCCTGAACACGCCGGCGGGCTCGGCGGTCCGGCGATGCTACGGGCGATCGTCGGCGAGGAAGTGGTGGGCCGCCGGCTTGCCGAGCCAGGACCGTACTCGATGCTCGAGGTGCTGGCACCGACGATGATCGACTATGCGCCAGCTGAACTGGCCGCCGAGATGGTGCCCAAATTGCTCAGCGGCGAAGAGCAGTGGTGCCAAGGGTTTTCCGAGCCAGGCTCGGGCAGCGACCTGGCGTCGTTGACCACTCGTGCCGTGCAGCGCGGCGATCAGTGGATCATCAACGGCCAGAAGGTCTGGACCAGTTTCGCCCAGTACTCGCACCGGTGCATCCTGCTCACCCGCACCGGTGACGCGGACACCCCTAACCACGAGGCAATCACCGCGTTCTTCGTCGATCTCGACACTCCGGGCATCACCGTGCGCCCGCTTCGCACCATGCACGATGTCGACGAGTTCTGCGAGGTGTACTTCGACGACGTGGCAGTCGATGCGAGCCGGATGCTCGGAAAGCCCGGCGACGGCTGGCGGCTGGCGATGGACCTGCTGCCCTACGAACGCTCGACGTGCTTTTGGCAGCGCATCGCCTACCTCTACTCGCGGTTCGACGCGCTGATCGACGAGGTCAAAAGGCAAGGGCAGAGCGTGGATTCGGACTTGGGCGAAGCGTATCTGGCGCTTCACACGCTGCGCTGCCGGTCTCGGGCGACGCAACGCCGGTTGGCCGACGGCCACAAGCTGGGGCCGGACACCTCGATCGACAAGGTGCTTTTGGCCGGCGCCGAACAGCGGCTCTACGACACCGCACGCGATCTGCTGCCGGGCGCCATCGAACTCGACGACACCGAATGGCGCACCGAATTCCTGTATTCGCGGGCGGCCACCATCTACGGCGGCACCGCCGAGGTGCAACGCAACATCATCGCCCGCCGCCTGCTGGACCTCGGCAAGGAGTGATCGTGGATCCCGAATCACTCGAGCTGCTCGAAGCCGGACTGCGTAAAACCATGCTGTCGACCTCCGGTGCCGAGCTGGACGCGGCGCTGGCCGATCTCGGCTGGGCCGACATGCTGTCCG
Source organism: Mycobacterium sp. (assembly GCA_035649695.1). Classification (GTDB taxonomy): domain Bacteria; phylum Actinomycetota; class Actinomycetes; order Mycobacteriales; family Mycobacteriaceae; genus Mycobacterium. The sequence goes on along the minus strand of DASRJA010000237.1, from coordinate 12,427 downwards.
ACATGCCCGATCTTGCGATCCCGCTGGTGTTTCGGCTACTGGGCGAAACCGGTTCGCATGCCTCGGTTCTCAACGACGTGCTGCTGGAGACCATCGGCGGTTTGCCCGGCGGAACCCCGCCCATGCCGTACGCCGGCGGTGGCTGGGTGGTGTGGGAACGCACCGGGACCAGCGACACCACGCTTGGTGGACTGCCGTTGCGGCGGGTGCCCGACGGCGAGCTGATGCGGGTGGGCGAGGCCCGCCGGGCAACGGGGTGGTGGCTTGTCGGTTCGGCCAGGGCGATGCTGGCCCTGGCCCGCCAGCATGCGCTGGACCGGGTGCAGTTCGGCCGCCCGATCGCGGCGTTCCAGGCGGTCCGGCACCGGCTGGCCGAGACGCTGGTGGCCATCGAAGGCGCCGAGGCGACGCTGAGCCTGCCCGGGACGGACAGCCCTGATCTGACCGCGATGCTGGCCAAGGCCGCAGCGGGCAAGGCCGCGTTGACCGCGGCCAGACACTGCCAGCAGGTGCTCGGCGGCATCGGCTTCACCGCCGAGCACGACCTGCATCACCACGTGAAGCGGGCCCTGGTGCTCGACGGATTGCTGGGCAGCTCAAGGGAACTCACCAGGAAGGCTGGAGCGGGGCTGCGGGCCCGCGGCTCGGCGCCGCGCCTCGCTTCGCTCTAGGCGCGAGCAGACACAAACCTGCCCATTTATGGCCGAAATAGGGCAGTTTTGCGTCTGCTCGCCGAAGGAGGTGAGCTATTGGATGTTGGCCTTCATCTCGTCGAGGTTGACCAGCACCGGCCACCCGCTGACGCTCAGCGCGTTGCCATGGCCGGTCTGGTGGATGTCGAACACCGATTGGATGGCCGCGTAGAAGCCCTGCACATCGAGCGTTTGGTTGACGGCGCGTTTGGCCTGGCGCAAGGCGAACGGGTTCATCTTGGCGATCTGTTCGGCCAGCGCCCTCGTCTCCGAATCCAGCTGGTCGCGCGGCACCACCCGATTGACCATGCCGGTGCTCAGCACTTCTTCAGCAGTCATCGCCCGACCTGTGAATAGAATTTCTTTGGCCTTGCGGGGCCCCAATTCCCAAGTGTGGCCGTGATATTCGACGCCACCGATGCCCATCAGCACGACGGGGTCGGAGAACTGGGCGTCATCAGCAGCGACGATCAAGTCGCAGGGCCAGCACAGCAGCAGGCCACCGGAAATACACCGGCCCTGGACCGCGGCGATCGACGGCTTCGGGACGTTGCGCCAGCGCAACGTGTACTCGAGATAGCGCTTCGCCTCGTGCTCGATGATCAGTTCGAGCGTGACCTTGTCGGGTACCGGTCCCCCGCCCCTGATGTCGTGGCCGGCCGAGAAATGTTTCCCGTTGGCGCGCAACAGGATCACTGAGACGTCGTTGTCCTCGGCGGCGCGCGTCCACGCAGCGTCGAGTTCGTCGAGCAGTTCGGCATTTTGGGCGTTGGCGGCTTCGGGCCTATTCAGCGTGATAGTCGCAATGCGGTCGGCGACGTCATAGTCGATGTACATGGTTGTTCCTCAATTTCGGGGCAAGCCCAGCACGCGCTGGGCAATGATGTTGCGTTGGATTTCGGAAGTTCCGCCGGCGATGGTGCCGCCGAACGAACGCACGTAGCGCTCGAACCATCCCGACCTATAAAGGTCGAGGTGATGCGCGCTGTACGGGCCTGACATGCTCGGATGCGCAAGGCCGTCGACTCCTGCTGCGGTCAACGCATATTCGGAGGCCATCTGCGAGGCTTCCGATCCGAACAGCTTGAGCACCGACAACGCGGCCGCATCCTCCTCGCCGCGCGCTGCGCGCGCCAACGCCTCCGAGCCCAGCAGCCGCAACGCCTGGTTATCCATGACCAGCGTGGCGTATCGGTCACGGTCGAGCACCGTACGAGGACGAAAATCCTCAACGAATTCCTGCAAACGGTCGGCGTAGCTCAACCACAACATGTTTCGTTCGTGTCCAAGTGAGCCGTTGGCCACCCGCCACCCCTCGTTGAGTGGCCCGATCAAATTCTCAGCCGGCACCCGCACGTCGTTGAAGAAGACCTCGTTGAAGTCCAAGTCGTCTTGATCGCATGCCGACGCGAACGGTCGTCGGACCACACCGGGAAGGTCAGTGGGGATCATCAACGCGCTGATGCCCTTGTGCTTGGGGGCGTTTGGATCGGTGCGAACAAAAGTCAACAGCACATCGGCGTCGTGGGCACCGGACGTCCACACCTTCTGACCGTTGACGACGAAGTCGTCGCCGTCGCGAGCGGCTCGCGTACGCAGGGAGGCCAGATCGGAGCCGGCACCCGGCTCGCTCATTCCGAGCGACGCTGTCATCTCGGCCCGCAGGATCGGCACCGCCCACCGCCGCTGTTGCTCAGGCGTTCCGAACGAGAGCAACGACGCGGAGATGATGCCGACGCCCTGGGGGTTGAACGTCAGGTACACGCGTCGCCGCGCAAGCTCCTCTTGATGGACGTACTGCTGCAGCAACGTGGCGTTTCGGCCGCCGAACTCGGGCGGGTTGCCGGGCAACAGCCAACCGTTGTCGAACAACAGCCGCTGCCAGTGGCGCGCCCATTGCGGGACGTGGCTGCTCGATAGCGACCGCTCCAGCGCCTCCGCCTCGGCCGGTAGGTGTTCGTCCAGAAAGGCCACGAACTCGGTCCGGAAGGCCTCGACGTCAGCGTCGAAGGTCAGCTGCACGGCGCTCCCGGGAAGAAAAATCGAAAGACTACTGTTATCTCCAAAATGAGAATACTATTCTCATGATGAGAAAGTTACAATCTCTGACACGTGAACCGCGAGGGGGTCGAGGACCGCAATGGCAAGGCGTTCTCCGGTACAGTCAGTTCATGTTCTCCCCAATCGACCTGCGTCTGAGCCGCCGGTGACCAGCCCCAGCGAAGAACCCGCTTGGAAGCAACGCGCGGTCGAACGTTCGATCAAGACAGCGAAGCTCCGAGCCGCACAACGCGTACAGCGTTTCCTGGACGCCGCGCAGGCGATCATCATCGAGAAGGGCAGCACCGACTTCACGGTCCAGGAGGTCGTCGACCGGTCGCGCCAATCGCTGCGAAGCTTTTACCTGCAGTTTGACGGTAAGCATGAACTCTTGCTCGCCCTGTTCGAGGACGCGCTGAGCCGGTCCGCCGACCAGATCCGCGCGGCGGTCTCGAGTCAGAAAGACCCCCTGGAACGCCTCAAGGTCGCCGTGACGTTGCTGTTCGAGTCCTCTCGACCCGATCCGACCGCGAAGAGGCCGCTGTTTACCGACTTCGCCCCCCGCCTCCTGGTCTCCCATCCCTCGGAGGTCAACATGGCGCACGCACCGCTGTTGGCGCTGCTCACAGAGCTGATGGAAGCTGCCGCCGAGGCAGGCAAACTGCGCAAGGGCATCAATCCCAAGCGGATGGCCGCCATGACGATGCAGACGGTCATGTTCGTTTCGCAACACAGCGGAGACGAAGAAGGGTCGGGCCACCCCATCACCGCGGACGAAGTCTGGGACTTCTGCTCGCACGGATTCGCCGCCAGTTAGTACGAGAATTACGTTCTCATCAACGCAGAATCGGGCTTACACTCAGTGAGTGCCCGATCTCTGGTCCGATCTGCTCGCATGCCTTGATCTTCATCCGGTGCCGTCGGGGGGCACCGGAGAAGGCGTCCCCACCGAGTTCGAGGGCCGCAATCAACGGCTCGAATACCACCGCGTGTTCGGCGGGCAACTCCTCGGTCAATTCATCCGAATCGCGTCGGTGATCTGTCCGGACAAAGCCGTCAAGTCCCAACATGCGGTGTTCGCCCGCGAGGGCCGGGCCGACGAGCCCATCCGATACCAAGCCATCCGGCACCACGACGGCCGATCGTTCGGCACCATCACCATCACGGCCCGGCAGAGTCGCGGCGTCGTAGCGACCTCGTCGATCTGCATGCACGCGGCCGAGGACGGCCCGGAGCGCCAAACCGTCGACGACGTGCCTGCCGTCCTCGGCGCCGACCATCAAGTCGCGCTCGACCTGATTCCATGGGAAACCCGCGCGGCCGTCGACCTCAACGCCACCACGACTGGCCCGCCGCAGTTCGAAGTCTGGATGCGCACCCCGGCGGTCGATGCAACGCTTGCACCCGCGCTCGCCGCGTACGGCACGGATCTCACGCTCATCGGTACCGCGCTGCGACCGATGGACGGCGTCAGCCAGCGAGGCAACGGCACATGGTTCACGTCCGCCGTCACGTCCCACACCATCTGGTTCCATCGACCGTTTCGCACCGATGCGTGGTTCCTGCTTCGGCAGCACAGCCCACTGCTGGCCCACGGCCGCAGCTTCGGCCGCGGCGACATCCTCACCGAAGACGGCACCCTCGTCGCCTCCTACGCCCAAGAAGCCCTCTTGCGGTTCGCGAGCTGAGCATGCACGCAAACCCGTTGCCCGCCAGCCTTCCTGACGATCAATCAACCCGCGAATACCGAGTCGTCCAGTGGTCCACCGGGACCATCGGCGCTCGCGCGCTGCGGGCCGTCATCGAACACCCGCACATGAGCCTGGCAGGCGTGTACGTCCACGGGCAGGACAAGGTGGGCCGCGACGCCGGCGAGCTGTGCGGCACCGCATCCACCGGCGTGACCGCCACCGACAGCATCGACGACATCGTCGAGCTCGGCCCGGACTGTGTGCTCTACATGCCGAGCGCGCTCAATCTCGACGAGTTGTGCCGACTGCTCGCGGCAGGCATCAACGTCGTCACCACCTGCGGAGCGTTTCATCACCCGGCGTCGATGGATCCAGAGATCCGCGCGCAGGTACAGGCGGCCTGCGAGGTCGGCGGGACTGCGGTGCACAGCACCGGCAGCAGCCCAGGGTTCATCTCGGAGGCCGTGCCACTGGTGCTCACCTCGATCCAACGTCAGCTCAACGCACTCACGATCGACGAGTATGCCGATCTGTCCCAACGGAATTCGCCGGAGATGCTCTTCGGCCTGATGGGTTTCGGCCGCCCAATCGGCCCCTTCGAGCAGTTCCGGGCCGACTACCTGCGCTCAAGTTTCGGCCCGTCGCTGCAGTTGGTTGCCGACGCGATCGGACTGCCCCTCGACTCGGTCGAAGCGAGCGGCGAACTCGCTGCTGCCAGCGAGGACACCACGATCGCAGCGGGCACCATCAAGGCGGGAAGTGTTGCGGCCCAACGCATCACGGTCGCAGGAATTCGTGGGGGTCGACTACTGATCCAGTTCCGGGCCACCTGGTACTGCACCACCGAACTCGCGCCAGTGTGGGAACTGCTGGACACCGGATGGCATGTGTCGGTCGACGGCGACGCGCCGCTGGAGGTCACGCTCCGCATGCCCATCCCCCTCGAGCGCATGGCCGACATCTCGCCGGCGTACACGGCCAACCGGGCCGTCAACGCCGTGCCGTATGTCTGCGCGGCAGCACCTGGGATCCACTCGACGGTGGACCTGCCGCAGGTCGTCACCAGACTCAGATGAGAAGCCCGTTCTGCTAAGCGGAGAGCTTAAATTGTCAGAAATGAGTCTCTTATTGACACCCACTCGGGCGCGATGCCAGAGTTGTGAGACAAATGGCAGCAATTTGTCTTACGCAACTCCGGCCCAGCGAGAGGTGACACCGTGACAGTCAGCGCTGAAAGCGATGTCTACTTCGATCCGTACGACGTCCAGCTCAACGCCGACCCGTACCCGATGTTCCGTCGGCTTCGCGAAGAGCAGCCGCTGTACTACAACGCCCAGCATGACTTCTACGCGCTAAGTCGCTTCAGCGATGTGAACAAGGCGTTGGTGGATCACGAGACCTTCAGCTCGGCTCGTGGTGCGATCGTCGAACTGATCAAGGCCAACATCGACATCCCGCCTGGCACAGTAATTTTCGAAGATCCGCCGATCCACGACATCCATCGCAAGCTACTCGCCCGGATGTTCACGCCGCGCAAGATCAACGCGCTCGAGCCCATCATCCGCCAGTACTGTGCCGAAAGCCTTGACCCTCTGGTGGGCGCCAAGCGATTCGACTTCGTCGCAGACCTCGGCGCGCAGATGCCCATGAAGGTGATCAGTGCACTGCTGGGCATCCCCGAAGACGACCAGGAGATGGTGCGCGACCACGCCAATGCGCAGATGCGCACCGAGGCGGGTCAGCCGATGAAAGCCGACGGCTTCGTCACCGGCGAACTGTTCGAGACCTACATCGACTGGCGCGTCGATCACCCGTCGGACGACATCATGACCGAACTGCTCAACGCGGAGTTCGCCGACGAAACGGGTACGACGCGTCACCTGACCCGCCAGGAGCTGCTGACCTACCTCAACGTGGTGGCGGGCGCGGGCAACGAGACCACCACGCGATTGATCGGGTGGGCCGGCAAGGTGTTGGCGGAGCACCCCGAACAGCGCCGCGAGCTCGTCGAGAATCCGGCACTGATCCCCCAGGCGGTCGAGGAGTTGCTGCGCTTCGAACCACCGGCCCCGCACGTCGCCCGGTACGTGACCCGAGACGTGGAGTACTACGGCACGACCGTGTCCGAGGGCAGCGTGATGATGCTGCTGATTGGCGCGGCCGTCCGCGACCATCGCCAATTCCCTCCAGACGGTGACGTATTCGACATCCACCGCGAGCAACGCCAGCATCTCGCATTCAGCGTCGGCACGCACTATTGCCTTGGCTCGGCGTTGGCCCGACTCGAGGGACGCATCGCGCTCGAGGAGATCCTCAAGCGGTTCCCAGAATGGGATGTCGACATGACAACTGCGACACTGTCACCGACGTCCACTGTTCGTGGCTGGGAATCGATGCCGGCCCTTCTTCCGTGAAATCCCTTCCACTAATTACGAATTGAGGTAACCATGGCTGGACGTGTTGAAGGCAAGGTCGCTTTCATCACCGGGGCGGCGCGCGGACAGGGCCGTGCGCACGCGGTGCGGTTGGCCGCCGAAGGCGCCGACATCATTGCGATCGACATCTGTAAACAGATCGACACCGTTCAGATTCCGCTGTCCACACCGGAAGATCTGGCCGAGACCGCCGATCTAGTCAAGGCGCACGACCGCAGGATCTACACCGCCGAAGTCGACGTCCGTGACTTCGACGCGCTGAAGGCCGCGGTGGACGCCGGCGTCGAACAACTCGGGCGGCTCGACATCATCGTCGCCAACGCCGGCATCGGCAACGGCGGCGCGACCCTCGACAAGACCAGTGAACCGGACTGGACCGACATGATCGACGTCAACCTGGGCGGTGTCTGGAAGACCGTCAAAGCCGGTGTCCCCCACATCCTCGCGGGCGGCCGCGGCGGCTCTATCATCCTGACCAGCTCGGTCGGCGGCCTGAAGGCCTACCCGCACACGGGTCACTACGTGGCCGCGAAACATGGTGTGGTGGGCCTGATGCGGACGTTCGCGGTCGAACTCGGAGCGCAGAACATCCGCGTCAACTCTGTGCACCCGACGAACGTGAACACCCCGCTGTTCATGAACGAGGGCACGATGAAGCTGTTCCGTCCCGATCTCGAGAACCCGGGCCCCGACGACATGAAGGTCGTCGGACAGTTGATGCACACGCTGCCGATCGGCTGGGTCGAGCCGGAGGACATCGCCAACGCGGTGCTGTTCCTCGCATCCGACGAGGCCCGCTTCATCACCGGTGTGACGCTTCCGGTCGACGGGGGCAGCTGCCTGAAGTGACCGTCGCGCTGGACGCGATCGACAAATAGGGTCATTCACCGAAACCGCCCGGAACGCCTCGCGGTCGGTGGTTCGATAGAACCGTTGACCGCGGGGGAGGCATGTGAAGCGACTCAACGGCATGGACGCCATGCTGCTGTACAGCGAAACGCCGAACCTGCACACCCACACGTTGAAGGTGGCGATCATCAACGCCGCCGACTTCGACGGCGAGTTCACCTTCGACGTGTTCCGGCGGACCATCGCCCGGCGGTTACATCTGCTCGACCCGCTGCGCTACCAGCTCGTCGACATTCCATGGAAACTGCATCACCCGATGTGGCTGGAGAACTGCCCGGTCGACCTCGACTATCACCTGCGTCGCGTGCGGGTGCCCAGTCCTGGAGGGCGCCGGGAGCTCGACGAGGTGATCGGGCAGATCGCCAGCACTCCGCTTGATCGGGGTCGCCCGCTGTGGGAGTTTCATTTCGCGGAGGGGATGGCCGACGACCGCTTTGCACTCATCGGCAAGGTGCACCACACGTTGGCCGACGGGGTCGCCTCGGCGAACCTGCTCGCGCGGCTGATGGATATCGACGGATCGGCACAAAATGAGCGCGACGACTACGACATGTGTAACCCACCAACGAAGGCCGAGTTGCTCCGCGCGGCCGGCCGCGACCACGTCCAGAATGTCGTCGCGCTGCCGGGATTGATAAGGGACGCCGTTCGCGGCATCTCCCGGGTACGGCGCCACTTAAAAGGGCGCAACCACCACCCGGACATGGCCAAGATGTTCAAGACACCACCGACATTCGTCAATCATGTGGTCTCGCCCGGCCGGACGTTCGCGACCGCATCGGTGTCGCTTGCCGATGTCAAGGAGACCGCGAAACACCTCGGCGTCACGTTCAACGACATCATTCTGGCGATGTCAGCCGGAGGCCTGCGAGAGCTGCTGTTGCGCTACGACGGCAGGGCCGACCAGCCGATCCTGGCATCCGTTCCCGTCAGCACCGACAGGTCGCCGGATCGGATCACCGGAAACGAAATCAGTGGATTGGCGGTTTCGCTGCCCGTCCACATCGACGATCCGCTGGAGCGGGTCCGGCTGACGGCACTGGCCACCGCACGTGCCAAGGAGGAAAACGACCTTTTCGGTCCGACATTGCACGGACGGATGATGGAGTATCTGCCGCCACCGTTGACACCGGCGTTGTTCCGATGGCAGTCAAAGCGGGCCTCTCGCAGCATGATCATGAATGTCGCAGTGTCCAACGTGCCGGGACCTAGGGAGCACGGTCATGTCGGGGGCGCCACGGTCAGCGAGATCTACTCCATCGGTGTGCTGTCGGCGGGAAGCGCATTCAACATGACAGTGTGGAGTTATGTTGACCAGGTAGACATCTCGGTGCTGTCCGACGACCGCACGTTCAACGATGTCCACGAGGCAACCGCGGCGATGGTCCATGGGCTGGCCGAAATCCGGCGCGCCGCAGGTCTTTCCGAGCTCACGCCGGTCGACACCGCGATGGCCCCCGCGTCCGCCGGCTAACCCAGCACTGGGAATCGGCGCTGCTTCGCCAGCTCATCGAGGGCCTCTTGCATGACCGCCCTCACATGGAGATCGACCTCGTCGACGTCGGGGTCGTCGCCAAACTCCGCAGCGATGTCGATCGGCTCGAGCACTCGGGTGACGATCTTGGCGGGCAGCGGCACATTCGGCGGCAAGACCGCACTCAGGCCAAACGGGAACCCAAAGCTGATCGGCAGTATCTCCACGCGCGCTCGCTTGAGCCCCAGCCGCCTGGCGATGGAATCGCCACGGGCAAGGAACAATTGGGTTTCCTGTGCGCCGATCGACACCATCGGGACGATCGGCACGCCAGTTTCGATGGCCGTCCTGACGTAGCCGGTGCGGCCACCGAAGTCGATCACGTTTTCCGTCCAGGTCGGCCGGTACGAGTCGTAGTCGCCGCCGGGAAAGACGAGCACCACCGCGCCGTCTCGCAATGCCTGGGCGGCATTTTCGCGGCTGGCTTCAATGACCCCGGCACGACGCAACCAATCACCGATGTTGGCGATGAAGACGCCGTAGTGCGCGAGTGTGTAGACCGGCCGATCAAAGCCGAACTTCTCGTAGAAAGCCGGCGCAAACACCAGTACGTCGGGGGTGAACATGCCGCCGGAATGGTTCGACACGACCAGTGCACCACCGGCCTTCGGAATCGACTCCAGGCCTCGCACCTCGGCGCGGAAGTACCGCTTGATGACCGGCCCCACCCAGTTTGCGATCTGCCGGGTGAATCCCGGATCCCACTTGGCGACCTCTGGCTTGTCCGCCCCGTTGCTCATGTCGTGCCTGTTCCCCGCTTCGATACCCCACAATCAGAGTATGATACTCTCGAAAAAAGAGAATACTATATCCGCAGGTAGGGAGCCTTAATGGCAGACACGGTACTGGTCACGGGCGGCTTTGGCCTGGTGGGGTCGGCGACGGTAGGGAAATTGGCGGCCGATGGGCGGCGCGTCGTCGTAGCCGATCTCGAATCACCCGCCAACGTCAAGAAGATCAAGGCGCTCCCCGGCGGGGTCGAAGTCCGGTGGACCGACCTGACGGATCCGGACCAAGTACAGCGTGTCATTTCCGACGTCGCACCGGCGGCCATCATCCACCTCGCCGCGATCATCGCGCCGGCGATCTACCGGGTGCCGCAGATCGCGCGACGGGTCAATGTGGATGCGACCGAGACCTTGGTCCGTATCGCCGAGGCGCAACCGAATCCACCGCGATTTGTCCACGCGTCGAGCAATGCGGTGTTCGGGCCGCGAAACCCGCACCGCACGCCCGAGCCGCTTCGGGCGGACGACCCGATGCGGCCCTGCGACATCTACAGCGGAACCAAGGCAGAGGCCGAGGAGATCGTGCAGTCGTCCACTTTGGAATGGGTGGTTTTGCGGTTCGGCGGCGTGCTCAGCATCGATCTGTCGGCGCTGCCGCTCAGCACCGACGCAATGTTCTTCGAGAGCGCACTGCCCAGCGACAACCGGGTGCAGACCGTCGACGTCCGCGACGTCGCATGGGCGTGCGCGGCGGCGACCACGGCCGACGTCGCACGCGAAATCCTGCTAATCGCGGGCGACGAGTCACACCGAAGGCGCTACGGCGACCTCACACCAGCGGTCGCCTCGGCGCTGGGCATGCCCGGTGCAGTGCCACCGGGACGACCCGGTAACCCCGACAGCGACGACGACTGGTTCGTGACCGATTGGATGGACACCACCCGGGCGCAGGAAGCCTTGAAGTTCCAGCACTATTCGTGGCCCGACATGATGACGGAGCTGCGTGCGCAATTCGGATGGAAACGCTATCCGGCGCGGCTGATCGTGCCGATCGCCCGGGAGGTCATGAAGCGCCGCGGCGCGTATTGGAAAGTGCCGGGCAAGTACGCCGATCCATGGGGCGCCATATGCACCAAATTGGGCGATCCATCGTGGGATCGGCCGTACGACCGCGGCTAAGCGCATAGGGTTCGCGCCGTGGAGAGTTACGACGGACGCGCAACGGTCATCACGGGCGGGGCCAACGGCATCGGCTTCGCCACCGCACGAGAATTCGCTCGCCGCGGCGCCAGGGTGATGCTCGCCGATATCGATCAATCCGCGCTTGACGACGCGGTCGCGACCCTCCGCGCGGACGGGATCGACGCACACGGTGTCCTGTGCGATGTGCGCAAGCTCGACGACGTGAATCATCTGGCCGATGAGGCGTTTCGCGTCTTCGGTGACGTGCATGTGGTGTTCAACAACGCCGGCATTGCCTACGCCGGCCCGATCGCGGAAACGAGCCATGACGACTGGCGGTTCGTGATCGACGTCGACCTCTGGGGCCCGATCCACGGTGTCGAGGCGTTCCTGCCGCGGTTAGGCTCCGGCAGCCACATGGTGTTCACGTCGTCGTTCGCGGGTCTGATCCCGAACGTGGGGCTCGGCCCCTACTGTGTGGCGAAGTACGGCGTCGTTGCGCTGGCCGAGACCCTGGCCCGGGAGGCGAGGCCCAACGGCATCGGCGTCACGGTGCTGTGCCCGATGATCGTCGAAACCAACCTGTTGGCGAATACCGAACGCGTCAGGAGCGCGGACTACGGGCCGGCCCACTCCGACGCCGAGACCGTCCAGGAGCTGGCATCCGCGCCGGACGACGATTCGGTGCTCAACGTCGAGGACGTCGCGCGGCTGACGGCCGACGCGATTCTGGCCAATCGCCTCTACGTGCTACCGCACCGCGCGGCACGGGATTCGATCCGGCGCCGCTTCGAGCGCATCGACCGCACGTTTGACGAACAGGCGGCCGAGGGCTGGTCCCACTGACTAACCGGGTCCCAGCTGGTAGTCGCCAGTCTGCGGGTTGTGGTACCAGCCGCTCGCGGCCTGGGTTCCGCCGTCGACGTGGATGGTCTGACCGGTGATGTAGCTGGACATGTTTGACGCCAGAAATACTGCCGCGCCCGCCATTTCGTCGACATCGCCTGGTCGCCCCATCGGAATCATGTGGCCGGCGTTGGGCGACAAACCGTCGGGTGAGATGCGGAGCAGGCCTTCGGTCACGGTTAGATCGGGGGCGAGCGCGTTGACTCGAGAGCCGCAGTCTTGGTGTAGTTGATGACGCCGGCTTTGGCCGCGGCGTACGCCGCATACCCGGGTGCCGCCCTTACGCCTTCGATCGACGTCACGTTGATAA
>DASRJA010000236.1:0-3748 GCA_035649695.1 Mycobacterium sp. | reverse complement strand
CGCTGGCGTCCGCACCGAGACGGGCAAGGGCGCGTCGCGTCGCGCCCGCCGCGACGGCAAGGTGCCCGCCGTTCTCTACGGCCACGGCAGCGATCCGCAGCACCTCGAACTCGACGCCCATGACTTCTCGGCGGTGCTCCGGCACTCTGGCACCAACGCGGTGCTCACCCTCGACATCGAGGGCAAGGAGCAGCTCGCGCTGACCAAGGCGCTCGAGATCCACCCGATCCGCCGCAACATCCAGCACGCCGACCTGCTCGTCGTGCGCCGCGGCGAGAAGGTGACCGTCGAGGTCAACGTCGTCGTCGAGGGTGAGGCCGCCTACGGCACCTTGGTCACTCAGGACGCCAACACCATCACGATCGAAGCCGACGTGCAGTCGATTCCCGACCACCTCACGGTTTCGGTCGAGGGGGCCGAGATCGGCACGCAGTTCGCCGCGGCCTCGATCACGCTGCCCTCGGGAGTCACCCTGGTGTCGGACCCAGAGATGCTCGTCGTCAACGTCGTCGCGGCGCCGACGGCAGAGGACCTCGAGGCCGAGGGCGCCGGCGAGGTGGCCGAAGCTGCCGAGGTTGAGGAAGCTGCCGAGGGCGCCGAGGGCGAGGGCGCCGAAGAGGCGCCCGCCGAAGAGTCCGAGTAGGCGTACACCGAGATGGCCGAACCTGTTTTGGTGGTCGGCCTGGGCAACCCTGGACCGCAATACGCGACGACCCGACACAACCTCGGTTTCCTTGTGGCCGACATCCTTTCGGACCATCTCGGCTCGGGGTTCAAGGTGCACAAGAAGTCGGGGGCCGAGGTGGCGACGGGCCGCCTCGGCGGCCGGTCGGTCGTGCTGGCCAAACCGCGGTGCTACATGAACGAGTCCGGGCGCCAGGTCGGGCCGTTGGCCAAGTTCTACTCGGTGCCTCCCGCCGACATCGTGGTGATCCACGACGAACTGGACATCGACTTTGGCCGCATCCGGCTGAAGTTCGGCGGCGGCGTCGCAGGGCACAACGGGCTGCGCTCAGTGGGAGCAGCCTTAGGTACCAACGACTTTCAGCGGGTGCGCATCGGCATCGGCCGCCCGCCCGGCCGCATGGACGGCGCGTCATTCGTGTTGAGTAATTTCACCAACACCGAATGGCGGGAGGTCCCCACGATCTGCGAGCAGGCGGCCGACGCCACCGAACTACTTGTGGCCCAAGGCTTGGAGCCAGCACAGAACACTGTGCACGCCTGGGGTTAGCCCTGGCCGGCCAGCGTGCTAATCGGCGCCTGGGGGTTGGCGATCCGGTCAGCGACGAATTGCGCTGCCTGAGTTGTCAATCCGGACTGCTCGTAGAGGCTGTGCGCGGGGACGTCGTTGCCGTCCGAGCAGACCGGATCTGCGCCATTGCACAGGTCGATCGTCTTGTTGCCGTACAGCGGGCTCAATGCGGTCAACGGGTTGCCGAGCAGGCGGATTGACGGGTTACCGAACACGGCCACCGCGGCAACGTGGTTGGCCACGTCGGCAGGCATCGGCTGGGTGAAGCCGAGGGTCGGCTGATCGGCCACCGTGATGGCGTCGATGACGGCCGCGCCCTGCGAGTACCCGCCGAGGACGATCTTGGTGTCCGGGCAGGTGGTAGCGATGTTCTGCACGAACAGGCTGGCGTCGTTGGCGCCGTCGGCGGCGCGCAGGAAGTCCCGCGTTGCGGGGTAGTTGACGGCGTAGACGTTGACGGTCTTGCCTTTGACCATGGGGCGCAGTGCGTCGACGAACGCCTGGCCGACCCGCCCGGTGCCGTCCGGCTCGCCCGTGCCGCGCGCGAAAACGACCTGAACGGCCGGACACGCATCGGCCTGCGCCGAGGCGACGGCCGTCGCGCCCGGGGCGACTACCGCAGGTGCGACCAACGTCACACCCGAAAACAACACTGCCGCAACGCACATCATCAGCCGACGCAGCGGCGGAACGGTTCCTGACTTGGCGCGAAACGCCGCCACCTCGGTGATCTTCATGCGTTGGCAAACGTCCGCGGGTCGCAGGATTATTCCTTAGCCCGGCTAGCGGCCTCGGATCCCGCTGTCGACGACCTTCACTTGCTTGTGCGGGTAACGTCGTTCGGCGTGCGCCTTGGCCGCCGAATTCGGCAGCACGTACAGCGTTTCCTTCTTCTCCTGCAGCGGCTTGAGTACCAGATCCATGAAGCCCTTGCGGTCGTCGAGATAGGGCTCGATGACGTCCTCGCCGGCGGGGCACACTGCGAGGCAGTAGGCCGCCTTGTAGTTGGCCTTGAACGACAAGCTCTGCCACATCGACGCGTTCTCGGAATCGCTGACACGCGATCGGAAGTCCTCGGCGTCGGCGCTGTCGGCGATCGTCTGCGCCCAGTCGGTGAAGCCACCCATGAACTCGCGGTAGTTGTGCACCGAGCAGGCGACGAAATCGAAGTCGCCGTCCTTCTTGATCGCCCCGACCGGGCAGGCCGCGACGCACAACTTGCACTCCAGGCACGGTGAATAGTCAAGCGGCTCACCGTAACTGCTGATCGGTGCGGCGACCAGGACCGTGCCGAGCAGGATGAAGTTGCCGAACTTCGGGTGGATCACATTGCGATGGATGCCCATCACGCCAAGGCCTGCGGCCACCGCGACCGGCTTGTGCGCCACCACCCAGATGCGGCCGGGGAACCTGTCCATCTCCATCGGGAAGGACATCGACGGGTTGATCGCGCGGTACCCCGCGTCCTCTAGCGCGCGGGTGATCCGGTGCGCCGCCTCGTTCATGATCTCGCCGCTGCGGTGGAACTCCTGATTGGCCACGCTGCGCGCGGTCGAGCGCACGTTGTCGCGATTCATCTTGACGACCAGCGAGATGTAGCTCTGCGTCCCGGGCAGCGCCGCGTCGACGTGCTCGCGCTCACTGGCCAGCTTCGGGTTCTCGACGCTGGCGAAGGCAACGTCGTCGACACCCGCATCACGACACACTTGGCGCAGCCAGTCCGCGTCGATGACGCCGGGCTTCTCCGTCGTCCGGGACCGCACCTTGCGAACCGTCGGATGGTCGGCCAGCCGGGTCGGGAGGTTCTCGATCGTCATGCTGAGTATAGTACACACTACTCAGCTGGTCGCCGCCGTTAAGGGAGCCGCATCACGTCGTAAAGAAAGTGTTCGGACCGCACATTCATTGCGCTGACGCGGGTACACCGGAGACATGAACGACATACGTACGGGCTCCGGTCTGCTACGCCGGGGGTGGTCACGGTTGCTCGACGGCGACCGTGCGTGGGGGTCGCTCGAAATCCGACCGGACCGTTTCGGGGTGACTCGATACCGCCTGGTGGTGTTCCCGCCGGGCATCAGCGACACCGAGCGGCGCCAGGTTCGGGTGGCCCGGGGTTGGCCGCTGTGGGGTGCGCTGGTGTGGGTGTTCTGCGAGATCTGGCTGAGCCACATGACCAGTCCATGGACTGCTCTGGTCGCGTCGACCGTGATCTATTTCGGACTGGGCCTCGTCGCGACGGCGAGGGCGGGCGATCCGCGCAGGCAAGTCAGAACGATCGGCGCGATGGTGATGGCAGGCCACCACGATCCGGCCTCAGCGGCTGTCCGTCACAGGTTGGAGAATCTTGCGGGCACGCTGATGGAGGCCGACGAACGCCTCGCGCGGGGCGAGATCTCGGCAACGACCCACGAGATGACTTGGTGGCGGGTGTACGACCAGATGGCTCCGAGCGCATCGCCCGGCATGCACCCGTCAGACACGGGCGCCTAG
>DASRJA010000235.1:0-27304 GCA_035649695.1 Mycobacterium sp. | reverse complement strand
CCGCGGCGGAGATCGAGCCGTAACTCATTGCGCCGGTGTTGAAGCGGGTGACAATCGAATCAACAGGCTCGACGTCCTCGAGCGGCACGGGCGGCCTTAACTTCTTGAAGTCGAACAGCCCCCGCAGGGTGCCGCCTTCCTTCGAGAGGCGGTTAACCTCGTCGGAGTACTGACCGAAGATGTCGTGCCGACCGGTACGGGTCGAATGCTGCAGCAGGAACACCACTTCCGGGGTGAACAGGTGCAGCTCGCCTTCGCGGCGGAAGGCGTATTCGCCGCCCACCTCGAGGCGGCGATGCACCCGCTCGGTGGGGTTCTCCGGATACGCGCGGCGGTGTCGCTGTTTGACCTCTTCGGCGATCACGTCCAGTCCGGCACCGCCGAGTTGGCACGGCGTGCCGGTGAAGTACTCGTCGATGACGTCCTTGTTGATGCCGACCGCCTCGAACGCCTGCGCGGCGGTGTAGGAGGCGACGGTGGAGATGCCCATCTTGCTCATCACCTTCACCACGCCCTTGCCGAGCGCCTTGACGTAATTGCGCACCGCGGCGGCGGGTTCGATGCCCGTGAGCTCACCTTCCCGGATGAGGTCGTCGATGGACTCGAAGGCCAGATACGGGTTGACGGCCGCCGCGCCGAAGCCGATCAGCATCGCGATGTGGTGCACCTCGCGGGCGTCACCGCTTTCCACGACGAGTGCAACGGTGGTGCGTTGCTTGGTGCGGACGAGATGGTGGTGCACGGCCGAAATGGCCAGTAGCGACGGGATCGGCGCCCTGGTGTGGTCGGAGTCCCGGTCCGAGATGACCAGTGTACGTGCGCCTTTGGCGATCGCGTCACAGGCCCGCTGCTGCAGATCGTCGAGCGCGTCGGCTAGGCCTTCACCACCGCGTTCGACATCGTGGAGTGCCTTCAGCACAGCGGTCTTCAGCCCGGGGTGCTCACGGTCGTCGTTGATGTGGACGATCTTGTTGAGCTCATCGTTGTCGAGAACCGGCCATCTCAGCACGATTTGGCGGCAGGACGCGGCGGTCGGCGCCAGCAGGTTCTGCTCGGGACCCATCACCCGGGCCATCGAGGTGACGACCTCTTCGCGGATGGCGTCCAGTGGTGGGTTGGTCACCTGAGCGAAGAGTTCGACGAAGTAGTCGTAGAGCAACCGGGAGCGCTGAGACAGCACGGCGGTCGGGGTGTCGGTACCCATCGAGCCGAGTGGTTCGGCACCCGATGCGGCCATCGGAGTGAGCAGGACGCGAAGGTCTTCCTCGGTGTAGCCGAAGGAGATCTGCCGTCGCACAACGGATTCGTGGTTGGGCTGGACGCGCACGCGGTCCGGAAGCGTCTTGAGATCGAGCAGGCCGGCGTGCAGCCATTCGCCGTAGGGTTCTTGCTTGCTCAGGTTGTCTTTGATTTCGTCGTCGGCGACGATGCGGCCCTGCGCGGTGTCGATCAGGAACATCTTGCCGGGCTGAAGGCGGCCCTTGGCAACGATCTCGGCAGACGGCACGTCGAGCACACCGCTTTCGCTGGCCAGGATCACGCGGTCGTCGATGGTGCGCCACCAGCGTCCTGGCCGTAATCCGTTGCGGTCCAACACCGCTCCCACGAGCGTGCCATCGGTGAACGTCACGCACGCCGGACCGTCCCACGGCTCCATCAGGGAGGCGTGGAACTGCCAGAACGCCCGCTCGGCGGGGTCCATGGTGCTGTTGTTCTCCCACGCCTCGGGAATCATCATCAGCACGGCGTGCGGCAGGCTGCGCCCGCCGAGGTGCAGCAGTTCGAGCACCTCGTCGAAGGACGCCGAGTCGGAGGCCTCCGGGGTGCAGATCGGCGAGAGCCGGGCCAGGTCGCCGGGAATCTTCGCGCTGGCGAGCATGGCCTCGCGGGCGTGCATACGGTTGCGGTTGCCGCGCACAGTGTTGATTTCGCCGTTGTGCGCGACGAAGCGGAACGGGTGGGCCAGCGGCCAGGACGGGAAGGTGTTGGTGGAGAACCGGCTGTGCACGATCGCGATTGCACTCATACAGCGTTCGTCGCGCAGGTCCGGAAAGTATTGGGGCAGCTGCATTGTCGTGAGCATGCCCTTGTAAACCATCGTGCGGCTGGAAAGCGACGGGAAATACACGCCGTTGCGTTCGGCACGCTTTCTCAATGGGTAGATCCGGCGGTCGAGGTCGATGCCGCTTTGTCCGGGTGCGGAGACGAACAGCTGCGTCATGTAGGGCATGCAACTCAGCGCCGTGACGCCGACTTCGGCGCCGTGTGGGTCGACGGGCACCTCACGCCAACCGAGGACGTGCAGCCCCTCCTCTTTCGCGATGGCCTCGACATGTTCGCGAGCCTTCGCGCGGTCGTCCGGGTCTTGCGGCATGAAGCAGATACCGGCGGCGAAGGTGTTGCACCCGTCGTCGGCGGGCGCCGGAAGCTCGAAGTCGACGACCTCCTTGAGAAGTTCGACGGGCAGCTGGATCAGGATGCCGGCACCGTCACCGCTGTTGGGCTCCGCGCCCGCGGCACCGCGGTGTTCGAGGTGCTCCAGCGCAATAAGCCCGTCGGCGACGATGGCGTGCGAGCGTCGACCCTGGATGTCGGTGACCATGGCGACGCCACAGGAATCCGACTCGTTCTCTGGGTCGTACAAGCCCTGGCGGTCGGGCAATGCCGAAAACAGCATTGGCGGTACCTCCGCAGTCCGGAAAAATCTTGGTCCGGGACTGCACCGGCCCGGTTGTCGATTGTATCAGCGCAGCTGCGGAACTACCCGGTAAGAAGCGTCGGGACCAGCGGGAACCCGGGCAGGTTTCGTACCACCGTCCAAGTGATGGCGGCCATGGCGATGACGACGATCGCCGGCATCGGCATCAACGACTGCCCGCGGCGCCAGCGCACCAGAAGCCAGGCCGCCAGCAGGGGCAGGCCCACAAGAAGAAAGACGTTGTCGACGACGGCGGCGCCGAGGTCACCGTGCAGCACGTCGTGGGTCATCCTCAAGCCGCCACAGGCGGGGCAGTTCCAGCCCGTCAGCGCCTTGAATGGGCAGACAGGGAAGACGAAGCCCGGGCTGTGCGGGTCGCCGAGCCCGACGTAGGCCAGCCCACCGACGAGTACGGCCCCGGTGCCGAGTGCACCGTAGAGGGATCGCCGAGTGGTGGCGCTAGGTGCCATCACGCAGTGGACGCCCCTCGGGGTCGCGGACCTTGTCCGTGAAGAGCAGAACCGCGTCGACGATGCCCCAGACGACCGCGCCGATGCCGCAGGTGATCAGCCCCACGACAAGCTGCACGACGCCCAAGCTGGTGTAGCCGAGGTAAATGCGGCCGATGCCGACCAGACCGAACAATCCAATCAGCTGCAGCAGGCCGGCAACCAACTTGGATTTGTCCGACAGCGGCTCGCCGGTCAGCGGATGACGGCCGTAGGGTGCGGCCGGATCCACGTACGCCGGCGGATAGGGCCCTGGGGGCGGCGGGTACTGCCCTGGCGGCGGCGGATATTGGCCAGCCGGCGGCGGATAACCCGGCTGCTGCGGGGGCGGCGGGTAGGGGTTTCCGCTTTCGCTGCCACTGAACTGCGGCTCGGTCATGGCACCCAGCATGCCAGAGCCATCCGCCCTGTCGTAAGTAAGGAAAGCCACCAAATATTGCGGGTTACAGGGACTGTCCGGATAGCAGGCGCAGTGTGTCGACGAGCCCGCTGACGGGTATCGCGGGATCGATCGAGCGGAGCAGCCCGAGTCCGACGCCGAGGGCGAGCAGGATTGTCGAGGCTTCGCGAGCCGGCATCTTGAGGTCGGCAGTATCGGCGGATTCTGTTGCGGCGGTGAGCATTTGGAGGATGCCATCCAGGCGACCTGCCAATTCGGTTCGCAGTTGCTCGTTGGGCCGCGCGTGCGCGGCGAACTCGACCTCCAACGTCGTCCAGCCTGGATCGCCGATCACGCGTTCGGCCCAGTCCCGTATCGCGTCGATGCGGGAGGGCGTGTCCGGCTTACCGAAGATCTCGACGACCTCCCCGAGGCGCTCGGCCCGGACCTCGTCGAGCACCGCGGTGCACAGTTCGTCCTTGTTGCGGAAGTTCGAGTAGACCGCGCCTTTGGAGTAGCCGGCCGCGTCGGCGACCTTCTCGAGTGACGTCGGGTGGTAGCCGTCCTCGAAGAACAACTGCCTGGCGGTCTTGACCAGCTGAGCCCTCGTCTCGGCCTGTGTTTCTGCTCGGGACTTCCTGGCCATGCTGCGATTCTAGCCCATTGACATACCTATAGTCTCCAGATACCGTCAGTATTCGAAATCGATAGGAGGCCGTGATGTCCTACCCCAAGATCGAGCTCGACGGCGCCGTCGTCGCTGTCACCGGTGGTGCTCGCGGCATCGGAAGGGCCACGGCGGAGCTCTTCGCGGCCAAGGGCGCGACGGTAGGTGTCGGTGATCTGGATGGCGGCAATTACCCGCTGGACGTGACGTCGCGCGAGTCTTTCGCAGAATTCACCGCCGCAGTGCTGGCCCGGTTCGGCCGCATCGACGTCCTGGTGAACAACGCCGGCGTGATGCCGTTGGGAGACTTTCTGTCCGAGGACGACGCCACGAGCAGGACGACGGTCGACGTCAACGTGTGGGGGCTCATTCACGGCATGCGGCTGGTCATGCCGCACATGATCGAACGCGGCAGCGGTCACGTCGTCAACGTCGCATCCATGGCCGGCAAGCTGGTCGTTCCGGGCATGGCGGTCTACAACGCGAGTAAGTTCGCCGCGGTGGGCCTATCCGCGGCGGTGCGGGAGGAGTACCGGGATACAGGGGTGAGCGTGTCCGCGGTGTTGCCGAGCGCAGTGCGTACCCGGCTGGCGTCCGGCGTGCCGCTCGGCCATGGCATGCCGACCGTCGATCCGGAAGACGTCGCACGGGCGATCGTCGGCAGTGTCGACAGCCGGCGGGCCGAGATCACCGTCCCGCGGTACCTGGCGGGTTGGGATCTGGTCAACGCAGCGGTCCCGGAACGCCTAATGCGCTTGGGCCGCAAGCTGATCGGTGACCGACGGGCATTGACCTCGATCGAACACGACGTGCGCGAGGAGTACGAGCAGACGATCCGGGGGCAAGCACCGGAGGCACAGTCATGACGGGTCGCCAGCCGAGGATCGTCATCATCGGTGCGGGGATTGCGGGCATCGCGACCGCAGTGACCCTGCAGCGGGAGGGATTTCACGACTTCACCATCCTGGAAAAGGGCGCCGACGTCGGTGGCGTCTGGCATTGGAACCGGTACCCCGGCCTGACATGCGATGTGCCGTCGCAGCTCTACCAGTTCTCGTTCGCACCGAAACCGGACTGGACATCGTTGTTCGCATCGGGTGAGGAAATACAGCGATACCTGCGCGACGTCGTAGAACGTTTCGGCCTGGATGACCACCTTCGGCTGAACGCGGAGGTCGTCTCCGCGGTGTTCACCGGATCCGGCTGGCAGATAAGGACTTCCGACGGCGGCGAGCTAAAGGCGGACTTCGTGATCGCCGCGACCGGTGTGCTGCATCATCCGTTTACTCCGGACATTCCCGGGCTGGACACGTTCCGTGGCGATGTGGTGCACACCGCGCGCTGGGATGACGACGTCGTGACCAGTGGCCGGAAGATCGCCGTCATCGGCACGGGTTCAACGGGTGTGCAGGTCGTTTCGGCGCTCCAACGCGGGGCGAAACACATCACCCACTTCGTGCGGACACCGCAATGGGTGATGTGGGCGCCGATGGGACTGCCCCAACCGGCAATTCTCGGTGCGGCACTACGAAGGCTGCCGGGTGTGCACCGGTGGATGTATGGAGTGCTGCTGTGGGCGTCGGGCATCCTCGCCGACGTGACGACCCGGCCGAGTTGGCGTCGAAGGCTGGTGCAGGACTTCGCGCGGTGGTCTTTGCGTACCCAGGTCCGGGATCGCGAGTTGCGCAGTCGGCTAACTCCTGACTATCAGCCGTTGTGCAAGCGTCAGGTTGTCTCGGCCTCTTACTACCGGGCGCTTCGAGCACGCAATGCCGAGCTGGTGACCGACGCGATCGAACGAATCACGCCGCGCGGCATCCGCACAGCCGACGGTCGCGAGATCGATGTCGATGTGTTGGTGTTCGCCACGGGATTTCAGGCGCACAACTACATGCGACCGATGAATCTACGCGGCCGCGATGGTGTGTCGATCGACGACGCCTGGGCCAAGGGGCCACGCGCATACCGCATGTCCGCCATTCCGGGGTTCCCCAATTTCTTCACGGTGTTGGGGCCCAACTCGCCGACGGGCTCCATCTCGCTGCAGTACTCCGCGGAATTGACCGCCCGCTTTATCACCCAGTGGCTGCGGCGATTTCGTGACGGTGAGATCGACACCGTGGAGGTCACCGAGGAAGCCACGACGAAGTTCAACGACGACGTCGCCGCAGCACTCGGCCCTACGGTCTGGAACACCGGTTGCAACTCCTGGTACCTGACCGACGAAGGCAACGTCGATCTGTGGCCCTACGACCGAAAGACCATGACCGCTATGCTCGCTCAGCCCGACGATCGCCACTACCACGTCACGCGGGCCGTCCCTGCCACCTAGAGCCGGTTGTATTCGCGAGTGTGCTTGCGGCGCCGCATCTTTAGGCCACGGTTCGGTTAGGCGTTGGGCGTACAGGCCGATGCGCTGAAGGGCGCAGTTGGCTTGCACCGCGTCGGGAAATGCAGCCGGCTACCTGGATGGGGTGTCCACAATTTCCACCCGTGTGGAGAAGCGCATCGCGGAGCTGGAACGTCGGCTAGCCGAGCCGCGCGCCGCCGGGCGACCCCCGCGCAAACCAGCGACACAAGACAACGCGCGGTTGGCTTACTCCAGAGCAGGTCCGCAACATGGCTTTCTCTGAGCCGCGCCTCGGACGCGGCTACGACAAGGACGAGGTCCGATGGCGGCGATATGTTTGCTGTGATTTTTCGTTAAGCAGCTGGGCGGCGGCGTCATGTCTGTCGAAAACGCCAGCACCACACCGGCCGCACAGCACGCACGCTCTGTGTTGATGTCCTTTATATGGGTCGGCCACTCGAAAGATGTTTTCAGCCGTCAGAGAGGCGGGTACCCCAAATTGACCGGGGGGTCAAAAGCCCACTTGGCCGGCCAGTATCAGCGGTCAGGGCGTTTGCGAACCACAACCCAACATTGCGAGGCAGAGCATGAGTCGGAGTTGGTCCATCGTGGTGGGTGCGGTGCTTTTTGCTGTCGGTGCGATAGGTATAGCGGTTTGGCTGTGGGTTAAGCGCAGGCAGTTGGCGCTTGCGGCAGCTAAAGCGGTGCCGGGTCAGGCATCTGCGGCAGCTACGGAGCAGGCATCTGCGGTGGCTAATGCGATACCGGAACAGCCACTTTCGGCGCAATAAACCCAAACCTTCAGGCGCCCACAGTTTGGTAACCGTTGATCTTGCGACGGCCAGCCACCCACGCCGTATCAAAGGTCTTCAACCGTACCAGCTGAACCGAATCGTCGGATGACCTGTTCGGCTCTGCGTAGACTTCGCCCGCGATATCCGCGAGGGTGGGAGGTCCGATGACGACCCAGACCGAGGATTGCCGCGCGATCGTCGTGAAGTTCGTCGACGCGTTCGGCGATCAGAGGCTCGACGACGCACTGAGCCTGTTGCACGACGAGTTTGTTGTTCATGCAGCCGGAGACGTGCCATATAGCGGCGATTACTGTGGCCCAGCAGGCTTTCTCGAGCTAATCACCAAGATCTCCGATGCGCTTGAGCTCACGCCGAGCCCACAGATGCAGTTTCTCGCCGACGGCGACAAAGTCGTGCTCCACTATCGCCTGAGGTTCACGGCACGCGCGTCCGGCGAGAGTGTCGAGATGAGCATGGCTGAGGTGTTCACGGTGCGCGACGGGTTGATCGTGGAACTCGACGTGTTTTACAAGAAGCCGTCGGCGGTAGAAGCTCTACTGGCGGTGTAGCGACCGCTCTTGAACGTCTGCAGCACGTGCTGTCACCGAATACGCGAAGAACACTTTTACTCCTACTTCAATCCCAGTATCGCGTGCGGATATAACCGCAGCTCAGAGGTGTGGAGAATACGTGGAATTTCGACCGGGTGACCCTGCAAGTCACGCTGTGGCATATCTGGATTGCCCCGCCAGCGCCAGCACGGCCCACGACCATCCCGTGGTCGTCTGCACGCGCTTGGCCCCACACGGCGAACTGTTGCGCATCAGGCGGTCACCGCCGAGCCTGTGAAGGAGGACCACCGTCCGGCCTTCTGCACGCGTCACCGTCGAACGTTACAAACCCACGCCGGTCGACGTCGCGCACAGCTACAGTACGGCGGTGCTGACCTGGATCGCGCTTCTGATCCTCATCGTGATCGTGTCCGCGGCGATAGTCAGCAGGCTCTTCGTGCGAAGTCGGATACCTGAGCAGGGCTGGTTCGCCGATCCGCCGCGCGCGGCCACCACTTTGTCCGTGGTCGGCACGATGACCGCGGTGTTGCTCGCGTTCGTCATCTTCTTCTCGCTGCAGAGTTACCAACACGCCCGCGACGGCGCGAGCGTCGAAGGCGTGGCGGTCACCGAGCTTCACGATGTCGCCGACGTGTTGGAGGGGCATTCGGGCCGGGCTCTGCACGGGGGACTTATCTGCTATTCGCGCGCCGTCATCTTCGATGAGTGGCCTGCGATGAGAGCAGGGAAGTCCTCGGAGGTGGTACTTGCCTGGGTCGAGACGATGGGTCGGGACTTCGAGGGCATTGAGCCGACGAGCGCCAAGCAGGAGGCGGCCTACGCGCAGTGGTTCGACCAGCAGGCGCAGCGTCGCGAAGGTCGCCGCGCGCGTCTGGCCGAGGCGACGGCGTCGGTGCCACCGCCGCTGTGGTTCGTGCTGTGTGTCGGCGCCTGGTCGGTCGTCGCCTACATGTGCCTGCAAGCGGATAGGCGCGAAGGGCGGCTGATACTGGCGCGCTTGTCTGACACCGGAACTTGGACCCGCTCCTCGGCTTACACTGCCGCCGTGTTCTCGGAGACGCGATATGCGCTGAATGGGGACTTGCGCGTCGCCTATCGCGCGTCGCGTGAAGGCCCTCGCGACCTCGTGTTCGTCTCTAACTGGTTCACAAACTGTGAGGTCGCTCCGGAGCTACCGTCCGTTCAAGGGTGGGTCGAGGCGATGATGTCGCTCGGTCGACTGATCCTCTTCGACCAGCCGGGCACGGGAGCGTCCGATCCCATCACGCCGGGCGCGCTGCCGACCTTGGAGCAATGGGCCGACAGCATCACCGCGGTGCTCGACGACCTCGGGAGTCGCGAAGCGGTCCTCCTCGCGGTCGGCGGCGCCATCGCGACAGGGGCGCTGTTCGCGGCCACACATCCATCCCGCACCACCGCGCTGGTTGTGCTCGAGGGCTACGCGGATGATCCGGTGGCTCAAAGCACCGATGGACTCGATCGCGAGGGAGCCAACGCTGCCATAGTCGCCATGTGGGGGTCGGGCGCATTCCAACATGTGGTCAATCCGGACATGCCGTGGAACGAGGAGATCCGGGCGACATGGGCTCGATTGGAGCGCCTTGGGGCGAGCCCAGGAACCGTTGCTCTCATGCTGCCGCTGGTGGCCGAAGTGGACGTGCGGGCGGTGCTGCCAACGATTCGTGTGCCGACCCTTGTCGTCCAGCACGCCGACGACCGATTTTTCCAATGTGCATCGGGCAAGTACATCGCCGACCACATACCGGACGCGAAATACGTCGAGCTGCCAGGGCGCAACGCCTGGCACATCGTGGAACCGTGGCGCGCGTCTTTTCAGGAGATCGCCAAGTTCCTCACCGGCCACCAGGCTGAAGTGGCCGATGATCGGGTGCTCGCCACGGTGCTGTTCACCGACATCGTGGACTCGACACGCAAGGCGGCGGAGATCGGTGACCGTGACTGGCATGCGTTGCTTGATGCGCACGACGCCGTCGTCCGTGCGCAGCTGTCTCGGTTTCGAGGCCGGGAGGTGAACACGTTGGGCGACGGCTTCCTCGCGACGTTCGACGGCCCTCAGCGAGCGATCCGCTGCGCCATGGCGATTCGCGAGGCGGTGCAATCCATCGGCATTGAGGTGCGTGCGGGGTTGCACACCGGCGAGTGCGAGGTCCGCGGCGACGACATCGGTGGTATCGGCGTGCACATCGGCGCGCGCGTGAGCGCAATGGCAGGGCCGAACGAGGTGCTCGTGTCCAGCACGCTGCGCGACCTGGTGATCGGGTCAGGACTCGAATTCGAAGAGCGAGGCACTCACGAACTCAAGGGCGTGCCCGGCGACTGGCACTTATTCGCCGTCGCCTCGCCGTAGCAGTGGGTTGCGGCGAAACTGATTTCGCTTGCCGTAAGCGCTTGTGCACTCGGTGGAATCGACACAGACACTTCAGGCCAGCATGTGGAGAATTCGAGTTTGGGGATGGCTCCGATTAGCGGTCGCGGCGGAGCCAGCGGCGTAGACGACCACCGGTTTCCTCAGTGGGCGCGGCCGGTTCGGGCGTCTGCTCCGGTTCTGTCTTGGCCTCCAAAACCCCAGTGGTCGGTTCGTCTTCCGCAGCGGAATCGGCTTCCTCGACCACCGCTTCGGCTTCCTCGGCGGCCTCTTCTACGGACGGTTCTGCTTCCGCCTCTTCGACCGCTGCTTCGGCGTCCTCGGTTTCCGGCTCGTCGGGCTCGGATTCTTCTGACTCCGCAGCGGCTTCCGCTTGCTCGGCCTCTTCACCCGCCTCCGCGAATTCCTCGGCCTCCGCAATGTCCTCCGAAGGCGCTTCGGCGACATCCTCGGCAAGTGCTCCTGCTTCAGCCGCTGCTTCCGATGACGGCTCTTCCTCGGCAGCCACCTCATCGGCGACAGCCTCGGCCTCGTCAGCGGCCTCTACCGCCGCGTCATGAACATCTGGGGCGGCCTCGAGTGCCTCGACCGCTTCTTCGCCTTCGACCGCACCCAAGCCTGCCTCAGGCTCGGCGGTTTCGGCCTCTGGCTGTTCGGCCGATTCCGCTTCCGGCTGTACGTCGGTTGTGTCCTCGGTCTCTGCTTCTGGCTCTTCGGCTTCTGCCTCTGGCTCTTCGGCCTCATCTTCCGCGGCCACCTCGTCGGCGACGGCCTCGGCCTCTTCGGCGGCTTCCACCGCCGCCTCATGAGCCTCCGGCGCAGCCGCCAGTGCCTCGACCGCTTCTTCGCCCTCTACTTCTCCTAATCCTGCTTCAGGTTCTGCCTCACCTTCGGCGGCGAATTCCTCAGCTTCCTCAACGGATTCGGCCGGCACGTCCGTCATGAATGCTTCCGCGTCTTTAACCGCTGGTTCGTCGGGCTCCTCGGGCTTCTCGTCCTCAACTGCGTCTTTGGCGTCTTCATCTTCCGCGTCACCGGCGGCCTTGGCAGCGGCGACGACCCCAGTCGTGGCGGCCACCGCCGTCAACTCTTTGGCGAACGTCTCGACCGTGTCTTCGTCTTCCTCCGGCTTGCCGGCAAGCGAGGCGGGATCTTCTCGGCCCTTCGGTGCGACCATGATGTACACCACGGCGCCAATGAATACGAACGTCGACGTCAACGAGTTGACCCGAATTCCGTCGAATGGCTGTGAGGCATAGTCACTTCGCATCAACTCGATCCAGAACCGCCCAAAGCAATAGCCGGCCACATACATCGCGAACAATCGACCGTGGCCGATCTTGAATCGCCGGTCGATATAGATCAGCGCCGCGAAAATCAAGACATTCCACAGCAGTTCGTACAAGAACGTCGGGTGGTAAATGTTCAGCAACTCGCCCGTCGACACACCATTCAAATTGTCCGGCGCACCATTGGCATTGACGCGCTCATAGATCTCGAGCCCCCAGGGCAACGTTGTCGGTCGCCCGTACAGCTCCTGATTGAAATAGTTGCCCACCCGGCCGATGGCTTGGGCCAGAATGATTCCCGGCGCGATCGCGTCGCCGAACGCGGGCAGCGGAATGCCCTTATAGCGGCATCCGATCCACGCACCGACACCGCCGAGCGCGACAGCGCCCCAGATCCCGAGGCCGCCATCCCAGATCCGGAATGCGCCCAGCAGTCCCGCTCCATCGTCACCGAAGTACGTCCGCCAGTCCGTGATGACGTGATAGAGCCGTCCACCGATCAGACCGAACGGGACGGCCAATAACGCAATGTCGTAGATGACCCCGGCTTGGCCGCCACGCGCAACCCAGCGCCGGTCGCCGAGCATCAGCGCCACCACGATGCCCGCGACGATGAACAAGGCATACGCCCGGATCGGTATAAAACTGAGGTGCCAAACGCCCTGCGGCGGGCTCGGTATATAGGCCAGGTAAGTCGTCGTCACGCAGTAATCCTCTGCCGCACACCGCCGGCGAGTTCCTCGGTCAACGACCGCACCGCCGGAATTCCGTCCTTCAACGCCGACACCAACGCCGACCCCACGATGACCCCGTCCGCATAGGCGCCGATCTCCGCCGCCTGCTCGCGGGATCGCACGCCCAAGCCGACACCAACCGGAATGTCGGACACCGCCTTCACCCGGCGCACCAGTTCCGGCGCCGCCACCGACACGGCGTCACGCGCGCCCGTCACCCCCATTGTCGAAGCGGCGTAAACGAATCCGCGTGACGCCTTGACCGTCGCCGCCAGCCGCTCCGGCGTCGACGACGGTGCCACCAAGAAGATCCGGTCCAGATTGTGGGTCTCCGACGCGGCCAACCATTCATCGGCCTCGTCCGGAATCAAGTCAGGCGTGATCATCCCGAGCCCACCCGCAGATGCCAAGTCACGCGCGAACGCATCGACGCCCCAACGCAACACCGGATTCCAGTAAGTCATCACGACGGCCCGTCCGCCGGCCTTGCTGATCGCCTCGACCGCCGCCAGCGCGTCGCGCACCCGCACGCCGCCGCGCAACGCTGCCTCCGTCGCCGCCGCGATGACGGGGCCGTCCATCCCCGGATCGGAGTAGGCAATACCGACTTCGATGATGTCGCAACCGGATTCGACCAGCGCCGTCATCGCCGAAATCGACGTCGGCACATCCGGAAACCCGGTTGGCAAGTAGCCGATCAACGCCGACCGGCCCTCCGCGCCGCAGTCTTCAAACAACGACGCAAGCCGGCTCATGACGCACCATCCAACAGGCCAAACCACTTGGCGGCCGTCTCGACATCCTTGTCGCCGCGGCCCGACATGTTCACCAGGATGATCGACCCGCGACCCAACTCAACACCTAGCTTCAACGCGCCCGCGATCGCGTGCGCCGACTCGATCGCGGGGATGATGCCTTCGGTCTTGCACAACAGCGAGAAGGCGTCCATCGCCTCGGTGTCAGTGATGGGCCGGTACTCCGCACGACCGGTGTCCTTCAGGAACGCATGCTCCGGCCCGACCCCTGGGTAATCCAAACCCGCTGAGATCGAATGCGATTCGATCGTCTGCCCGTCCTCGTCCTGCAGCAGATATGAGAACGAGCCCTGAAATGCGCCCGGCGAACCACCAGTGAACGTCGCTGCGTGACGCCCGGTTTCGACACCGTCACCCGCCGCCTCGTAGCCGACGAGCCGGACACCCGGATCGTCGATGAACGCGTGGAAGATGCCGATCGCGTTCGATCCGCCGCCCACGCACGCCGTCACCGCATCGGGCAACCGGCCCGCCTGCTCGACGATCTGCACCCGCGCTTCCAGCCCGATCACTCGCTGAAAGTCGCGCACCATCGTCGGGAACGGGTGCGGGCCCGCCGCGGTGCCGAAGCAGTAGTACGTGTTGTCCGCGTTGGTGACCCAGTCACGGAACGCCTCGTTGATCGCGTCCTTCAAGGTCTTCGAGCCGGCCTCGACCGACACCACCGTCGCACCCAACAGTCGCATCCGCGCGACGTTCAGCGCCTGCCGCGCGGTGTCGATCGCGCCCATGTAGACGACTCACTCGAGGCCCAGCAGCGCGCACGCCGTCGCGGTCGCCACCCCATGCTGCCCTGCACCGGTTTCAGCGATCACCCGTGTCTTGCCCATCTGGCGCGCAAGCAACGCCTGCCCGAGCACGTTGTTGATCTTGTGAGATCCGGTGTGGTTGAGGTCTTCTCGCTTCAGGAAGAGTCGTGCGCCACCCGCGTGGTCGCTGAGCCGTTCAGCCTCATACAACGGCGACGGTCGCCCACTGTAGTGCCGCTGCAACCGATCCAGCTCGTCGAGGAAAGCTTGGTCGCCGCGAGCCTTTTCATAGGCGGCGGTGACCTCCTCGATGACCGCCATCAGCGCCTCTGGAACGAACCGTCCACCGTAGACACCGAAATGGCCACGCGCATCGGGATCGTGGACGCTGGGTTCGGCCACCGCCGCGCTGGAACGCGGCAGCTCCGGTCCGGCGAGATCCGCCACTTGTCAGCGCGCGGGTTTCGGGCACGACGGATGCGTGCCTGCGGTAACCAAATCGGCAACGGCGCTGCGGGGATCGCCACTGGTGACCAGCCCCTCACCGACAAGCACCGCGTCGGCACCCGCGCCGGCGTACGCGAGCAGATCAGCGGTGCCACGGATCCCGGACTCCGCGATCCGAATGACATTGCTCGGCAGCCCCGGCGCGATGCGTGCGAAGCAATCACGATCGACGTCAAGCGTCTTGAGGTCGCGTGCATTGACGCCGATGACCTTCGCGCCCGCCTGCAACGCGCGGTCGGCCTCCTCCTCGGTGTGCACCTCGACGAGCGCAGTCATCCCCAGCGACTCAGTGCGGTCCAGCATCGGTTCCAGTACCGACTGCTCCAGCGCAGCGACGATCAGCAGCAGCATGTCGGCGCCGTGCGCGCGAGCCTCGTGGATCTGATACGGCCGGACAATAAAGTCCTTGCGCAACACCGGGATTGACACGGCCGCGCGGACCGCGTCGAGGTCCTCGAGCGAACCGTTGAACCGGCGCTGCTCGGTCAGCACGCTGATGACGCGCGCCCCACCGTCCTCGTAGGCGCGGGCCAGCTTGGCCGGATCGGAAATCGATGCCAGCTCACCGCGCGACGGGCTCGCCCGCTTCACCTCCGCGATCACGCCGATGCCCGGTTCCCGCAGCGCGGCCAGCACGTCGAGCGGCGGCGGTGCGGTCTTGGCCATCTCTTTGATCTCGGCGAGGGGAACGACGGCCTCACGAGCTGCAACGTCGGCGCGAACTCCCTCGATGATGGAGTCGAGCACAGTCGCCGAACTCATACCCGCCGCGGTCCTTCCTGAAAGCACGTTTGATCTTCAACGAAGGGTAACCGCCACCACAGCACGATCGATCACCGACCCTTGTTGTCCGGATCGGTCGGGTCACGCCCCTCGTCGAGGGCGTCCCAGATCGCCCGCTCCGACGGTGCGGCGGCCTCCTGCGGCGAGGGCGCGGGACGACGCTCATAGCGGGTCGGCTCCGGCGTGGCCCTGGCCGCCGAACGCACGAGCAAGACGGCACCGACAAGCGTCACCACCGCTGCCACCAACGTGACGATCGCGCCGCCATAGTGCCGCTGCGTGCCGACGAGGTTCGTCAGCGGTACGTCGCCCAGATGCGCGGCCCGCACTGCGACATCGCGGATCACCCACAGGCTGATGGCCAGGTAGGCCATCCCCGCGCTCGCCGCGGCGACGAGTACCGCGAGCAACCGCAGCGGCCAGCCGCGAACCGCCAGCGCCGCCAACGCGGCGGCCACCAAGAGCACCGCCAGCGGAACCAGCGCCGTCGACCACGACGCCCCGTTCAACGCCGTCGCCTTGGGCTGACCCAGCCCGTCGAACGACTGCACCTCGACCCACACCATCCGCGACGCCACCCACAGCGCCCCGGCGGACAGCACGAGCAGTAGCTGGGAAATCCGGATCACGGTTCGGTCAGTGTTTCCGCTGCGGCGATCGCGTTCAGCACCGCTTTGGCCTTGTTCGCCGCCTCGGTGTACTCGTACGGGCCGTTGGAGTCGGCCACGACTCCCCCGCCGGCCTGCACATATGCGGTGCCGTTGCGCATCAGGGCGGTGCGGATCGCGATCGCGAAGTCGGCGTTGCCAGCGAAGTCCAGGTAACCCAGCACGCCGCCGTACAGGCCGCGGCGGGTCTTCTCGACCTCCTCGATCAGCTCCATCGCCCGCACCTTCGGCGCACCCGACAGCGTCCCGGCCGGGAAGCATGCGGTGACGGCGTCCAGCGCAGTCTTGTCGTCGGCGAGCTCGCCGTGCACCGTCGACACGATGTGCATGACGTGGCTGTACCGCTCGATGTGGCTGTAGTCCTCGACGCGTACGGTGCCGGGCCGGCATACCCGACCCAGGTCGTTGCGCCCGAGGTCGACCAGCATCAGATGCTCGGCACGTTCCTTGTCGTCGTGCAGCAGCTCCTTTTCGAGCAGCACGTCCTCTTCTTCGGTCTGCCCGCGCCAACGCGTGCCGGCGATCGGATGCGTCGACGCCCGACCGTCCTTGACCGTCACCAACGCCTCAGGGCTGGAGCCGACGATCGAAAAGTCAAGTCCCCCAGTGGCATCGGGCACGTTCAGCAGGTACATGTACGGGCTCGGGTTGGACACCCGCAGCATCCGGTATACGTCGAGTGGATCGGCGTCGGTGTCCATCTCGAACCGCTGCGACGGCACCACCTGGAACGCCTCGCCGGCCTCGATGTCGCCGACGAGCTTCTCGACGATGCGCGTGTACTCGTCGACCGTGCGCTGGGAGCGGTGCAACGGCTGCGGCCTGCTGAACGTCGCCACCGTCGACGGCAGATGTTCGGACAATGCCGCGGTCATCACGTCGAGCCGCTTGACGGCGTCGTCGTAGGCCCAGTCGACGCGCTCCTCGGTGCCGTTCCAGTTCACGGCGTTCGCGATCAGCGTGATGGTGCCTTCGTGGTGGTCGACGGCGGCGATGTCGGTGGCCAGCAACAACAGCATGTCCGGCAGGCCGAGGTCGTCGACCGCGAGCGACGGCAGCCGCTCCAGCCTGCGGACCATGTCGTAGGCGAAAAACCCGACCAAACCGCTGGACAGCGGCGGCAGGCCCGGCAGCGGCTCGGTCTTCAGCAGCTCCAGCGTCGCGCGCAGCGCCTGCAGCGGGTCACCGCCGCGTGGTGCGTCCTGCGGCGTGGTGCCCAGCCAACCGGCCTCGCCGTCGCGCACCGTCAATGCGGACGGGGCCCCGGCACCGATGAACGACCACCGCGACCACGAGCGGCCGTTCTCGGCCGACTCCAGCAAGAACGTCCCGGGCCGGTTGGCGGCCAGCTTGCGGTACGCCGACAGCGGGGTCTCACTGTCAGCGAGCACCTTGCGGGTCACCGGCACCACCCGGTGCTCGGCGGCCAGCGCCCGGAAGTCCTCACGCGAGGTGGTTATCGCGAGGTTGGCGGTCGTTTGCACGGAACAATCCTCCCAGACCAGTCCAAATCGACCGGCGTAGCGTGACATCCATGAAACGTGGTGACCAGGTATCCGAGTTCGAACTGCCGGACCAAACGGGCACTGTGCGAAGCCTCACAGAGCTGCTCGCCAACGGTCCCATCGTGCTGTTCTTCTACCCCGCGGCGATGACGCCGGGCTGCACCAAGGAGGCCTGCCATTTCCGCGACCTGGCTTCGGAGTTCGCCGCCGTCGGCGCCAGCCGCGTCGGCATCAGCGCCGATGCGGTGGAGAAGCAGGCCAAGTTCGCCGACCAGCAGAAGTTCGACTATCCGCTGCTGTCCGATACCGAAGGCACAGTGGCGACGCAATTCGGCGTCAAGCGGGGCCTGCTCGGCAAGCTCATGCCGGTCAAGCGGACCACGTTCGTGATCGACACCGACCGCACCGTGCTCGACGTGATCTCCAGCGAGTTCAGCATGGACACCCACGCCGACAAGGCGCTGGAGACATTGCGCCAGCGACAATCGGCGTGACGCCGGTTCTGGAACTCGCCGATGTGACGTTTCGCCGCGACGGCAAGCAGATCATCGACGGCATCTCGCTGACCGTGCAGGAGGGCGAGCACTGGGCTCTGCTCGGGCCCAACGGGGCGGGCAAGAGCACGCTGCTCGGCTTCTGCGCGGCAGTCACGTTCCCCACGTCGGGAACGGTGCGCATCCTCGGTGCGCAGATGGGTCGTGTTGACCTGGCTCAGCTGCGCCTTGCGATCGGGCATGTGAATCCGCGGCACCGCCTGCAATACCCGTTGACCGTGCGCGAGGTGGTGCTAACAGGCATCACCGCGACGATCGACATCCCGAACCGCTGGACGCCGAGCACGGATGAACTGCGCCGCGCGGACGACATGATCTCAACGGTCGGGCTGTCCCGCAGGGCGGACGACGTTTGGCCAACGCTGTCGCACGGCGAGCGCGGCCGCACTCTCATTGCGCGCGCACTGATTTCGGATCCGCGGCTGTTGCTGCTCGACGAACCCACCACGGGGCTGGACGTGGCCGCGCGCGAACAGCTGCTGGAAACCATTGACACGCTCGACGAAACGCATCCCGAGGTGGCCTCGATCCTGGTCACCCATCACCTCGAAGAGCTGCCGACCACGACGACGCATGCGCTGCTGATCGCTGAGGGCCGCACGGTCGCTGCCGGGCCTGCGCGTGACACCGTGACGACCGAAAACGTCTCGGCCGCTTTCTCACATCCCGTCGAGGTCCGCTATGACGAGGGCCGGTGGGTCGCCCGGACGAAGGCCACCCGCATCGACGTCTAACTCGGACCGAGTTCGACGTCCAGCCGCGAGGCCCAGTCCCCGTCCGCCAGATCAGCCCGCACTAAGACATCGCGCCAATCCCGTTCAGCCAGTTCGACGGCATCGCGCACCCGATCGAGATTGCCGGCACCCCACACCACGACGGCCGCTTGAACCCGCTCGGAGTCACCGATCGAGCCGACCAATTCGATGACTGACGACGCGCTTCCCCGCTCCGGAAAGTCGCGCTCGATCCGCCGACGGAGACGCTCAGACACCATCGCCATGACCCAACCCTGCCAGATGCTGGCCGAACCAGCCCGCGGCAAGCGCGGCAACTTTTTCGAGCGCGCCCGGCTCTTCGAATAGATGGGTAGCGCCCGGAATCACCGTGATGCGGTGCGGCGCAGCCAATTCGCCGCTGGCCTTCCGGTTGGCCTCGAGAATCCGGGGGTCGCGGCCGCCGACGATCATCAGCGTCGGTGCCTCGACGTGGTGCAGGGCGTCGCCCGCGAGATCAGGTCTGCCCCCGCGGGATACGACGGCACGCACCGATTCGTCCCCGGCGGCGGCGATCAGCGCCGCGGCAGCGCCGGTGCTCGCGCCGAACAGCCCCACCGGGAGGCCGCTGACCGCGTCGTGTTCGCGCATTCGGTCGAGCGCCGATAGCACACGGTCGGCCAGCAGCCCGACGTCGAACCTAAATTCGCGGGTACGTAGATCCGTCTGCTCTTCGCTCTCGGTGAGCAGGTCCAGTAGCAGGGTGGCGAAACCGAAGTCTCTGAGCACCTGTGCCACAAAACGATTGCGGGGGCTGAAGCGGGAACTGCCCGTGCCGTGCGCGAACACGACGAGTCCAGTGGACTTCGGAGGGACGTCGAGATCGCCGAGCAATTCGGCGCCGCCCGACCCGACGGCGACCGGCAATGTCATGGAGTCAGAGTGCCCAGGGTCCCGATCGTGAAACACGAGGTGCGACCGCCGTCGACGACGAGGTTGGCGCCGGTGATGTAGGCGGCTTCGTCGGACAACAGGAACGCGACGGCCGCCGCGATGTCG
The DNA here is from genome assembly GCA_035649695.1 of Mycobacterium sp. Taxonomy (GTDB): domain Bacteria; phylum Actinomycetota; class Actinomycetes; order Mycobacteriales; family Mycobacteriaceae; genus Mycobacterium. Next base: position 7,573 of record DASRJA010000235.1, on the reverse strand, counting down.
CCCGGTTGTCCGATGCGGCCGAGCGGGATGGTCGACTCGTTCTCCGCCCGCTCCCTCGCCGGGTCGGGCGCGGCGGCGAATTCGGCAAGCAGCATCGGCGTTTCGGTGGTGCCCGGGGAAATGCTGTTCACGCGGATTCCGTGTCCGGCCAGCTCCGCGGCGAAGGCCCGCGTCATCGCCAGCACCCCGCCCTTCGTCGCCGTGTAGCCGACGTAACCCGGCTGGCCGAGGAGCCCGAGTTCTGACCCGGTGGTGACGATGGCGCCGTAATCCCGCGGAACCATGCGGCGAGCGGCTTCGCGCACGACATAGAAATTCCCGGAGAGGTTGACATGGAGCTGATGCAGCCAGCCGTCGTCATCAAGTGTCGTTGCGGGTCCGACGATGGAGATGCCGGCATTGCTGAAGACCGCGGAAACAGGGCCGAGGGTTTCGGCACGATCGAATGCACCTGCCACCTGGCGAGAGTCCGCGACGTCGGTCGGCACGGCGAGCGCGGCAGATCCAGTGGCGCGACATTCCTGTGCGGCTGCATCCAGATCGGCGCCGGGGAGGGCGACGAGCGCGACGTCCGCGCCCTCCTGCGCGAGCCGAAGCGCGGTGGCGCGACCAATTCCAGAACTCGCGCCGGTGACAACGGCGACGCGATCGGCGAAGCGAGACATCCGTCTAGTGTCGCGAGTCGCGCGCTGGCGTGCAGTGCAGATCGCTATAGCCGAACGTTCGTTACCGCTCGAAAAAATCGCCAAATGTCGAGCGGTAAGTAACGTTCGTCATGGCGATCCGCCGCTACTCCTCCGGCCCCAGTAGCAGGTCGTTATCGAAACAAGTGTGGTCGCCGGTGTGGCAGGCGGCGCCGACCTGGTCGACCTCCAGCAGAACGGTGTCGCCGTCGCAGTCCAGCCGCACCGAGTGCACGTACTGGGTGTGGCCCGATGTCTCACCCTTGACCCAATGCTCTTGGCGCGACCGCGAATAGTAGGTCGCCTTGCGGGTTTCCAGCGTGCGCGCCAGCGCGATGTCGTCCATCCACGCCACCATCAGCACCTGGCCGGTGCCGCGCTCCTGCGCGACCGCGGTGACCAGCCCGTTGGCATCGCGCTTCAGCCGCGACGCGATACCAGCGTCGAGCGTCATCTCACCACGATCCCTTCTGCCGCCATCGCAGCCTTGACCTCGCCGATGGTCAGCTCCCGGAAGTGGAACACGCTGGCGGCCAGCACGGCGTCGGCTCCTGCAACAACGGCGGGTGCGAAATGTTCCACCGCGCCCGCGCCGCCGCTGGCGATCACCGGCACCGACACCGCGCCGCGCACGGCCCGCAGCATCTTCAGGTCGAAACCGGCCTTGGTGCCGTCATAGTCCATGGAGTTGAGGAGGATCTCCCCCACGCCGAGTTCGGCTCCGCGGGTGGCCCATTCGATCGCGTCGATCCCGGTGCCCCGCCTGCCGCCGTGCGTGGTCACCTCCCAGCCCGACGGCGTCGGATCGGAGCCCTCGGGGACCGTACGCGCGTCGACTGACAGCACGATGCATTGCGATCCGAATTGACGGGACAGCTCTGCAAGCAGATCGGGCCGGGCTATTGCGGCTGTGTTGACCGAAACCTTGTCGGCGCCGGCCCGAAGCAGCGCGTCGACATCCGCGACCGAGCGCACGCCACCGCCGACGGTGAGCGGGATGAACACTTGCTCTGCGGTGTGCTTGACGACCTCCAGCATGGTAGCCCGGCCCGATGACGAAGCGGTGACGTCGAGGAACGTCAGCTCGTCGGCGCCCTCCTCGTCATAGCGAGCGGCCAGTTCAACCGGATCGCCTGCATCGCGCAGGTTTTCGAAGTTGACGCCCTTGACCACCCTGCCGTCGTCGACGTCCAGGCACGGGATGATGCGCACTGCAAGATCTTTGGGGTCCATCAGTAATTCCCCAGATCGCCGACGGAGTTCAGGAGCTCGAGAAGCTCGCCGTGCACGCCGGGTGCCGCGACCAACGCCGAGCGCGATTTGGTGGTCCAGTCACTGCCATCCAGGTCCGTGACGATGCCGCCGGCCGCCCGCACCAGCGCGACGCCCGCCGCATGGTCCCACACGTGGGCACCGAAACTGATTGCCCCGCCGAGGATTCCGGCTGCGGCGTACGCGAGATCGATACCCGTTGCGCCGTGCATTCTCATTCGGGAGCACTTGCGGCTCAGGCTTTCGATCACCGCCAGCCGGTAGCGGCCGGGCACTCGTCCCCGCGAGTCGACGTTGAAGGTGCTGACGCCGACGATGGAGTCGGCCAATTTCGTCGTCTGCAACGGGGGTTGCTCGACACCGTTGCTGCGCAACGGTTTGCCGACGACAGCAGTAAACCGTTCGCCGGTGAACGGGACCCACGTCAGCCCCGCGACCGGCTCACCGTCGCGGACCAGACCGAGCAGGATGGCCGCCATCGGTGAGCCTGCGGCATAATTGAAAGTGCCGTCGATCGGGTCGAGCACCCACACGAGCGGTGAATCGACGTCGGCGCCGCCGAATTCTTCGCCGTGCACCTCGATCCCGGTCTTTTCGTTGAGCGCCTCGACAACCTGGCGTTCGATGGCCAGGTCGACCTCGGTGGCGAAGTCGTTGCCCTTCTTCTGCACCGCCGAATCGGCGCGGTGGCCGTCGATGAACGGCTTCGCGGCGGTGTCCAGGATTGCGGCGGCCTCGGAGACCAGCGCGTCCAGATCGGTCTCGTCGAGCGCCATCGATGTCCTACTGCGCCACCGCGGCCAGCGCCTGCGGCAGCGTGAATCGTCCGGCGTACAACGCTTTCCCGACGATGGCGCCTTCGACGCCGCGATCGACCAGCGTGGCGATGGCGCGAAGGTCATCCAGGCTGGATACCCCGCCGGAGGCGATCACCGGGGCGTCGGTGCGCTCGGCGACCTTGCTGAGCAGTTCGAGGTTGGGCCCGTTCAGGGTGCCGTCCTTGGTCACGTCGGTGACGACGAAGCGCGAACAGCCCTCACGGTCAAGGCGTTCCAGCACATCCCACAAGTCGCCACCGTCTGTCTCCCAGCCGCGGCCGCGCAGCCGGTGCTCGCCGTCCACGATCTTCACGTCGAGACCGACCGCAATCTTCTCGCCGTGCTCGGCGACCACCTTGGCGCACCACTGCGGGTTCTCCAGCGCCGCGGTGCCGAGGTTCACACGTGCGCAGCCGGTGGCCAGCGCCGCCGTGAGCGATGCGTCGTCGCGGATGCCGCCCGACAGTTCGACCGCGACGTCGAGCTTGCCGACCACTTCGGCCAATAGTTCCCGATTGGAGCCGCGGCCGAATGCGGCGTCCAGGTCGACGAGGTGGATCCACTCGGCGCCGTCACGCTGCCACGTCATGGCGGCGTCCAGGGCGGAGCCGTAGTCGGTTTCGCTGCCGGCCTGGCCTTGAACCAGGCGGACAGCCTTGCCGTCCACAACGTCGACGGCAGGCAACAGAATCAAACGCACGTCGGTCAACTTAATGCTCCGACCCAATTGCTGAGCAATGCGGCACCGGCGTCGCCACTTTTTTCCGGATGGAACTGGGTCGCCGACAAGGGTCCGTCCTCGACCGCGGCCAGGAATGGGACGTGATGGGTGGCCCAGGTCAGCAGCGCGTCCTTGGTGCCCTCCCACTGCTGCGCGGCATAGGAGTGCACGAAGTAGAACCGGGTGCTGGCGTCGATGCCCTTGAACAGCGTGCTGTCGGAGGGCGCGTCGACGACGTTCCAGCCCATGTGCGGAATCACCGGCGCATCCAGCCGGATGACAGCGCCCGGCCACTGCCCGCAACCGGTGGTCTCGAGGCCGAACTCCACGCCGCGGGCGAACAGAATCTGCATACCGACGCACACACCGAGCACCGGTCGACCCGCCGCGACCCGATCGGCGATGATCTTGTCCCCGCTGATCTTTCGCAGACCGGTCATGCACGCCTCGAATGCGCCGACACCGGGCACGACAAGGCCGTCGGCTGCATCGGCGGCTCCCATGTCGGAGGTCACCTCAACGTCCGCGCCGACTCGCTCCAGCGCGCGCTGGGCCGAGCGCAGGTTGCCGGAGCCGTAGTCTAGGACGACGACTTTCTTTGTCACAGCGTGCCTTTGGTGGACGGCACGCCGCTGACCCGCGGGTCGTACTCGACCGCCTGGCGCAGCGCACGGGCGACAGCCTTGTACTGCGCCTCGGTGATGTGGTGTGGGTCGCGGCCGTAGAGCGTGCGCACATGCAACGCGATACGGGCGTTCATCGCGATCGTCTCGAACACGTGCCGGTTGACGACGGTGTGATACGGCACCTCGGAGCCCGCAATTGTGGTGTGCAGCAGGTGCTCCGGCTCGCCGGTGTGCACGCAGTACGGCCGGCCTGACACGTCGACGGCGGCGTGGGCAAGCGTCTCGTCCATCGGGATCCACGCGTCGCCGAACCGCCGGATGCCCTTCTTGTCCCCCAGCGCTTTTGCCAGCGCCTGGCCGAACACGATCGCGGTGTCCTCGATGGTGTGATGGCCCTCGATGTCGACATCGCCCGTCGCCTTGATGCTCAAATCGAAGCTGGCGTGGCTGCCCAGCGAAGTCAGCATGTGGTCGTAGAACGGCACGCCGGTGCTGACGTCGACGACGCCGGTGCCGTCGAGGTCGAGGTCGACGACGATGTCGGATTCCTTGGTCTTGCGCTCGATTCTCGCGCGACGGTTGTCGGTCACTGTGCTCCTATTCGGGCGCTGGCGGCCAGCAGCGCGTCGTTTTCCTCGGCCAGGCCGGTGGTCGCGCGCAGGTATCCGGGAATGCCCACGTCGCGGATCAGGATGCCCTCGTCGAGATAGCGCTGCCAGGTGGCAGGTGCATCGGCGAATTCGCCGAACAACACGAAGTTGGCGTCGCTGGGAATCACCCGGAAACCCATGCCGGTCAACGCTTCTGTGACGCGGTCGCGTTCGGCGATGAGCTTGGCGACACTGCCCAGCGTGTCATCGGCGTGGCGCAGCGCGGCGCGCGCGGCCGCTTGGGTGACAGATGACAGGTGATACGGCAGGCGCACCAGCAGCATCGCGTCGATCACTGCCGGCGCGGCGATCAAGTACCCGAGCCGACCACCGGCGAACGCGAACGCCTTGCTCATCGTGCGGCTGACGACAAGTTTGGTCGGGTAGTCGTCGATCAGCTTGACCGCGCTGGGCTGCGACGAGAACTCGCCGTAGGCCTCGTCGAGGATCAGAATCCCGGTCGTCATCGCATCCAGCAGCCCACCCAACTCGTCGAGCGGAACGCTTTGGCCCGACGGGTTGTTCGGGCTCGCGACGAATACGATGTCGGGGGATTTCTCTTTGATCGCGTGCGCTGCGACATCCGTGTCAAGGCTGAAGTCGTCGGCGCGATTGGCGACCAGCCACTCGGTCTGGGTGCCGCCGGAGATGATCGGGTGCATCGAATAGGACGGCACGAAGCCGATTGCGCTGCGGCCCGGACCGCCGAATGTCTGCAACAGCTGCTGCAGAATCTCGTTGGAACCGTTGGCGGCCCAGAGGTTTTCGACAGACAAGTCGGTGCCGGTCTGCCCGGTCATGTATGCGGCCAGATCCGTGCGCAATGCGACCGCGTCGCGGTCGGGATAGCGGTGCAGGTCACCAGCCACCGCTTGGACCGAGCGGGTCACGTCGTCCACGAGAGCCTTTGTGGGGGGATGCGGGTTCTCGTTGGTGTTGAGCCGCACCGGAACGTCCAATTGCGGTGCACCATATGGTGATTTGCCACGCAGGTTCTGACGCAGCGGCAGATCGGCCAGCGTCACCTTCTTGCCAACCGTCACCTTTCAAACCTCCGCCTGACCGCCTCGCCGTGGGCGGGCAGGTTCTCGGCCTGCGACAGCGTGATCACGTATCCAGACACGTCTTTCAGCGCTGCCTCGTCGTAGTCGACGACGTGGATGCCCTTCAGGAAGGTCTGCACCGACAGTCCGCTGGAGTGGCGCGCACAGCCCGCGGTGGGCAGCACGTGATTCGATCCTGCGCAGTAATCGCCGAGGCTGACCGGTGAATAGGCGCCCACGAAAATCGCACCGGCCGAACGGATTCGGCTTGCCACGTCGCGTGCATCGACTGTCTGGATCTCCAGGTGCTCGGCGGCATAGGCGTTGACGGTGCGCACACCGGCGGCGAGGTCGTCGACGAGCACGATCGCCGACTGCTTGCCCGTCAGCGCCGCGGTCACCCGCTCGCGGTGCACCGTCGTCTCCAGCTGGTGAGCAAGTGCGCGGTCCGTGGCGTCGGCCAGTTGCACGCTGTCGGTGACGAGCACGCTGGCGGCCATCTCGTCGTGCTCGGCCTGGCTGATCAGATCGGCGGCGACGTGTACCGGGTCCGCGGTGTGGTCGGCAAGGATCGCGATCTCCGTCGGACCGGCCTCCGCGTCGATGCCGACCTGCGACCGGCAGATCCGCTTGGCTGCGGTGACGTAGATGTTTCCCGGTCCGGTGATCATGTCGACGGCTGCGAGCTCGGTGCCGTCTGTGTCGGTTCCGCCATAGGCCAACAGCGCGATGGACTGCGCACCGCCGACCGCCCACACCTCATCGACGCCAAGCAATGCGGCGGCTGCCAGGATCGTCGGGTGCGGCAGGCCGCCGAATTCGGCCTGCGGCGGGCTGGCGATCACCAGCGAGTCCACACCGGCGGTCTGCGCCGGCACGACATTCATCACCACGCTGGACGGGTAGACGGCGTTGCCGCCAGGCACGTAGAGGCCGACCCGCTCGACGGGCACCCAGCGCTCGGTGACGGTTGCGCCCGGCGCGAGGGTGGTCGTGGTGTCGGTGCGCCGCTGGTCGGCATGCACAGCCCGGGCCCGGTCGATGGCCACCTGCAGTGCGACGCGGACGTCGGCCTCGAGGGCGTTCAGTGCGGCGTCCAGCTCGCCGACCGGCACTCGGACCGTAGCGGGCCGCACGCCGTCGAACGATTCGCCATACCGCAACGCGGCCTGCGCGCCGTTTTCGGCGACCGCGTCGACGATCGGGCGCACCTTTGGCACCACGGCGTCGACGTCGACCCCGCCGCGAGGCAGCGCAGTGCGCAGCTGCGCCGCGTTCAGGGAGCGGTTGCGCAGGTCGATGCGGGTCATCTGGAAATCGGCCATCACGCCCATTGTCCCCGATGCGCCCAGCCGAAAGAAATCGATAAAGGCGTGGGCGCAGGGAAAGCCCGCCGGTCAGGTACCACCCGCCGTCGCGCACAGCTGCCGTTCCATCAGCAAAGCTCGATGTCCGCACTCAGACTCCCCGGTTCGAATCGATCCAAGAGCGTCGATGGCCACGCTCTTCTTTGCCACAATGTCATCGGACGTTGCAGGCACTATTTGCCAACTATCGGCGGCTCGCTTTTTCGCAGTTTTATTTGCACACGCAACTGGTCTCGAAGTTCGACGCCGCTACATGCTGTATTAATAGCCGTCAATAACGGTAATGAGATTCTGCAGCGTCGTCAGCGGTGAACCGCCGCGCTCGCCAGCGTTGCCAACTGAATTCTGAAGCGATTGCTGGACTGCGTGAATATTTGACAATAATGTTTGCCA
>DASRJA010000234.1:0-4659 GCA_035649695.1 Mycobacterium sp. | reverse complement strand
CCGAACCGCGGCATGTTCGGCGGCGACGGCGCCTATGGCGAAGCGAAGTCCGCGCTCGACGCGGTGGTGTCTCGGTGGAAGGCCGAGTCGTCGTGGGCCCAGCGAGTTTCGTTGGCGCACGCGCTGATCGGCTGGACCAAGGGCACCGGCCTGATGGGCCACAACGACGCGATCGTCGGTGCGGTCGAAGAGGCCGGCGTGACGACGTACACGACCGACGAGATGGCGACCATGCTGCTGGGCCTGTGCGACATCGAGTCCAAGGTCGCGGCGGCGCGCGAGCCGCTGCAGGTCGACCTGACCGGTGGGCTTGCCGAGATCGACCTCGATATGTCGGAGCTGGCCGCGAAGGCTCGCGAGGAGATGAAGACCGAAATAACCGAGGACGACGCGCAGGACGACGGAACCATCCGTGCTCTGCCGTCGCCGCCGCGCGGTTATCAGGCCGCGCCGCCGCCGGCGTGGGACGACCTCGACGTCGACCCGGCCGATCTGGTGGTCATCGTCGGTGGTGCCGAGCTCGGCCCGTACGGTTCGTCGCGGACCCGCTTCGAGATGGAGGTCGCGGGCGAGTTGTCGGCGGCCGGTGTACTCGAACTGGCCTGGACGACCGGCCTGGTCAAGTGGGAAGACGATCCCAAGCCTGGCTGGTACGACACGCAGTCCGGTGACCTGATCGACGAGGGTGAACTCGTCGGGCGGTACCACGACGCGGTCATCGAGAAGGTCGGCATCCGCGAGTTAGTCGACGACGGTGCCATCGACGGGGATCACGCGTCGCCGCTGCTGGTTTCGGTATTCCTGGACAAGGACTTCACCTTCGTGGTGTCCTCGGAGGCCGACGCCCGCGGGTTCGTGCAATTCGACCCTGAGCACACCGTCATCGCGCCGGTGCCCGACAGCAGCGACTGGCAGGTCACCCGCATGGCAGGCACCGAGATTCGGGTACCGCGCAAGACGAAGCTGCCACGCACGGTCGGCGCCCAGATCCCAACCGGGTTCGACCCGACGGTGTGGGGCATCAGCCAGGACATGGCCAACTCGATCGACCGGGTGGCGCAGTGGAACATCGTCGCGACCGTCGACGCGTTCCTGTCTGCAGGGTTCACGCCGGCCGAGCTGATGCGCTGGGTGCACCCCAGCCTGGTGGCCAGCACTCAGGGCACCGGCATGGGCGGCATGACATCGATGCAGACCATGTACCACGGCAACCTGCTCGGCCGGAACAAGGCCAACGACATCCTGCAAGAGGCTCTGCCAAACATCGTCGCCGCCCATGTGGTTCAGTCGTACGTCGGCAGCTACGGCGCGATGATCCACCCGGTCGCCGCCTGCGCCACCGCCGCGGTGTCGGTGGAGGAGGGAGTGGACAAGATCCGGCTGGGCAAGGCGGAACTTGTGGTCGCGGGCGGCTTCGACGACCTGACGATGGAGGCCATCATCGGCTTCGGTGACATGGCCGCGACCGCGGACACCGAGATGATGCGGGCCAAGGGCATCAGCGACTCGAGGTTCTCGCGCGCCAACGACCGTCGCCGGCTCGGGTTCGTCGAGGGACAGGGCGGGGGAACCATCCTGCTCGCCCGCGGCGACCTCGCAGTGAGGATGGGTCTTCCCGTGCTAGCAGTCGTCGCCTACGCGCAGTCCTTCGGCGACGGTGTGCACACGTCGATCCCAGCTCCCGGTCTCGGCGCCCTCGGGGCGGGCCGTGGCGGTAGGGATTCGCAGCTGGCGCGTTCACTCGCGAAGTTGGGTGTCGGCCCCGACGACATCGCGGTGGTGTCCAAGCACGACACCTCGACGCTGGCCAACGATCCGAACGAGACGGAGCTGCACGAACGGCTGGCCGACTCGTTGGGCCGCTCCGCCGGTGCACCGCTGTTCGTGGTGTCGCAGAAGAGCCTGACCGGTCACTCGAAGGGTGGTGCGGCGGCATTCCAGATGATGGGGCTGTGCCAGATCCTGCGCGACGGCGTGATCCCGCCCAACCGCAGCCTGGACTGCGTCGACGACGAGCTCGCCAGTTCGGGTCACTTCGTGTGGCCGCGCGAAACACTCTGGCTGGGGGACAAGTTCCCGTTGAAGGCGGGCCTGATCACCAGTCTCGGGTTCGGACACGTCTCGGCACTGATCGCACTCGTGCACCCGCAGGCGTTCATCGCAACGCTGAGTCCCGATAAACGGGGGGACTACTTGACGTGCGCGGCGGCTAGGGTGCTGGCCGGTCAGCGCAGGCTCACGTCGGCGATCGCCGGCGGGCCGGCGCTGTACGAGAAGCCGGCCGACCGCCGGTTCAGTCAGGAGGCACCGGAGAAGCGGCAGGAGGTCGCGATGTTGCTCGATCCGGCATCGCGGCTCGGCGAAGACGGCCTCTACACGCCGTAGCGTTCGCGCCGACATCTTTTCCGCTAGTGACGCATTCAGCTCGGTGGCGACCTCCTTATCGGTTTCCTGTCGCGCAAACCGTCACAAGCCGGCATCACACCACCAAACACCTAAGCAGCGGTGCTGTATCTGCAAGACGCCAATCGGCCTCTTCCATAGCAGGAGCCGCTTTAGGACATATCGAGGGAAGGAAGCTTGATGGCGTCGGTTGATGTGGTTGGGGTTCTCCGCACCCGGCCGATGTTGTCGTGCTGTGCGCGAACCGAATTCGCGTTTGTGTTGCGCGACGGGGTACTAGTCGACGGGTCTGTTGCAGACTGCGGCGTTGGGCACGTTGATCGGAAAGCACTGGATCTTCGAGGAAGGGGGTCTTAGATACTGTGGACAGCCACCCGAAGAGCATTGTCGAAGTCTTATCCGACAGATCGTTGTCAGAGGGTCTCGCCTACATATTTCTCGCCGACGGCACCTCGGAGAGCGAGATACGTTGGACGTTCGCCGACACCGCGAAGAATTCCCGCAGGTTTGCCGCCCACTTGGGCGATCGAGGGATCGGCGTTGGCGATCGCGTCGTATTGGCGGTGAATCCAAGCCTCGAATACGTTGCCGCACTTTATGGGATAATGGAGCTCGGCGCGATCCCCGTTCCATGCTTCCCTCCTGTGCGACCCAAAGAACTGGGCCGATTCCACGCGATCACGCGGGATTGCTCGCCTGCCGCAATCGTCATCGACGAGATGTACCGGGAACAGGTTGGTGCACTGCGGGGTTTCCTCAAGTCCTCCAACCTCGAACCGGTGGTTGTTTACACCGAGCATGTCCCCGCGGGGACCGCCGACGTAGATGTCGTCCCACCTGCGCCCGATGACTTGGCGCTGATTCAGTACACGTCAGGTTCGACGGGATCTCCGAAGGGGGTGTGCCTCACCCACGACAATTTGGTAAGCAACTGCGAGGCTTTGAGCCGCAGCATGGGTCACGATCCCCAGCGGGTCGGAATGTCGTGGTTACCGCCATACCACGACATGGGGCTGATCGGAACGATCATCATGTCGATGTATGACGGTTCGCCGCTGGTCTTGATGTCACCGATCCACTTCGTTCAAGACCCGCGGCGCTGGCTGAAGGCGATCACTGACTACAGGGCGTCGGTCACCGTGGGACCGAACTTCGCGCTCGATCTCTGTGTGGATGTGGTGGCCCACGAGGACAGCGAGGATCTGGACCTTTCCACGGTCAAGGAGTTGTTCTGTGGCGCCGAGCCGATCCACGCCGGCACCCTCGCGCGGTTCGAGCAGACCATGGCGCCGCTCGGTTTCGACGGAAAAGCGCTGATCCCTTGTTATGGGATGGCGGAGGCGACGCTTTTCGTCGCTGGGAAGCGGAGCGGTTCCAGTTGCCGCACGGCCCGCGCGCCGGAGCTGTCCGGAACGGGTGGGGTCGTGGTCAGCTGTGGCGCGGTCGACAACGAACACACGGTGCGCATCGTCGACACCACGACCCTCACGAGCCTGGAAGACGGCCTCGTCGGCGAAATCTGGGTGTCTGGGCGAAGCGTTGCCGCCGGTTATCACAACCGGCCCGAGCTGACCCGCGAGATGTTCCACGCGAGGATCCAAGGCGAGGATCGCGAGTACTTGCGCACGGGTGACCTCGGTTTCATTCAGTCGGGTGAACTATTCGTCACGGGTCGAATCAAGGACCTGATCATCGTCGATGGGCGAAACATTTATCCGCACGACGTCGAGGCCGCCGTCGTGTCTGCGGATCCCGCCTTGCGGAGAGCCGTTGCCTTCTCCATCGATGGCCGCGGCTCCGAGGAGTTGTGCGTGGTCGCCGAGGCCGGGACCGGGGAAGTCGCCGCGGAGTCGTACTCGAGGATGGTGGAGTCAATTATTTGTTGCGTCACTGCGGAATTCGGCGTACGACCTCGGGTCAATCTCTGTCCCAGACGAACAATACCAACGACGACCAGCGGAAAGGTCCGGCGACAGCTGGCCAGGCAGATGTTCCTGGCCAATGGGTTTCCGTCGATTGAAACTGATCTATCGGCAATGCGAGGGCGAACAGCATGACTACAGATCTCACAATGTCCGAACATCAGAATGCGCAGAGCAGCGCGACCCGGCCTGAGAAGGATGTTGTTGCCTCGCGCCTGGCGTATTTGACGGTCGGGCTACCAACGGCGGGAACCGTCGGTGCCATAGCGTACGCCGTCTACGACGGCCTCTGGGTCTCCGATGTGGTGTTGTTTGCTGTCATGTACGTGCTCAC
>DASRJA010000233.1:0-20680 GCA_035649695.1 Mycobacterium sp. | reverse complement strand
ACCGTTGGCCATGAGCAGTCGCCGCCGTGCTGCCGTCATGGCCTGACTATAGGTAGGTCACCCCTAGCACGGTCAGCGACAGCAACACCGGCGCGACGGGTAGCGCCCACAGAAACGCCGCCCAGATCTCAGACTTCTTCTTGTACGAGCGCCAGCCGAAATACGCGGCGACGGCGCCGACGACGAACGACACCGCGGCGACGACCAGCACCCAGGTGCTGACCGATCCCGTCGCGATCGCCACGGAAATACCGGCCAGCCACAGGATGTGGCCGACCACCAATCCGCCGATACCGGCGACCCAGATCGCTCTCAAAAGTTGATCATGTGGCCGACGAGACCGTGGAAGCATTCCTGCAGCGCTTCGGACATCGTCGGGTGGGTGTGCACGTTGCGGGCCAGCTCGGTGGCGGTCAGGTCCCACTTCTGCGCCAGGGTCAGCTCCGGCAGCAGCTCGGAGACATCGTGTCCGATGAGGTGCCCGCCGATCAGCTCGCCGTAGCGGCCGTCGGCGATCAGCTTCACAAATCCGCTCGGGTCTCCCACACCGTGCGCCTTGGCGTTGGCCGTGAACGGGAACTTCGCGACCTTCACGTCGTAACCCTCGTCGCGAGCCTGCTCCTCGGTCAGTCCGAAGCTGGCCACCTGGGGCTGACAGAACGTGGCACGCGGCAGCATCCGATAGTCCCCGAGCGGCAAAGTCTCTGCCCCACCGATGGTTTCGGCGGCCACCACACCCTGCGCCTCGGCCACATGGGCCAGCTGCAGCAACCCGGTCACATCACCGATGGCGTAGATGTGCGGCACGTTGGTACGCATGTAGTCGTCGATGCCGATGGCCTTGCGGTCGGTGATCTTCACCCCGGCCGTCTCCAGGCCGTAGCCCTCGATGTTCGGTGCGAAGCCAATCGCCTGCAGCACCTTCTCGGCCTTGATCTCGTCGTTCTTGCCGTCCCTGCTGACGGAGACGATGACCTCACCGCCGTTGTCCTTGATCGACTCGACCTTGGTTCCGGTCAGCACCTTCACGCCGAGTTTCTTGAACTGCTTCTCGATCTCCTTGGAGACCTCGGCATCCTCTTGAGGCAGCGCGCGCGGCAGGAACTCGACGATGGTCACGTCGACGCCGTAGTTCTTCAGCACGTAGCCGAACTCCATGCCGATCGCGCCCGCACCGGCGATGACGATCGACGCAGGCAGCTCACGCGACAGGATCAGCTCTTCGTAGGTGACCACGTTCTCCGACAGCGACGTGCCCGGCACCAACCGGGTGCTGCTGCCGGTGGCGATGATGATGTTGTCGAACGTAACCGTCACCGGGTTTTCAGCGCCGCCTGCCTCGTTCAATTTGACCGACAACGTGTTCGGATCGGTGAAGGTGCCGTACCCGTGGATCTCGGTGATCTTGTTCTTCTTCATCAAGAAGTGCACACCGGCGACCCGGCCATCGGCGACCTTGCGGCTGCGGTCGAACGCCACCCCGTAGTCAAACGTCGCCTCGCCGCTGATGCCGAACTGCTTGGCTTCCTTGGTGAAGATGTGGGCGAGTTCGGCATTGCGCAGCAGCGCCTTGGACGGGATACAGCCGACATTGAGGCATACCCCGCCCCAATACTTGGGCTCGACTACTGCGGTGTTCAGTCCGAGCTGGGCGGCGCGAATGGCCGCGACATATCCGCCAGGGCCTGCGCCAAGAACGACGACGTCATAGTGGGTCACCCGCCCAACCCTAGTAGGGGATGACACCGACCAAACAGCGGCTTACCCGATCGCAGAAGTAGAGGCCGTGCAGCACGGCCGCGGCGCCGAGAGCAGCGAGCGGCGCCGACATCAGGCCGACGGACAGCGCCGAAACCAGCGGCTTGTCGCTCACCATCGCGGCCAGCAGACTGCCGACCGTGCAGACGATCACAAAGAGCAGCACCACGAACACCGGCGGTGTCTTGTCGAGCGAGTGGAACCACCAGTAGTACAGGCCCCACCCGGACGCGGCCGAGAGGATCCATACCCCCGCCACGACGAGGACGAAGGTCCAACGCTTGAGGTATTGGTAGGTGCCCGGCACCACCTCGGGCTGGGCCAGCGCGGGAAGTGGCCCCGACGGCGTATCTAAGACCTGTACCGGATCGGGCTGCGCGGGAAACTCTCCGGTGAATGCCGGCAGGTAGGGCTGCGTCGGCTCGCCGGGCAACGTGTCGTTATGCACCGTGGACCACCTGGATCGTGACGAGCACTCCCAACCATCCGGGGGCGATGGCCAGGATGAACGCGCCAAGCACGGTGACCCAGCGTCGGCCCGAGAACAGGATCAGCAGCATGCCGATCGCGCTGGGAATACCGACGACGAGCGCGATGACGACGTCGGGCCGGATCGTGGCGTCCACCAGCAGCGTCGCTGCGATACCCGCGATCTGTCCGACCGCGATGCCCACGAGCATCGCGCTGGCCAACAGCCACGCACGCGGTAGCGCTATCACGAGTCCGACGATAACGCCGCATTCGCGGGGCCCGGCTTTGCGCCACGCGAGGTCACGCGTGAAGATGCCGAGCTGTGATCGAGCCCTGACCTAGGCTCGCAAAGGTGAGCGATTCCGCGCCCAGAGTCGAGTCGCCATCGGATCTGGCGCAGGCACTCGAGGCCACCGGCTACCTCGCCGACGAAGGCGTCGCGACGGCGGCGTACCTGGCGTTGCGCATGGGTCGACCGCTGTTCTGCGAAGGCGAACCTGGCACCGGCAAGACGTCCCTTGCCGCCGCGTTGGCCGAGGCGATGCGCCTGCCGCTGATCCGGCTGCAGTGCCACGAGGGCATCGACGCGGCGCAGGCGCTCTACGACTGGGACTTTCCGCGGCAGCTGCTGCACCTGAGGACACTCGAGGCGGCCAGCGCCGGGCACCTCGAGGCCGAAGCCGCGGAACGCTCGCTCTACACGGAGCGGTTCCTGCTTGCGCGACCGCTGCTGCGGGCACTCACCGAGGCGCCGTGCGTGCTGCTCGTCGACGAAATCGACCGCGCCGACGACGAATTCGAGGCCTTCCTGCTCGAGGTGCTCGACGACAACGCCGTCACCATCCCCGAACTCGGCGAGATCCGGGCCGCAACGCCGCCGCTCGTCGTCCTGACGTCGAACCGCACCCGCGACGTGCACGACGCCCTCAAACGGCGCTGCCTGTACCACTGGCTCGAGCATCCCGACCTGGCGCGTGAGGTCGCGATCCTTCGCCGCCGCATACCCGGCATTGCCGAGGCGCTGGCCGACCAGGTGGCGCGCGCCGTCCACATCCTGCGCGGCATGGAGCTGGTCAAGCCTCCGGGTGTCGCCGAATCGCTGGACTGGGCGCGCGCCCTGCGCGAACTCGACCGCGACGTGCTCGACGCGCAGGCCGCCGCGGCGACGCTAGGCGCGGTCGTGAAGTACCACGAGGACCTGGAGCGGGTGGCCAGGGCCGGGCTGGACCGACTGCTCGCGGGGTGACATGCCGGAACTCGTCGGTGTCGCAGGATTCACGCGTGCCCTCGCGGTTGCGGGGCTGCCCGTGGCGTCGGACGCCGTCGAAACCTACACACGGGCGCTGCGTCAGATAGATCTTGGCGACCCAGGGCAGGTGTACTGGGCCGGCCGCGCGACCCTGTGTCGCGGACCGGACGACATTCCGCGCTACGACCTGGTGTTCGAGAACTGGTTCGGGGGAACGGTGCCCAGCCGCGCCCCACACGCGACTCAACGCCAACGCCGCTCCAGCATCGCCACGCTCGATGCGGCCGGCGCCGCCGAGACCGGCGGTGACGCGCCACGACTGCGGGTGGCTGCGGCCGACACCGAGATATTGCGCCACCGCGATATCGGCGAACTGACCGCGGCCGAACGGGCGCACCTCGCCGAGCTCCTCGCTGCGCTACGGCCACGCTCCCCGACCCGGCCCGCCTTGCGGCTGCGGCCGTCCCGCCGCGGCCGTATCGACCCCCGGCGCACAGTGCGCCACATGCTTGCCGCGGGCGGCGAACCGGTGCGGCCTCGACATCAACGCAAGGCCACCCGGCCGCGGCGAATTGTGTTGCTGCTCGACGTATCCGGCTCGATGAGCCCCTACGCGGATGCTCTCCTGCGCTTCGCGCACGTCGTTGCACGCACCAATCCAGCCACCGAGGTGTTCTCCCTGGGCACCCGCATGACCCGGCTGTCGCGGCCGCTGCGCATCCGCGATCCCGAATTGGCGTTGGCGGCCGCGGGCCGAGCGGTGCCGGACTGGGCCGGCGGCACCCGGCTGGGCGAGACGATGCGCGCTTTCCTGGACCGTTGGGGCCGACGCGGCCTGGCCCGCGGCGCCGTCGTGGTGGTCTTCTCGGACGGCTGGGAGCGCGGTGACCCGCGTCTGCTCGCCGACCAGATGGCTGCGATGCGGCGGCTTGCCCATGCGGTGCTGTGGGTGAACCCGCATGCCGGCGCCGACGGATATCAGCCGGTGCAGTCCGGGATCGCGGCGGCGTTGCCGTTCATCGACCGGTTGCTGGCCGGGCACAGCCTGGCGACGCTGCAGGCTTTGCTCGACGAGATCCGCGACGCCTGATTCAGCCCGGCAGTCAGGTTGTCCCAGAATCGTTTTCGTCGTTTCGGGCGTTCTCGGCTGTCAGCCAGAGCAGAGTAGGCCTATGCGCATCTCTGTCACCGTCGATGGAACGACGTATACCGATGAGGTGGAGCCGCGGCTTCTCCTCGTGCACTACCTGCGTGACCGGCTCGGCAAGGTCGGAACCGTGGTCGGCTGCGATACCAGCAACTGCGGCGCGTGCACCGTTGCGCTCAACGGCTACAGCGTCAAGTCCTGTTCGGTGCTCGCGGTGCAAGCCGACGGCGGCGACGTGATGACCGTCGAAGGCCTTGCCCGCGACGGCGGCAAGCTGCACCCCGTCCAGGAGGCGTTCCGCGACAACCACGCGTTGCAGTGCGGCTTCTGCACGCCGGGCATGATCATGCAGACCATCGACCTGCTCGCCGAGGACCCCGACCCGGACGAAGCCGCGGTCCGCGAGGGCCTGGAAGGCAACCTGTGCCGCTGCACCGGATACCAGAACATCGTCAGGGCGGTGCAGGATGCGGCACAGCGGCTGCGCGCCACCGCAACCGACGAATCCCCGAAAGATGTTGCAGCCAAAGCTGATACGGCTGGAGGTGTGCGATGACCGCCACGGCCGAACCCGAAATCGGCAGGGCAAGGGTTCGCAAGGAAGACGAGCATCTGATCACCGGTCGCACCCGGTGGACCGACAACATCGTGTTGCCAGGGATGCAGCACCTGGCCATCTTGCGCAGTCCCGTCGCCCATGCCCGCATCACCGGTATCGACACCAGCGCCGCGCGCAGCATGCCCGGTGTCGTCGCGGTCTTCACCGGCGCCGACTTCGCCGCCGAGCAAGGCAGCCTGCCCAACGCCTGGCAGATCACCGAGGACATGAAGGCACCGCCCGCTCCGTCACTCGCGGTGGACACCGTGAACTTCGCGGGCGAAGCCGTGGCCGTCGTGGTGGCCCGCAACGCGTACGAAGCGCAGGACGCGCTCGAAGGAATCGACGTCGACTACGACGACCTGCCGGTGGTGCTCGATCTCGCCGCGGCCGCCGCCGACGGTGCGGAGGTGGTGCACCCCGATCTCGGCACGAACGTCAGCGCGGTGTGGACATTCGACTCCGCGGAGGCAGGCACAGGTGGCGATGTCGAGGACGCCATCCGCGACGGCGAGGTGGTATTGCAGCGCACGTTCCGGCAGCAGCGGCTGATCCCGGCGTTCATGGAACCCCGCTCGGTGGTGGTCGACCCGACCAGCCCGCAGCTCACCGTCTGGTCGGCCACGCAGATCCCGCACATCCTGCGGCTCATGCTCGCGATGACGCTGGAAATCCCGGAGCACAAGGTACGGGTTATCGCCCCGGATGTCGGCGGCGGCTTCGGCGGCAAGCTGCAAGTGACGCCGGAGGAAGTGATCGCCCTGCTCGTCGCGCGCAGGCTCGGCAAGCCGGTCAAGTACACCGAGTCCCGCAGCGAGAGCATGCTCGCGGCGCACCACGGGCGCGACCAGATCCAGAAGCTGACGCTCGCTGCCCGCCGCGACGGCACCGTCACCGGGCTCAAGGTGGAACTGCTCGCCGACATGGGCGCCTACCTGCGGCTGGTCACCTCGGGCATCCCGATCCTGGGCGCGTTCATGTTCAACGGCATCTACAAGTTCCCGTCGTATCACTTCACATGCACCAACGTGTTCACCAACAAGGTGCCGACAGACGCCTATCGCGGCGCAGGCCGCCCGGAGGCGACGTTCGCCGTCGAACGGATGATGGACGAGCTGGCCGCCGAGCTCGGGCGTGATCCGCTCGAGCTGCGCGCGCAGAACTGGATCACCCACGACGAGTTCCCGTTCGACACCGTCGCGGGGCTGACCTACGACTCGGGCAACTACGAGGCCGCCACCGAGCAGGCCCGCGAATTGTTCGACTATGACGGATTGCGGCGCGAACAGGCCGAGCGCCGCGAGCGCCAGGACCCGATACAGCTGGGCATCGGGATCTCCACGTTCACGGAGATGTGCGGTCTGGCCCCGTCGCGAGTGCTCGGTTCGCTGTCGTACGGGGCGGGCGGCTGGGAGCATGCGGCGATCCGCATGCTGCCGACGGGCAAGGTCGAGGTGGTCACCGGCTCGTCGCCGCACGGTCAGGGCCACGAGACCGCGTGGAGCCAGATCGTCGCCGACCAACTCGGAGTGCCATTCGAGGATGTCGAGATCCTGCACGGCGACACCCAGAGCTCGCCGCGCGGCTTGGACACCTACGGGTCGCGATCACTGGCGGTCGGCGCGATCGCGGTGGTCAAGGCCGCGGAAAAGGTGATCGCCAAGGCCAAACCCTTCGCGGCGCACATGATGGAATGCGCCGAGGACGACCTCGAATTCACCGAGGGACGGTTCCGCGTGACGGGTACCGAAAAGGCCGTCACGCTCGCCGAGGTCGCGCTCGCCGTGTTCGCCGCGCACGACCTGCCCGACGGTCTGGAACCGAGCCTCGATGCCGAGGCCACCTACGACCCGGAGAACTTCTCGTTCCCGCATGGCACGCATCTGTGCGCGACGGAGGTCGACACCGACACCGGGCAGGTGCGGATCCGCTCGTATGTCTGCGTCGACGACATCGGTCATGTGGTCAACCCGCTGATCGTGGACGGACAGGTGCACGGCGGACTCGCCCAGGGCATCGCACAGGCCCTCTACGAAGAGGCCGTACACGACGAGACCGGCACGCTCATCAACGCGTCGTTCTCCGAGTACCTGGTGCCGTCCGCGGCGGATCTGCCGTCGTTCACCACCGGACGGACCGAAACCCCGGCCACCACCAACCCCCTCGGGGTCAAGGGTGTCGGTGAGGCGGGCACCATCGCCTCCACTCCGGCGGTGGTCAACGCGGTCGTCGATGCGGTGCGGCATCTCGGCGTCAAGGACATTGAAATGCCTTGCAGCCCAATGCGAGTCTGGCATGCGATCACTGAGGCTCAGGGAGGTGCGCGATGATCCCGTCGAATTTCGACTATGTCGCCCCGAAGACCGTCGACGACGCGGTGGCGGCGCTTGCGCAAGCCGGCGAGGACGCGAAGGTCATCGCGGGCGGGCAAAGCCTGATGCCGGTGCTGCGGCTGCGGCTGGCCGCCCCGACCACCCTCGTCGACCTGAACAAAGTCGACGAGCTTCGCGGGGTGCGCGAGGACGGCGACGCCCTGGTGATCGGCGCGATGACCACCTACTACGACCTGCTGCGCAATCCGCTCGTCAGCCAGCACGCGCTGCTGCTTTCGGAAGCCACCCACACCGTGGCGGATCCGCAGATCCGGCACCGCGGCACGCTGGGCGGAAACCTGGCGCACGCCGATCCGGCCGGTGATTTGGCCGCACCGGTGCTGGCGCTCGATGCCACGCTGACGGTCGCGGGTCCGTCGGGCCGGCGCAGCATTCCGGTCGCAGAGTTCTTCGTGGACTACTTCACCACCGCGCTGCAACCAGACGAAATCCTCACTGAGATAAGGATTCCGAAGCACACCAATTGGGCGGCCCGGTACGAGAAACTGCACCGGGTGGCGCAAGCCTGGTCGATCGTGGCGGTCGCGGCGACCGTCGACGTCGATGGCGGGACGATCCGGCAGGCGCGCATCGCGCTGACCAACATGGTGTCGGTGCCGGTGCGCGCCCGCGGCGTCGAGGAGGCGCTGGTCGGTCAGGCCGCGAGCGAGGCGTTGATTCGCGCGGCTGCCGAGCATGCCGCCGAAGGCCTCGACCCCATGACCGACGGAAATGCCGACGCCGACTATCGCAGCCATCTGGCGAAAGTGCTGACACGGCGGGCGGTGGCGACGGCTGTGGGTGCCTGACCATGCAGCTGGAACACCGCCTGTCGGTACCGGCTCCCATCGACGTGGTGTGGCCGGCGCTGCTCGATCCCGAGCGGGTGGCGCCGTGTGTGCCCGGCGCGACACTGACCGGGGTCGAAGGTGAGACGTTCACCGGCACCGTCAAGGTCAAGGTCGGCCCGATCACGTTGCTGTACAAGGGAACTGGGACGTTCACCGAGACCGACGAGCAGGGCAGGCGCGCCGTGCTCAAGGCCGACGCGAAGGACACCCGCGGGAATGGCACCGTGAAGGCGACCGTCACCCTCACGCTGACCGACGAAGGCGACCACACGACCGGCACCGTGGCCACGGACCTGTCGATCACTGGCAAGCCTGCCCAGTTCGGCCGGGGCATGATCGCGGACGTCGGCGGAAAGATCATCGAGCAGTTCGCCGCGTGCCTTTCGGAGAAACTCGCCGTCGCAGAATCGGAATCCGCGCCGGCGTCGGCCGGGCAGCCAGCGGTGGAGGCCTCGGAGACCGAGCCCCTGGATCTGGTCCAGTACGCGCGGAGTTCGGCCCTGAAGCGGGTCGGACCGGTGGTGGCGGTGGCCATGTTGGTGCTCATTTTGGGCGCGGTGGTGCGACGCCTGCGGTCGCGCGACTGACCCGTCCGGCAAGAATGGGTGCGTGGACGACGACGACCCGTATCTGTGGCTTGAGGACATCACCGGCGACGACGCGCTGGACTGGGTGCGCAGGCACAACGAGCCCACGCTTGCCGAGTTAGGCGGTGACCGCTTCGAGCAGATGCGCGCCGAGGCGCTCGAGGTGCTCGATACCGACGCCCGCATCCCGTATGTGAGGCGCCGCGGCGAGTACCTGTACAACTTCTGGCGCGACGCACAGAACCCGCGCGGACTGTGGCGACGCACGACGCTGGACAGCTACCGTACCGAGGAGCCGGAGTGGGACGTCATCGTCGACGTCGACGCGTTGGCGAAGGCCGACGACGAGAACTGGGTGTGGGCCGGCGTCGAAGTCCTCGAACCCGATTACAGCCTTGCGCTGATCGAACTGTCACGCGGCGGCGCCGACGCCAGCATCGTGCGCGAATTCGACATGGAGAAACGCGGATTCGTCGCAGACGGCTTCCAGCTGCCGGAGGCCAAGTCCGGTGTCTCGTGGGAGGACCGCGATACCGTGCTGGTCGGCACCGACTTCGGCCCAGGGTCGCTGACCGAATCCGGCTACCCGCGCATCGTGAAGCGGTGGCGGCGTGGACAACCGCTTGCGGACGCGCAGGCGCTGTTCTCGGGCGACCCGTCTGACGTGAGCGTGGGCGGCGGGTACGACCACACGCCCGGGTTCGAGCGGCTCCTGATCACCCGGTCCCTCGACTTCTTCAACCGGGAACGCTACGAGCTACGCGGCAACGAGTTGATCCGGGTCGACGTGCCGACCGACGCCGGCATCTCACTACATCGCGAGTGGTTGCTGATCCGGCCCCGCACCGAATGGGCCGTGGGCACGACGATCTACCCGGCAGGATCGCTGCTGGCGGCAAAGTACGACGAATTCCTGGCGGGCACAGCCGAATTGAGTGTCGTTTTCGAACCCGACGCGCATACCAGCCTGCAGAACTACACGTGGATGCGAGATCACCTCGTTCTCGTCACCCTCGTCGACGTCGCGAGCCGGGTGCAGATCATCTCGCCGGGTTCGTGGGAGACCGCAGCGATCGGCGGTATCCCCCCTAACACGAACACCGTCTTGGTCGACGTGGACGAGTACGGCGACGAGATGTTCCTGGACTCCAGCGGTTTCGACGTCCCCTCCCGGCTGCTGTGGGGGCGAGCAGGCGGTGAAGTGACAGAGATCAAGCGGGCACCGTCGTTCTTCGACGCCGCGGATCTCGAGGTGAACCAGCACTTCGCGACGTCGGACGACGGCACCGCAATCCCCTATTTCGTCGTCAGCCATCGACATGTGGACGCACCCGGGCCGACGCTGCTTACCGGCTACGGCGGTTTCGAGAACTCGAGCCTGCCGACATACGGCGGAGTGATGGGCCGGTTATGGCTGTCGCGCGGCGGAACGTATGTGTTGGCCAACATCCGGGGTGGTGGCGAATACGGGCCGACGTGGCATACGCAGGCGATGCGCGAGAGCAGACATCTGGTGGCCGAAGACTTTGCCGCTGTGGCAAGAGATCTGGTGGAGCGCGGAACTGCGACCGTCGAACAGTTGGGCGCCTACGGTGCGAGCAACGGTGGCCTGCTGATGGGCATCATGCTGACGCAGTACCCAGAGCTGTTCGGTGCACTGGTGTGCAGTGTGCCGCTGCTGGACATGCGGCGGTTCCATCTGCTGCTGGCCGGCGCATCGTGGGTCGCCGAGTATGGCGACCCAGACGAACCCGACGATTGGGAGTTCATCTCCAAATACTCGCCGTATCAAAACGTTTCGACGGGCCGGCGCTATCCGCCGGTGTTGATCACCACGTCCACGCGTGACGACAGGGTGCATCCAGGCCACGCCCGCAAGATGACCGCAGCGCTGGAGGCGGCGAGCCAACCGGTGCAGTACTACGAGAACATCGAGGGCGGCCACGCAGGTGCGGCCGACAATGCGCAGACGGCGTTCAGGGCTGCGTTGATATACGAGTTCCTGCACCGGACGCTGACAGCACACCGCGGCCAATGATCGTCGGAAGGTCAAGGAAGGTACGGATTCCCGGCGCCGCCGCGCAGACCGGGGCGATGGCGTGGATGGCGTGCATGGCAGTGCCCAGGCAGCCCTGATCGGTTTCGTCCTCACCGTGGGTGGCGATCTTCGAGTCGAGCACCATTGACGGTCGCCCTTCGACAGTGACCTTCCAGCCGCGGCCGGTGGGCCAATCGGGGGCCTGTTCGTCGCCGAGCCGGGTGATGTGCTCGACGGTCAGTGCGGGCCGGCCATCGACGATGGCGGTGTAGCCAAAGCGCTGCGCGGCGACAGTCCCCGCCTCAACCCGGCCGGCCTTGATGTCGAATGCTTCTGCGGCAAGCGCGACCTCGCGGTGGTAGACAAAATCGTCAATGGTGGCGCCGAGGCCGTCAGCGAGGAGCATCAGCGGTGCGCGGAAGGTGACCCCGGCGAGTGCGGCGTCGGCCATGGGCACGGGTTCGTCGGGGGCCTTGCCGAAGCCCATGATGTCGAACAGCATGTCGGCACTGTCGTAGGTGGTGTAGTCCATCAGTTCTTGGACCAGCAGGGAGTCGATGCGCTGAAAGAGGCCTGACATTGTCAGTGGCAAAACCTCTGCGGCCCAGCCGGGTTCGATGCCGGTCGCGTGGAAGGACGTCTGGCCCTCGGTGCAGGCCGACTCCAGCTTGTCGACCACTTTGTCACCAAGGCTGCGCGGGTAGATGAGCCCGGTGACGGCGGTCGACACTACGTTCTTGCCGGAGGACAGCAACCGGCAGATGTCGTCGAGCGCGCCCATCGGGTTCATTTCGCCCTGGGGCATGTAGAGGACGCAGTCGGCGTCGAGGGCGAGGATCTCGTCGGGGTCCTTGGTCGCCGTGATGCCGATGGGGCCGATGCCGCAGAGGTCGCCGACGTCGCGGCCGGTCTTGGCGTCGCTGTAGACGAGGGCACCGACGAGCTCCAGATTGGGATGTTCGTGGACGGCGGCGATGGCATGGCGGCCGACGGATCCGGTGGCCCACTGAATGACGCGCAGCATGCTGTGGAGGTTACTGTAAGGGAGACGATTGAGCCGTCGGTTTCGGCTCTCAGGTGCGCGCGGCGACGATCCTGGTAGCCGCCTCGACAGCGGCGGCGCGACGCTGCGCGATGACCGTGGGGTCGTCGGTAGCCACATCGGGGTGAGGCAAGTTGGCCCACCCAAGGCCGATGGAGAAGAGCAAGACCATAAGGTCGGCGGGCTGCCATGCGGGGTCGACGTGCCCGCTGGTTTGCGCGGCTTCGATAGTGGCGAGACCCTGGGCGTAGATGGGTTGACCGTCGGCCTGGGGTTCGTCGAGGGTGAAACCTTCCAGATGTGCCCAACTGATCATGCGCAGGTGCTCGGGTCGGCGTAGCGCCAGATCGAAGATGTCCCCGACGAACTCGGGGACTGCATCAGGTCGCATCGAGACCGAGCGGAAGAACTCGGCGCTGTCGGCCGCGAACACCTCGCGGAACAGCGTCTCCTTGTCGCCGAAGTGGGCGTAGAGGCGTTCCTTGCTGGCCTGTGCGTTGCGCGCGATGCGGTCGATCCGGGCGCCGGCCAGGCCGTACTGAGCGAATTCAGCCCGGGCGGCCGACAAGATCTCGCCGCGCAGCTCGGTCGTGCTTCTCACAGGAAGATCATAGCCAAACGAACTAGTTCGTTTGGTAGCGTGGTCGAGGTCAGGTTAGAACGACTAAGTACAAGGAGCTTGTGATGGGTGAGACGACGGCGGTCGATCCGGCGATTGCGGAGATGCCGCGGGGCGGTCAGAATGCTTCGTGGCTGGATCGGCTATTGCAGACCGATGCGCTGGAGTACACCGACCGCTATGACGTCCCCGATGCGGTGAAGCAGAAGGTCATCTCCGCGCTCGATTGGATGGGCACCCGCACCGGCATGCACGAGAAGAACGCTCGCGTCGCGTGCGCGCTGGTCGCCGACATCCCCAACCCACGCATCCTCGAGCTGGGTGCAGGGCACGGCAAGCTGTCGGCCAAGATCCTGGAGTTGCATCCGACCGCGACGGTGACGATCAGCGATCTGGACCCGACCTCAGTGGGCAACATCGCTGCCGGCGAATTAGGCGACCATCGGCGGGTGCGCACCCAGGTGGTCGACGCCACCGCGATCGATGCCGACGACGACAGCTACGACTTGGTCGTTTTCGCGCAAGCGTTTCATCACTTGCCGCCGGCCATCGCCTACCGCGCCATCGCCGAGGCCACGAGGGTCGGTAAGCGCTTCCTGGTGATCGACCTCAAACGGCGGTCCTTACTCGGGCTGATCCTGGCACCACTGGTGATGGCGCCGTTGGCGGTTGTGCCGTCCTTGAAACCCGTTATGCACGACGGGTTTATCAGCGGACTGCGGGCATACAGCTCCTCGGCGTTCGTCGCACTGGGCGAGGCAGCCGACCCGCAGATGCGGATCGAATTCCTGCCGTCGGCTTCGCGATTCGGCGCCCCGACCGTTGTGGTGTTCTCCCGGGCGTCGCAGTCATGACCGCCGACGTGGACATCGA
This sequence comes from Mycobacterium sp., assembly GCA_035649695.1. Lineage (GTDB taxonomy): Bacteria > Actinomycetota > Actinomycetes > Mycobacteriales > Mycobacteriaceae > Mycobacterium. The sequence goes on along the minus strand of DASRJA010000233.1, from coordinate 7,075 downwards.
CAAAATCATGAATCCACCCGCGCGTGTCCAGACGATGCGCCGCGCGGTCGACACTCTTCAAGACGGACTCGGACCGTTTTTCGACATCTACCGGCCATACGTCGATGGCCTGCAGAGCCTGCCCAAAGACGGGCGATTCCTGTTGGTGGGCAACCACACCCAATTCGGCATCGAAGCCCTCTTGATTCCGCACTATGTGCGGCGCGTGATCGGCACGCGGGTGCGGCCGCTTGCCGACCGTGGTATGGGCCAAATGCGCGGCGCGGCAGGCGATCTGTTCGCGGCCTACGGCGCTGTCGTCGGGGCGCCGGAGACCGCGCGCGAGCTGATGCGACACAACGAGAGCATTCTGGTGTTTCCCGGCGGTGGCAGGGAGATCGCCAAGTTCAAGGGCGAGGAGAACACCCTGCGCTGGCAGGGTCGTGCCGGATTCGCACGCGTATCGGTGGAGAACACCTATCCGATCGTGCCTGTGGCGCTCGTCGGCGCCGACCAGGTTTACCGGAGCCTGATCACCCGCGACAGCCGATGGGGACGGCTGAGCCTAAGTCTCACCGAGAAAGTGTTCGGTCGCCGCGACATGGCGCTGCCACTGCTCCATGGGGTCGGCCCCACCCTGATTCCCCGACCGCAGCGAATGTATCTGAGATTCGCTGCGCCGATCGACACCACCAAACCTGCGCGAGTCACCGAACAGGAGTGGGTGGACGCGGTCAAACGGAACACCCAGGAGTCACTGGAGCAGGCCATCGCCGACCTCTTGGAAATCCGTGCCAGCGACCCGTACCGCGAACTGAACCCGCTGGCATGGCGCGCCGCCATCCAGCTACCGGCCGAAGGATGACGGCGCCAAAACCCAACCTTGACTTTCAGAAGAGAAACGATTTCACTTCTGTTATGTCGACTTCGTCCCAGTTCGAGACGCTGCTGTATTCGACCGACGGTCCCGTCGCCACCATCACGCTGAACCGTCCCGAACACCTGAACACCATCGTTCCGCCAATGCCAGACGAAATCGAGAAGGCCGTCGGCTTGGCCGAACGCGACCCCGCCATCAAGGTGATCGTGCTGCGCGGCGCCGGCAGGGCATTCTCCGGCGGCTACGACTTCGGCGGCGGCTTTCACCACTGGGGCGATGCGATGATGACAGACGGAAAGTGGGACCCCGGAAAGGATTTCGCGATGGTCTCCGCGCACGAGACGGGTCCAACGCAGAAGTTCATGGCCATCTGGCGCGCATCCAAACCCGTGATCGCCCAGGTTCACGGCTGGTGCGTCGGCGGCGCCAGCGACTACGCACTGTGCGCCGACATCGTGATCGCCAGCGACGACGCCGTCATCGGCACTCCGTACAGCCGAATGTGGGGCGCCTACCTCACCGGCATGTGGCTCTACCGTCTGTCCCTCGCCAAGGTGAAATGGCACTCGCTGACCGGTGAACCGCTGACCGGAAAGGAGGCCGCCACAGTCGAACTCATTAACGAGTCGGTGCCCTTCGAGGATCTCGAAGCACGAGTCTCGGAAGTGGCGGGCAAGCTGTGCCAAATCCCGCTGTCGCAACTGCGGGCCCAGAAGCTGATCGTCAACCAGGCCTACGAGAACATGGGGCTCGCGTCCACTCAGACGCTCGGTGGCATCCTCGACGGGCTGATGCGCAACACCCCCGACGCGCTGGAGTTCATCGAAACCGCTGCGACGCAAGGTGTTCGAACCGTGATCGAGCGCCGCGACGGCCCATGGGGTGACTACAGTCAGGCCCCGCCCGAGCGGCGACCCGACCCGTCGCACGTCATCGTGCCGTGACGCCTGCGCTCACCGCAAAGGGCCAGGCGACCCGACAGCGGATGCTGGATGCCGCCGCCGCACATCTTGCCGCGCACGGGACCATCGAAGTAGCCCGGATCGCCGGGGCTGCCGGCGTCGCCCCGAGCGTGCTGTACCGCTACTTCGACGGCCGCGACGGGCTGGTGGCCGCGGTGGTCGAGGACTTCTACGACAGCTACGAGGAACGGGTCTTCGCGCGCCGCGACGTTCCTGGTAACACCTGGCCGGTGCGCGAAGCGCTCAGGCTCGAACGCGAAATCGCCTTCTTCTACGACCATCCCCTCGGCCGCGCCGTCGCCTGCGGCCTGCTGCGCGAACCCGCCGCCGCACAGGTCGACGCCGAACGGACCCGCGCCCAAGGACAGGCGGCCGCGCGCAACATCCGCGCCGGGCAGCGCGCAAAAGAACTCTCGCCTGCCATCGACGCGGGGTTGGCCGGCGCCGCGATCATCGGCGCCGTGCGCGTCATGCTCTCCGAGGCGCTCGCCCGCACGCCACCCGCCCGGCAACGCGATGTCGTCAAGGCCGCGCTCAAAATCGGCGCCGCGGTGTTGGGCACCGGTGATCTAGCTCTGCCGTGACCCGCCGAGCGCCGACAGTTCAAAAGACAGGAATGACGCGGTCGGTCTTCTCCTGGTACCCACCGAAGCCCGGTGCTGTTTCTACGATGCGCGGATAGGCAGCGTCGCGCTCGTCGCTACTGAGCTGCCGTACCTCGACATCGTAAGAGTCCGTGCCGATTTCGATATGGGCGCGCGGGTTGGCCCGCAGGTTGTGCACCCACGCCGGGTCCACGTCGGCACCTGCGTACGAACCGACAACCAAGATCTTGTTGTCGATGCGGAAGTACATCACCGGATTGACTCGTTCCTTGCCGGACTTCGCACCCCTGGTGTGCAGCAGGAGCAGGGTGGCGCCCTCGAAGGGCCCGCCGACCTTGCCGCCGTTGGCGCGGAATTCCTCGATGATCTGGGGGTTCATCGGTACTTCTGGGCGATCAGCCATGTTGGTGTCCTCTCCGAATCAGCCGAGCGATTGGCGCTGCAGCCAGGTGGGCAGGTCTTCGACATCGGGGACGAGTTCGCGGGTGCGCTCGAAGTCGGCGCGATATGCCGGCAGCTTGGTGAACCACTGGAACATCGTCTTCTGGTCATCGTCCTCGCCGAGCGCGTCGAGTGGTAGTTCGACGAACTTCGCGGGTGCACCTAGTCGTTGTCCGAGTCGTTCGACGATCTGCTCGCCGGTCACCTCATCGCCTGCTATCTCAATCGGCGCCGCGGCAGGGTCTCGCAGCGCAAGCAGCGCAGCGGCGACCTTGCCGATGTCACGCACCGAAATCATTTGGAGCGGCACATCTCCGGGCATCGGCAGCCGCACCGCCAACTCGTCGCCGTCGCGGCCGATCATGTAGGTCAGGTTCTCCATGAAGAAGGTCGGCCGCACGATATTGAGTGGGACGCCACCGATCAAGATCTGCTCGTTCCTGCCCTTGCTTTCGAAATGCGGTATACCCGAATGTCTTTCGGCACCACCGACCGAGCTATAGACCAAAAACGGCAGACCGGCCGCCTGCGCCGCCTCACCGATCACCTTGCCTTGCGCGACTTCACCGTCGATGCCCCCAGGGTCGCCGAACGTTGTCATCGCGAACGCGGCCGCGGCACCGTCGCGCGCTGAACCGACTCAGGTGTGTCCAAGTCCGCCGCCACCACTTGCACACCGCGATCGGCCAACGCTCGGGCCGCGGCCGAGTCGGTGTTGCGGGTCAGGGCGCGGACCGGAACACCTCGATCGAGCAGCGCATCGACGGTCGCCGATCCCTGCTGCCCTGTTGCCCCGACCACCGCCACCGGCGCTGATGATGACTCCTCTCATAGTCCGTCGGATTTCTCAACGGTTGTCTACTTTTGGCTATTCCCGGTCCCCGGCGCTTTGTACGATTACTGCCGTGACCTCGGAGCCGGTGCCTGAGTCGCCCGCGACCAGCGAGGGCGGTGAGCGCAAAGGACAGCGCACCCGTCGCCGGATCCTGGACGCGGCCCGAGGCGTGTTCGCCAACCTCGGCTACGAGCGCGCGACGATCCGCGGCATTGCGGCCGCGGCCGGCGTCGACAAGTCATCGGTCATCCAGTACTTCGGCACCAAGCAGAACCTGTTCCGCGAAGCAGTGCACTGGACCATTCCGGTCGCCGACGCCATCGGCGATACGCCTGAGCAGACCGCCGAGAACCTGGCGCGCGGCATGCTGGCCGCGTGGGCCGCCGACCCCAACAGCCCTATGGCCGTCCTGCTAAGGGCAAGCATGACCAGCGAGGACGCCGCCGAGATCCTGCGCAACCACATCACCTCCAGCGCCACACCCACCCTCGCGACCGCGATCGACGCACCCGATGCGCGGCTGCGCGCGGCATTGCTCGGCGCGATGTTGATGGGTGTCGCCAGCCAGCGCTACCTCCTTCAGATGCCGGACGTCGCCGACGTCGACATCGACAAGCTCGTGCGCCTCATCACCCCTGCCCTGCAAGCGCTGATTTCCCCCGCGGAATAAAAATAGACAGTTGTAGAGTTTTCTCGGACATCTCGGACCGAAGGAGAACTCAGATGGGACTGTTTACCGATAAGGAAAAGGAATACCTGCAACAGCAGGCACTGGGCCGGCTGGCCACGTCCGGGAAGACCGGCATGCCACACGTAGTGCCGACCGGATTTCACCTCGACCCAGAAACCGGAAATATCAAGATCGGCGGGCATTCCTACCGCGGTCAGGACCGGCTGTACATCCGCCACCTCAAGGTGAATCCAAACGCTGCGTTCGCGGTCGACGACCTCGTTACCGACCCGACGTGGACGCCGCGGGGCGTAACCATCAAGGGCCCGGTGCGAATTCACGAATCCGGCGGCGAAGCTCTTGGACCCGGCTTCGGTCCGCGCTGGATCGAACTAATCCCGCAATGGGTTTCGTCGTGGGGCATCGACGCCGACCCGTTCGCTGCGCCGACAGCGCCGCGTAAGCTCGCTGACGCCGACCGCTGAGGAGATCACATGACTTTCGACACGCCGAACGGCTCCAAAGGTGCCCGCCAGCCGAAGGCCGGACGCGTGATGCGGTGGCTCAACACGTTTGCATCCAATCGAATTCGCAAGAGCGGCAAGTTCATGGGTGGCATGAACGCGCTGGTGCTCACGACGGTCGGGCGCAAGAGTGGCGTTGAACGCAGTACACCGGTCGGATGGTTTCCCGGCGACGACGGCAGCTGGTTGATCGTCGCATCAGCGGCCGGGGCGCCGAACAATCCGGCGTGGTACTACAACATCGCCGCACACCCGGACAAGGTCCGGATCGAGCTTGCCGGCCGCACGGTAGACGTTGTTGCAGAACAGCTTCACGGTGCAGCACGCGAGGACGCCTGGCGGCAAATCACCTCCGCCGCATCTCGTTTCGCGCAGTATCAGGAAAAGACGGACCGCGAGTTGCCGATCATCCGGCTGGTCCCCCGCTCCTAATCTCGGCGCCGCAGCCCACCCAGCATCGTCACCAGCACGCCGAACACGACCAGCACACCGCCCGCGGCCAGCGTCAGGTTGAGCCACTGATGCAAACCGCCCTCGGCGTGGTTGACCATCGCGTCAGCGACCTGACGGATATCGCCTGTGGTGCGATCCAGGGCGTGGTTGACGTAACGACGCGCCACTTCCAGGCCGGCCCAGCCTGCGGCACCCACCAGCAGCGCTGAAACACCCAGCGCGGCAAGTGCTTTCCCGCGGGCTCTGGCCGCCGCCAACGTCAGCAGCGCGAACACTCCCGTCAGCACCGTCGCACCGACGCTGACCCACGGACCCCACGTCGACAGCTGCCGCAACTGCCCCGGCTGCATCCCTCCCGTATTGGAAACGGTGATGGGCACAGTCAACGTCGCTGGCACGTCAAGGTTGAGATTGCCCAACGTCGCCCGCAACGACGAGTCCGACAGCATCGGGGCGATGTCGATGAGCCATCGATCATCGGTGCCGTCCTGACGACGGATCTCGTCGGTGAACATCCAGGTGTGCACGATCCGGTTCGCCTGCGCGAACTGCCCAGGGAAACCGGCGTTCTGGGTGTACGCCGTCGTCACACCGCGCACCAGATCCGGGTTGAGGTCATAGCCCGAATTCGACGCCAGCGACACGATCTGCGTGGTGAGTTCCGAGGCCATCGCCTGCTGCAGTTTGGGATCCTTGGCGGCCGATTGGGCGAACGCCGCATAGCCGTTTGCGTCGACGATGTTCTTCTGCGTCCACATCGCCGGGATCGCCGCCGCAAGCACGACCGTCGTGACGAGCCACAGGAACACGGTCGCCACGAACCGCACGCGTCCTCCCTTCGGGCAGGACGCGCAGGCCTCAATCGTTCAGGGCACGTCCCACGATGAGGGGGTCCGGTCTGCCGACCACCTCATGGTCCTTGTTGTCGTAGTCGAACTTATTCAACACGTAGCGCATCGCGTTGACACGCGCACGCTTCTTGTCGTTGCTCTTAACCACCATCCACGGCGCGATCTCGGTGTCGGTCCACGCGAACATGTCTTCATTGGCCGCAGTGTATGAGTCCCATTTGTCCAGTGAGGCCAAGTCCGTCGGCGACAGTTTCCACTGCCGCACCGGGTCGACCTGGCGGATGGTGAACCGGGTGCGCTGCTCAGACGCCGACACCGAGAACCACAGCTTGGTCAGACTGATCCCGTCGTTGACCAGCATCTGCTCGAACAGCGGGACCTGACGGATGAACTCCGCGTGCTGCTTGGGCGAGCAGAAGCCCATCACCCGCTCGACGCCTGCTCGGTTGTACCAGGACCGGTCGAACAGCACGATCTCGCCGTGGGCGGGCAAGTGGTGGACGTAGCGCTGGAAGTACCACTGAGTGCGTTCGCGCTCGGTTGGCTTCTCCAGCGCGACGACGCGGGCGCCGCGCGGGTTGAGGTGCTCCATGAACCGCTTGATCGTGCCGCCCTTGCCCGCCGCGTCGCGACCCTCGAACACGATGACGTGCCGGTGGCCGTTGGCCTGGCTCCACTTCTGCAGCTTCAGCAATTCGATTTGCAGCAGTCGCTTCTGCTCCTCGTACTCGTCGCGTGACATGCGCTCGTCATACGGGAAGTTCTCCCGCCAGGTGTCGACGGGAATGCCGTTGCCGTCGAGCAGGATCGGGTCGTCATCGTCGTCGTCGTGCACGCGGTAGCCGTGTGAATCCAGAGTCACCGGCAAAAAATAT
>DASRJA010000232.1:0-7496 GCA_035649695.1 Mycobacterium sp. | reverse complement strand
CCCTCGGCGGCAACGAATTTCGTCGCCGCCCTGGAGCAGCATGTGGAGTGGATCGGTGACTGCATCGCTTATCTATGCAGCCACGACTACCAAACGATCGAAGCGCTGCCCGACGCTCAACGCGAGTGGATCGAACACACGACCTCGCTGGTTGCGCCGACGGTGCTCGTCCACCCGACGTGCAACTCCTGGTACAACGGGGGCAATGTTCCCGGCAAGAAACGGATGTACATGGGATACACGGCGGGAATCCCCGAATACCGACGCCGGTGCGACGAGATCGCGGCCGCCGGATACACCGGCTTCAAGCTCGCGTAGCCGATGAAAACGTCCGAACGAGCGTGGCGGATCGGCCGGGATGTCGCTGGCGTGCTGCCGCGGGCGTATGCAGCGCTGCGGACTGACGGATGGCGTCCGCTGTCGTCGACCGACCTTCGTCTCCTCGGTGAGGTGCTCATGGACGAGGCAGCGCTGACGGGCATGACGCTGACGGCACCGCCGCCGAAGCTGGAGCGCTCGGTGCAGGCGTGCCAGGCTGCGGCCGACGAATTATCAGAACTGGGATCTCAGGCTCATGCTGACCCGGAACCGTTGCACGTGAAGGAGATTCGCCGACAACGGTTTGGAACGATGGTATATGAGCGGCTGACATTCGAGCACGACCCCCTGCTGCCGGGCTCGCTGGCCGCCGGGGGCCTCGCCGGGCCCGCGACCGCAGCCGTGCACCTCTGCCGACGTGACGACCAGCCGCGGCCGTGGCTGGTATGGGTGCACGGCGCGGGCCAGGGACAGCCGTTGGACCTCGTGTTCTCACGAGCCCGCCGCATCCAGAACGAGCTCGGTGTGAACATCGCGCTGCCGGTGCAGCCGGGCCACGGCATCCGTCGCAAGGCATGGCCCCCCTATCCGAACATGGATCCGCTGGCCAATGTCGCCGGAATGATGCGCGCGGTGTCGGAGGTCCGAGCGGTTGTGCGCTGGCTGCGGCCGCAGACCACCGCTATTGCGATATCCGGTGTGTCCATGGGCAGTCCAGTCGCAGCCCTGGTGTCGCATCTCGAACCGGTGGACGCCGTGGCGGTGTATACCCCGATCTTCGGGCTCAACGCGATGATCGCGCAGCACCTTGGACGGTGGGGACCCTCGGTGCGGGATGTCAGCGACGTGCTGGGATCGGCGACCGTGGCGCGGTTGGCGTCGCCGGTGGATGTGCTCGCCACCGAGCCGACGCCGCCACCCGAACGCCGCCTGATTGTCGGCGCGTGGTACGACCGAATGGCGTTGCGGGAGCCCGCCATTGCGCTACACGAACGGTGGGGTGGCGAACTGTTCTGGCACGACGGAAGCCACGCAGGCCACCTCTTCTCGCGCCGAGTGCAAGCGGTGTCGGAGCGGTTCCTCGGCGGGCTCAGTGCGGAAGGCGTCCGCCGATTGTCCGGGTGACCTGCTCGGCGTACCCGACTAGCAGGTCGATCCATGCCTCGCACTGCGCCTGCGGCATGCGCACGGTCGGGCCGCTGATCGTGATCGCGCCCAGGATGTCGCCCGCGGCGTCGAACACCGGCGCGGACAGTCCGGATGCCGAGTCCTCGCGTTCGCCTGCGGTGATCGCGTAACCGTCGGCCTTCGCCTGAGCGATCAGCCTGCGCAACTCGTCCGGGATGGTGACCGTTCCGTCGGTCATCGGTTCGAGCGGCCCGGCGAGGATTGCGGACGCCAGGTCTGGATTCCACGCCAGCAGGATTCGCGATGCGGACCCCACGTGCAGCGGGATGACCTTGCCCACGTACATGTCTCGGCGCAGGGCATGGTGAGTCTCGGCGACCGCGACGCAGACCCGGAAGTTCTGTTCGACCTTGAAGAAGCAGGCGGTTTCGCCGGTCTTGTCGCGGATCTCCTTGAGCACCGGGTTGACGACGGCCAACACGTCGAGGTCCTTGAGGGCTGTCGCGGCCCAGTAGGACATCCGCACCCCGACCCGAATGCGGTCACCCGCTCGGTCCAGCAGGCCCTGGGCGACCATATTGCTTACCAGCCGTTGCACGGTGGAGGTCGGAAGCCCGGTTGCCTGCTGAATCTCACCGAGCGACATATCGGGATGTGTCAGAGAGAAGGCGTCGAGGATCTCCGTGATCTTGCCGAGCACCAGCAGTGGCTGCTGCTTGGACGAGGCCGCGGAGTCGTCGGTTGCCATGCCGTGAATGTACCTGCGGTCACGCGCCGCGATCGATGACCCAGTCGAAGGCCTTGGCCTTGGACCGCGCGCCCTGAGCGGTCCTGGATCGGTTCGGTTCGCCGAGCTCGGCGAGAAGCTTGTCGGTGATGTCCACCATCGATGCGAGGGTGGCGGGCGTGAACCAGTCCGGCCGGGTCGCGAACAGCAGGTCCTCGGTGGAGGTGTTGCCGCTGGCGCCGGGTGCGAACGGGCAGCCGCCGAGGCCGCCCAGCGATCCGTCGATCATCGTGGCTCCGGCGTCGATCGCGGCGAGGGTGTTCGCGACGCCGAGGCCCCAGGTGTCGTGTCCGTGAAAAACGATGCGTCGCTGAGGGCTTCGCGCTGTCAGGCCTTCGATCAGGTCGGTCACCTGCGTTGGGATGGCCTGCCCGATGGTGTCGCACACGACGATGTCGTCGGCCCCGTCTGTGCGTGGGTCGGCGGCGATGCCGATCACCCGCTCGGGATCGGTGACGCCCTCGAACGGACATGTGAACGCCGTTGCGATGCACAGTTGGATGGAGCCGCCGGCCTCCCGCGCGATCTGGACGGCATCGGGCATCGCCGCGACACTGTCCTCGGTGCTGCGCCCGATGTTGGCCTTGTTGTGCGAGTCCGACGCGGAAAAGCAGTACTGGAAGTTGCGCGCGCCCGCGGCCGCCGCCTTCTCGACGTGCCGTGGCGTGGCCACCCAGATCCAGCAGTGCTCGAGCTCATCGGCGTCCAGCCCCGCGATGACATCGAGCGTATCGGCAAGCGGGGGCACGAGATCCGGGCGTGCCATCGACCCGATCTCCAGCGCCGGAACGCCCAGCGCGAGCAACTCGCGGACGATCTGCACCTTGCGCTCGGTGGGCAGCATCTTCGCGGTGAGTTGGAGCCCGTCGCGCAGTGTCACATCACGAAGCTCCGCGCGGGGTGTGTAGGGGCGGGATGTCATGTCAGCGCTCCTATCTCGTCGTCGCTGAGGCCCAGCACCGTCGACAGCACCTCGTGGGTGTGCTCGCCGAGGTCGGGTCCGATGCTGCGAATCGGCAGCGACGCCCCGCCGATCACCGGCACGATGCCGGGAAAGCCGACGGCCTTCGGCTGCGGCTCGCCGGTGTCAACGTCGAAGTGCTGGACCATGTTTCGAGCTTCGTACTGCTCGTCGGCGCAGATGTCGGCGGCGGTGTAGATCGGGCCCGATGGCACGCCGGCCTCGTCAAGCAGCTTGAGCGCCTCGTCACGACTGCGTTGGATGGTCCAAGCGCCGATCGCCGCGTCGAGTTCGTCGCGGCGGCGCCAGCGGCCGGCGTTGGTCTGCAGGTCCGGATCGTCGGCGAGGTCGGGGCGGCCGATGGTTTGCATGTAGCGCTGGAAGATCGCGTCCCCGTTGCCGGCGACGATGATGCTGGTGCCGTGGGCGCAGGGGTAGGCGTTGCTCGGCGCAATGCCTTCCATGCGGCCGCCGACCCGTTCCCGCGTGACGCCGTAGGCCAGGTAGTCCGGCACCAGCGACTCCATCACCGACAGCACGGATTCATTGAGGGCGACGTCGATAACACGCTGGGGCAGAGGCACTTTGACGCTTTCCCGCTGAAACAGCGCCATCACAGTGCCGAACGCGGCGTAGATGCCGGCGATCGAGTCGCCGATCGAGACACCGGTCCGCACGGGCGGCCGGTCGGGATCGCCGACCAGCTCACGCAGGCCGCCGAACGCCTCGGCCACCGCGGCGAATCCGGGTCTTTGGGATAGCGGTCCGGTCTGGCCGAACGCGGAGATGCGGGTGATCACCAGCTTGGGGTTGACGCGGTCGAGTTCTTCGGGGCCGAGCCCCCATTTCTCGAGCGTGCCGGGACGGAAGTTCTCCAGCAGCGCATCGCAGTGCCGGACCAGTTCGAGCACGATCTCGCGGCCGCGCTCGGTCTTGAGGTCGAGCACGATGGACTTCTTGTTGCGGTTGATGGTCCGGTACAGCATCGACGTGTCCCCGGAGTAGAGCCGCCAGTTGCGCAGCTCGTCGCCGGTGACCGGCCGTTCAACTTTGATGACTTCGGCGCCGAAATCGGCGAGCATCCGGCCAGCGGTGGGTGCGGCGATGTAGTTCCCGAGCTCCAGCACCCGCACGCCGGCAAGTGGTCGAATGTCTGTGGTGTTCAACGTTGTTCCTTGCTGCATATCAGAACAGAACGCTCATCGGCAGGATGAGCAGGATCGCGACGACGGATGCGACGGAGACGCCGACGGTGACGGTCTTCAAGGCGCCGCGCGTCGACTGGCCCAACAGCGACTGCAGCAGCCAGAACGTATTGCTCGTGACATGGACCGCGAACAGTGAACCGGCACCGGCCGCCAGTGCGATCAGCACGGGGTCAAGCCCGATGACCGGCGCGACGGGAGCGAGGATGCCTGCCGACGTGATCGCGGAGATGGTCACGGAGCCGACGGCGACGTGCAGTGCTGCGGCGATCGCCCATACGACAAGCAGTGGGGCGGCGGTGCTCGCGGTGAAGTACTCGCCCAGGATGTCGCCGAGGCCGGCCGCTTTGATGGTGGCGGCCAGCGAGCCGCCCACCCCAGTCAGGATGAGGATCTGGCCGCTCTCCTTGAAGCCGGTGGCGATCGCGTGCTGAATCGGCTCTGCCCCAAGCGTGTAGCGACCGACGAAGCTCGTGCCGATCAGGCCGATCAACAGTGCGATGACGGGGGAGGAGATGAACTTGACGATGGGGTTGTGAATGTCGCCGGCGTCGAGGATCGCCCCTGTCGCAATGAGGACGAGAGACACCAGCATCGGTGCGAAGAGCACGATCAGCGGGGTTTGGGCACGGGTGACCGTTGCCGTCTTGGTCGCGACACCCCCACCGGTTGAGCCGTCATCGTCGGGTGTGGTTGTGGCGCTTACGGTCTCGCGCTCATCGTCGAGCGGCTCTGGATCCTCGCCGAGGAACTCCTGCTCGTCGCGCTCCGGGTTCCAAAAGCCGTGATTGAACAGGAACGACATGATCGCCACGGAGATCGCCACGGTCGGGATTACGAGGAGCACACCGAACAACAGGTACTTGCCCAGCGGCACTCCGAGCAGGCCTGCCAGCGCAAGCGCGCCAACACCCGGGACGGTCAGGACGATTCCGCATTCGAGCCCGATGGCCATGGCCGCCGCCATCCGCGCGGTTCCGTTCTTGCCGATCTTCTTGGCCAGGCTGCGGCCCAGCGGCGCCGAAATGACAAGCAGCACATCGAGAAAGATCGACTGGAGCAGCGTCGCAATCGTCAGCGACATCGCATAGGGCATGCGCTTTGGCCCGAACAGGTTCAGGAGCGTTTGCACCAGCCGCTGAATGGCCCCCGTCTGCTGCAGTATCGCGCCCATCAACACGCCGAACGCGATCAGCAGACCGACCTCGGCCATGATGTCGCCGAATCCCGTCATGATCGCGTCGATCGTCTTTTCCACGCCAAGTCCGACTGCCAGGCCGAGGTAGGCGGATCCCACCACCAACGACACGACCGGGTTGAACTTGAAGCGCACGATCATCACAACGACCGCGATGATCGCGACCGCGGTGTTGATGACGACTGCGGTATGTGACATGGGTACGGCCCCTTCGAACGGCTTGTCCTTGTCTGGTGAGGCGTGGCACAGCTGTGATTCAGTGTGACGCACGACGCATTCATATTATGAGCACAAACCCACGATACAAGCAAGGGGCGGGACGTGCAGCAGCGTGAACTGGGGTTTTGCTGCTACGACTGAGGTGCGACTGCTACTCGAGTGCTGGGCCGCCGTAATTCTCGACTATGCGCGTTCTGACGTTCGTCAACTCGCGCCCGAGGTCGTATTGGTCGGGCAGGGCGGTCCACCAGAAGGCGATGCCGAAGACCGATGTGCTGATGTCACTGACGGTGCGGGCGATGTCGATGCCGGAACGGACCGAACCGTCGCGGATGCCCTTCCGCAGTCCCTTCTCGACCTTCGCGGCACCGCTCGTCAGCTGATGTCTGACGCGCTGACGCAGCGGTGATGTCGTCTTCACCGCCTCGAAGGTTGCGACGAACATGGCCAATAGCAGTTCGTGGTCCTCGGTGTAGATCTCTTCTATGCGGTCGAAGTGCGCAAGCACCTGCTGCATGCCGCTGGTCTTGGGATCTGGATCGGGGTTGAGTCGCTTCACATATTCGTGCAGGAAGGCCTCCAGAATGGCGTCCTTGCTGCCGTATCGAGCGTGCACCATCGCCCGGCTGTAACCCGCCCGCCGCCCGATTTCGGCAGCTGTGATTGCGTCCCAACCCTTTTCAACAATCAACTCGGCGGCGGCCTGCAGCAGCCGCCGAGTGGAGGCCTCGACGCGCTCCGGCTGCGTCAATCCGCGGGCAGGAGAAGGCACCCTTGCATATTAGACGGCCGACAACTAACTTAGTTGTTTAGCGTCAAATTTCTTTGGGAGGTCAAGGGTGACTTCAGCCACCGCGGAGGTTCCGTCCGGCATCGACGACGTGACCCCGCAGTGGCTGACAACCGTGCTGGGCGGCGCGACCGTCAAGGACCTGCGAGCCGAGCAGATCGCACAGGACACCGGATTTTCGTCCCTGCTGTACCGGCTTCACCTCACTGGTGATGTCGGTGTGCCACCGACCGTCATCGTCAAGTTGCCAGCCGAGTCGGAGGCCCGGGGAGCGATGGACCTGCTCGGTGGGTACCGACGCGAGGTCGCGTTTTATCGAAGCGTTGCAGGCAACGCGCCGTTGAGCACGCCGGAGGTCTACGCCGCACGGATGGTTGAAGGTTCTGCGGACTTCGTCCTGGTGCTCGAGGACTTGCGTGAGTGGGACAACGCCGATCACTTGGCTGGCCTGTCGATGGAGCGTGCCCGGTTATGTATTGCACAGCTAGCCGGGCTGCACGCCTGGTCTGCCAATTCCGCGAACTCGGCTGTGCTCGAGCAGTTTCCGACTCTCGACACACCGATGGTCCGCGACCTGTTCCTCCCGGCGTTCGGGCCTGGCTGGCAGGTCTATCTGGAGAAGTCATCAGAGCCCGTCCCGTCGGAGGTGGCCCGCTATGCCGACCGCTTCGCCGAGCTCGCACCCTTGGCCCTTGAGGCGTTGGCCGAACGTTCGATGCTCCTGCACGGTGACATCAGGGCCGACAACATGTTCTTCGACGGCGATCGACTCAAGGTGGTCGATTTCCAGTTCGCCGCTCGCGGCGCAGGTGCCGCCGACATCGCCTACCTGGTGAGCCAGGGGCTGCCGACGGAGGTCCGTCGCAGCCACGACAAGGAGCTGGTCTGCG
>DASRJA010000231.1:0-25667 GCA_035649695.1 Mycobacterium sp. | reverse complement strand
CTTCTGGAAGAGCGACGATCCCGAGTTGGGGCTTGCGGTGCTTCGGGCGTGGAACGACTGGCACCTCGAGGTGTGGGCCGGCCCCTACCCCGACCGGATCATCCCGCTGCAGCTGCCCTGGCTGGCCGACCCGCAGCTGGCCGCCGACGAGCTCCGTCGCAACGCCGATCGCGGCTTCAAGGCCGTCAGCTTCCCCGAGCTGCCGGCCCAGTGCGGGCTGCCCAGCCTGCACACCGGGGTGTGGGATCCGTTCCTGGCGGCGTGCGAGGAGACCGAAACCGTCATCTGTCTGCACACCGGCTCCGCGCAGTGGGCGCCGATCCCCGCGCCGGACACCCCGTTCGAGACCATCACGACGCTGTTCCCCGTCAATGCCCTTGTCGCATGCGCGGATTGGCTGTGGTCGGGCATCCCGGTCCGCTTCCCGAAGCTGAACATCACGCTCGACGAGGGTGGCCTCGGCTGGGCGGCGATGCTCGCCGACCGCGCCGACTTCGTCCTCGCCCACTCCGCGTCGGGCGCCGAGGGCGGTTCCTGGAAGGGCGACCTGCTGCCGAGCGAGGTGCTGCGGCGCAACTTCTGGTTCTGCTCGATCGACGACCCGTCGGCGTTCGGCGCGCTCGACGCGATCGGGGCCGAGCGCATCCTGATCGAAAGCGACTACCCGCACGCCGACTCGACGTGGCCCGACACGCAGCACGTCGTCGCGCGCAACGTCGCGAAGCTGTCCGCGGAGGACGCCGCCCGCATCACCCACCGCAACGCCGCGGAGCTGTTCCGTCATCCGCTGCCCGACGACAAGTGGCTGACATGCTCGACCTCCTGATCCGGGGCGCCTCGATCGTCGACGGCACCGGCGCGCCCGCCCGCCACGGCGACGTGGGTGTGCGTGATGGGAGAATCGTCGCAGTCGGCGAAGTCGACGAACCCGCGTCGAAAACCGTTGATGCTGAGGGGCAGACGCTCGCACCCGGCTTCGTCGACCTGCACACGCACTACGACGCGCAGCTGTTCTGGGATCCGACCGCGAGCCCGTCCGTGCAGCACGGCGTGACGACCGTGTTCGGCGGGAACTGCGGCTTCACGCTGGCCCCTGTGGCGGACCAGCAGGACTACCTGACGCGGATGCTGGCCCGGGTCGAAGGCATGCCGCTCGAGGCGTTGCGCGCTGGGCTGGACTGGCAGTGGTCGTCGTTTAGGGATTGGTTGTCCCGGCTCGACGGCCGCATCGCTATCAACGCCGGATTCCTGGTGGGCCACACGGCGATTCGGCTGGCGGCGATGGGCGATGACGCAGTCGGCGGCAAGGCGTCCCCAGAGCAGATCGAAAAGATGGCCACGATTCTTAGTGCCGCGCTGGCGGACGGCGCGTTGGGGTTGTCGACATCGCAGTCGAACACCCACAACGACGGCTCGGGACAGCCGGTGCCGTCGCGCAGCGCGTCGCGGGAGGAGCTGGTGGCGCTTGCGGCCGTGCTGCGCAACCATCCGGGCACCCAGCTCGAGGCGATCATTCCCGGCTGTCTGTCTGGCTTCACCGACGATGACATCGCGCTGCTGACCGACATGTCGAGGGCCGCCGACCGGCCGTTGAATTGGAACGTGCTGGGCGTCTCGGCAGGAAACCCGGAAGGGCACGAAAAGCAGCTGCGTGCATCGGAAGTCGCTGCCGAACGTGGTGGCCGCATCGTCGCGCTGACCCTGCCGCACTCGACGAAGATCCGGTTGTCGTTCCTGTCGGGCTTCGTGCTCGACGGGCTGCCGGGCTGGCGCGAGACAATGCACCTGCCGGTGGCCGAGCGGCTGCGGGCGCTCGCCGATCCCGAAGTCCGCCGCCGCCTCAACGAGGGCGCCCATTCGGAGGAGGCGGGAATCCTTCGGGGCCTTGCCAATTGGGAGCGGCTGATCATCGTCGAGACGTTCGCGCCGGAGAACGACGACGCGACGGGCCGCACCGTCGGCGAAGTAGCTAAGGCCCGTGGGAAAGAACCGTTTGACACCCTGCTCGACATCGTGATTGCCGACGAGTTGCGCACCGGACTGTCGCCGAGGCCGTTCGGCGATGACGAGGCGGACTGGAAAGCGCGGGCCCAAGTCTGGCGCAACCGGGACGCGGTGATCGGCGGCTCGGACGCCGGCGCGCATCTCGACATGATGTGCGGCGCGATCTACACGACGTCGCTGCTCGGCCACGGCGTGCGCGAGCACCAGGTGGTGACGCTCGAGGAGGCGGTCCGGCTCATCACCGACGTGCCGGCGCGGCTGTACGGCCTGAAGGAACGTGGCCGCATCGCAGAAGGCTGGCACGCGGACCTGGTGATGTTCGACCCGACGACGGTCGACCACGGCCCAGAACGCACACGCTACGACTTGCCCGCTGGTGCACCGCGTTTGGTGGCCGACGCGAAGGGGATCACGGGCGTGTGGGTGGGCGGTGTCGAGGTGTGCCGCGACGGGGTGGCAACGGGCGCAATGCCCGGCACAGTGCTGCGGTCGGGCCGTGACACGGAGACGGTGACGGCGTCGTGACGAACCGGGCGCCGCTGGAGGAGTTCGACCCCGGCAAGTTGCAGGGCGGACTTCTGAGTGCCGTCGAGAACGTGCACGAGAAGCTGCGCGTGGCACGGGAGAAGCATCGCGTGATGGTCGGCAATCCAATCGTCGAGACGCCGGCGCAGAACCTCGACATGGCCGGGGTGACGGTGCTCGGCTACGACGAGTGCCAAACGGTGCTCACTCATCCAGAGAACTTCTCGTCGTCGATCTACGAGCACATCATGGGCCCTGTGATGGGGAAGACCCTGTTGCAACAGGAGGGAGACGAGCACCGGGCGAGCAGGGCGTTGGTTTCGCCGTTGTTCAGGGCGAAGCTGCTGGAGCGCTGGCGCACCGAGCTGGTCGAGGTGGTGGTGCATGAGCTGATCGACCGCTTCGCGCCGCGAGGCAAGGCAGATCTCGTGCGGGAGTTCACGTTTGCGTTCCCTGTGCAGGTGATCGCGCGGCTGATGGGGCTGCCGCGGGAGGACTATGTGCGGTTTCAGCAGTTGTCGATTGAGCTGCTGAGCGTGGTGTACGACTGGGACGTCGGGATGGGGGCGTCGGCGACGTTGAAGGAGTACTTCGGTGAGATCCTGGCCGAGCGTCGAAAGGATCCGCAGGACGACTTGATCAGCACGCTCGCCGAATCCGAGATCGACGGCCAACGGCTGAGCGATGACGAGATTTTCGCGTTTCTGTTGTTGATCCTGCCGGCAGGAGTGGAGACGACGTACCGCGCGTCGGGAAATCTGTTGGTGGCGATGCTGACTGAGCCGTCACTGCTCGACACCGTGCGCGCGGACCGCTCCATGCTCCGGGGTGCGATCGAAGAGGCGCTGCGATGGGAGCCGCCGATCAGTACGGTGGTGCGGGTCGCGCGCCAAGACTGCGAACTCGGCGGGATCACAATTCCGAAGGGCACCAATGTCAGCGTCAGTGTCGCGGCGGCCAATCGGGACCCGGCGCACTATCCGGATCCGGACCGGTTCGACCCGACGCGCAAGAACTTCGCGCATCTGACGTTTGGCGGCGGCCCCCATGTCTGTCTGGGGATGCCGCTGGCGCGGATGGAGACCACCGTCGCGATCAACGCGCTGTTGGATCGACTGCCGGACCTGCACCTGGATCCGAGTGCACCAGCGCCGGTTATCAACGGCGTCGCGTTCCGCTCACCGGCAGCGTTGCCGGTGGAGTTCACGCCACGCGAGCCAACAGGTTTCGCGCGGCCTTCGCCACCAATGCACGGTCGCTGGTGACGAGGAATTCGAATCGCCGGTCGCCGTTGTGTTTTGCGGTATCGGCGAGTTCGCGGGCGACCAATGCCTTACACGTATCCGCGCCGAGCGCGACGACGACCCACTCCCGGCACAGCGGATCTTCGGGTTGCAACTCCACGCTGCGCACCCCTCCGCCGAGGTCGGCGGGCATGTCGCGGCCGAGCACCACGACGAGCGGCGACGTCTCCGCCAGTTCCTGGTAGAGCTGTCGCGAAGCGGCAGAGAAGTCGTGTGCTCGATGCAATGCCGCCAACACGATCGGTTGATCGACGGAGTGCCGCGCCTGCTCCTCGATGTGGCGGGTGAATGCGCCAACAACGTGCTGGCGCGCCACACGCAGCGGCCTCCGGCCGTCCTCCGCTGCGGCGTGGGCAGAACTGCGAGGGTGCCGCTGTGCACGCACCGCCGGCGGTCGACCTGCCGGGAGCGGCTGCCGGCACAGCGGGCGGGCTCGGCCGAAGCGATAACCCTGCGCGAAGCCGGCCCCCATCGCGAGCGCCTGCTCGAGATCTTCGTCAGTCTCGACGCCTTCGGCGATGATCAGCGCGCCGGTCCGTTCGTGATGGGCAAGGACACCGGTCAGGGCGTCGGCCTTGTTTCGCATTGTGCAGTTTTGGATCATCGTCATGTCGAGCTTGATGATGTCGGGGTCGATGATGTCGAGCACCGCGAGTGAATCCGGATGCGCGCCAACGTCGTCGACGGCGATCGCGATCCCGTCAGCGCGGATCGCGGCGACTTTCTCCAGCAGCGTCTGTGGATGCGCGAGCATGTGGCGTTCGGTGAGTTCGAAGGCCAGCTGAAATCGTTCACCCGCTTCGGTCAGCGCCGGATTCTTGGCTAAGGGGACGTGTGCGACAGCGGGTTCGGTGTTGATCAGTAGCAGGCTGTCGCGCGGCAGCTCCGAATCGAGCGCGGCATGGACCGCCGCATCGATGCACTGTTGATCGAGGACATCGGCGTGCCGCGAGCGGTTCGCGAACGAGAACACGTTGTGGGCCGTCATCGTGACGAAAGTCGGCCACCGTGCCAGAGCTTCGAAACCAACGACCTGTTCACCGGGTAACGACACCACCGGTTGAAACCAGGGCGTCAGACCGACACCGGCCGACGCGGCGTCAATGCCCTGGTCAGGTCGAAACCCAAGCTCGCGGACCACACTTGCGTGCGCGGCGCCGTGCCGCGGCAGGTGCGGGCCTTGCGCCAGAGGCGGCACGAGACGAGGTTGGACTGTCACGGACGTGTCACCCGCAGTAGAGGACTCGACGGTCGCAGGGGGCTGGACACGGCGCGGAGCATTGATGTCACGCTCACCTCGATCCGCCCCCGGTGGTGTCGCAGCTGAGAGTAGCGGAAGTTGGCCGGAAAGCGCTGATTTCGCAAACGTGTCGCATTTTGCTGTCGCGATAATTTTTGCTAGAACTCGACCTTCGCGTGCGGTGGCCCGCAAACAGCGCACGGACCACCGCTTTGCCACTGTAAACAGGCAACCTTGCAAGGACTTGGTCGTCCTGGTCGGTGGACACACCGGCATCTGATTTGTTCAACAATCAATCACTTGGTTGTGCTGAAATAGTCACAGCAAGGTGCACGCCTGGCTCGTGAAACCGTCCGCGTCGACTGGTCGATGACGCCATCGCGAGAAAGGAAGGCCGTAGGTGGACAACCACCACACCGACCACGGTCTGACCGATCCGCGTCGCGCCGTCCACCAAATGCATGCGCTCGTTGAGCTGCTGGACGACGGGGTCGTCGTATTGCGGAAAGACGGCTACATCAAGTACGTCAATGCGGCCGCTATGCGGATCGTCGGTCTCGGGCCAGAGCACAAGGCTGCGGACTTCGCGAGGTGGACGGCCGCGTTGCCGATCTATGACGCCGACGGCGAACCGGTGCCGCCCCAGCTGAGACCGGTGGCGCAGTTGTTCCGCACCGGGGTGACGTTCTCGAGGCGGGTGTACGGAACGGAGCTACCCAACGGCGAGCGGAAGTGGATGGTGGCCAGCGGGCGTCTGCTCAACCCCGATGCCCCCGGGGACTTGGACATGCTCTTTTCGTTTTCCGACATCACCGCAGAGCGTGCGGAGGTCGATCGGCTGGTTCACAAGGTCAACCATGATCCGCTGACGGGCTTGCCGAACCGTGGATTCGTGCTGCGCAGAATCGCGGAGGCGCTCGCGGCGACGGACGGGCGGTTGCGTGCGGTTTTGTTCATCGATCTCGACGACCTCAAGACGACGAACGACACGTTGGGGCACGACGCCGGCGACGACCTCCTGCGCGCAGCCGGGGCACGACTTCGGCAGGCCGTCGGCCCGGCCGACGTGGTGGGCCGGCACGGTGGCGACGAGTTCGTTGTGCTGATCTTCGGCGCGGAGACGCAGGGCGAAATCGACTCCCTGGTGGATCGGCTACGGCTTCGGCTCGCTGAGCCGGTCGTGCTGGCCGATACCACCACCCCGATCCGCGCCAGCGTCGGGCTGGTGGAGGTGCACCGCGACGACGAGCGAACCGCGGAGGACATACTGCGCGACGCAGACCGGACGATGTACGCAGCGAAGCGGGGCGGCCGTGGTGACTGGTGCCTCGAACGCGTCCGTCGGGGTGGTCGGGGCCCGTGGCCGCCGAGGTGTTGAACACGTGCTCTACTAATTAGTGATCGCTATCACATCCGGCGATCGCGGGCCGGGTTGCGATCGTCAAAAGCCTTCTGGCTATACCACTTCCGTCCGGCATTGTCGCGACGTCTGGCAGCTTGACGTGCTGGCGACCTGGGATTTTGCGAGCTGACGACGCCCGTGCCTGTAAGCTGTGCAACAACGTTGGCGTCAAACCGAAATCGATGCCAACCCCGTCGTGGAACGCTTCCATCCCTCCGGATCCGTGCCCCCAGCACAAGCACTTCTCGCGGCGATCGATTTTGCCCACCGGCAATCTCGCCACCCTTGTGCTTGCTCGTCTAGTACAACCCGATGCCTGAAAGGCACTCCTCTACGTGACTACAACTCAATCCTTCGCCGATCTCGGCGTCGGCGAGCCGCTCGTCAAGGCGCTCGCCGCGCGCGGAATCCTCACTCCTTTCCCGATTCAGGAAAAGACGCTTCCCGACGGTCTCGCAGGACGAGATGTGTTGGGCCGCGGCAAGACTGGTAGCGGAAAGACGCTCGCGTTTTCGATCCCGCTCATCACGCGGCTGGCAGCGATGAAGCGCCGGTCGCGACCGACCGGATTGGTCCTCGCGCCCACCCGCGAATTGGCTTCGCAGATCGCGGCCACCCTCGAGCCGATAGCGGCCGCATACCACCTCAAGGTCACCACCATCTTCGGCGGCGTCCCGCAGAACCGGCAGGTGGCTGCGCTGCGGTCCGGTGTCGACATCGTCGTGGCCTGCCCCGGTCGGCTGGAAGACCTGATGAAGCAGCGCGTCATCAGCCTCGACACCATCGACGTCACCGTCGTCGACGAAGCGGATCACATGGCTGACCTGGGCTTCTTACCAGGCGTTACTCGCATCTTGGCCGCCACGCCGCAAGGCGGGCAGCGGCTGCTGTTCTCCGCGACTCTGGACAACGGAGTCGACAAGCTGGTCAAGCGATTCCTGCGAAACCCGGTGACGCACTCGGTCGACGAGGCGCACTCACCCGTGGCCGAGATGACGCACCACGTGTTCCATGTCGCGGGAGTCCAGGCCAAGAAGGAATTGGTGCACACGCTTGCCTCCGGCAGCGGCCGTCGGATCCTGTTCATGCGCACCAAGCACCAGGCGCGCAAGCTAGCGAAGACTCTCACCGAATCCGGGGTGCCGTCAGTTGACTTGCACGGCAACCTTTCTCAGCCGGCGCGCGACCGCAACCTCGCGGCCTTCAGCACCGGTGTGGCGCGGGTGTTGGTGGCCACCGACATCGCCGCCCGCGGTGTCCACGTCGACGATGTCGAGCTGGTCGTCCATGTGGATCCGCCGATGGAGCACAAGGCCTACCTGCACCGCTCGGGCCGGACCGCACGGGCGGGCAACGCGGGCGACGTCGTCACCGTGGTGCTTCCCGAACAGCGCAAGGACGTTCAGGTACTGATGCGCAGAGCGGGCATCAACGTGCGTCCGCAACAGGTCGAAGCTGATTCGACCCCGGTGACCGAACTGGTCGGCGACGTCGCGCCGTTTCAGGCTCCCGCTGTGCTGGCTGACCAGACTCCGAAACCGGCCAACACGAAGACGGGCGGGTCGCGCGGTCGTCGCTCGTCAAGTGCCCGGCGCCCGAGAGGCGGGGCAAGTGCCGCCAGTTCCACACACACCGGACATAGCCGCCGGCGGAGTGCGTCAGCCTGACGTCTCCGCAGGTGCGGCGCTTGGTGAGTTTTGGGCGCGCGCGTTCCGCACGATGACACCGGCGGTTTCGAAAGCCGAGGTGTGTTGGTGTTCGTACAGAACCGGAAGGTCGGCGGCTTGACGCAGCAGCATGACAGCCAGGGCGATACTTGTCCCGCAGGGCACCACGAGTAGATGCGCTTTGGCGCGGCTGCCGGTGATCGTCATGACGCGAAGATGACGGCTGTCCCGACCGGGCGTTGCCGCGACACCACGGCGATTGAGCAAGTCGAGGTCGGGGACACCTTGCAATGGCGACCAGTTGACCCCGATATCGATCACTTGGCCCAGTGGATTTCGCACGGCATCGGCCAGGCCGGAAAGCTCGCGTGCTATCGAGACGGTGTGTGGCCACCAGGCTCCGTCCAGGCCGCTGCCGAGGTTGGACGCCAGGGTGAACCGGACCGGACTGCTCAACCGCCGCGCGTGTATCTCCCTCGTCATGCCGAAATCGCTTGAATTGCAGGAAGATCGACGTAGAAGCTCGTGTGATCCATGGACGGTTCCTCCACTTCGAGGCCGGCTACGGGTGCCCAGGCCGGCTTACGAATCGGATCGCACGTTGATCGTGAGGATCACCGCTGACTACGAAACGGTTCGCCGTTGACATTAACACCGAGGGGTTTATGGACGTAGTGCGAGCTGGCGGCCGGCTCGGCTAGCGCACGAAAAGTATTCTGCCCCAATCGAAGACGTTTTTACGCACTTCCATGCTAGGCTTGGCTGGGATGCCTGTCGGCATCCGTTCAGAATGAAAGAAGTTGGAAAGTATGGCACAGGGAACTGTGAAATGGTTTAACGGCGATAAGGGCTTCGGTTTTATCGCTCCTGACGGCGACGGCGCAGACGTGTTCGTTCACTACTCAGAAATCCAGGGCAACGGCTTTAAGTCGCTCGAGGAGAACCAGCGAGTTGAGTTCACAATCGAGCAGGGGGCCAAGGGCCCGCAGGCAGTCGGAGTGACTGCCGTCTAACACGCTGTACCTCATGTGGGCTGGTGGGTCGTTTCCCGCCAGCCCACAATGCGTTTGGGGGAGTCCTTGGGCCGGATCCGACCGGTAGGCGTACGCTCAAGGCATTGGGACCATTCAGGCCCCCAAGTATCTAGGGGTCAGTGTGGCCGATAAATCTCCCCGACAAACGATGACTAAGAAATCTGGCAAGTCGCTGAAAGAAAAGCGAGCAGTCAAGCGCGCCAAGGCTGAGCGCTCGTCGTCGACGACCGACATCCTGCACATCAAGAAGCATTGAGACGCAACAGCTCTCACATCGAGAGCTAGCATTCGCGTCCGTTCGGGATGCAATGTGAACAGAGTCGGCGATATGTCGTGCGCGACCATCTGAGATCGCGTCGTCGCCGACTTGAGTGAATTGGCCGTTTCGCGGCCAAGAAGGGGTCGTCGTATGACCCGACATGAAGGCGGCTCGGTCCCCGGCGGGCGGCAGACAGGACCGGAGAGCACACCGCGGCTCCGGTTGAAGCCCAAGGCGCGGAAGTCCGGGCACGTCGACGGGGCGTGGTGGCCGCGCAGTGATGACCTTCCGAATGAGCTGCCGGACCTGCTGGCTGTGCTGTCGGTGCGCCTGGGCGCCATCGATCGGGTGCTGTACAACCTCGGTGAATGGGCGCAGATGCCGAAGCGACTTATGACGGGCGGGCGAGCGGTTCGACTGGACGGGTACACCCGGCAACCAGCCAACACCCTCCAGGTGCTGGGGGTTGGCCGCGAGAAGCTCCTTCTGCTGGTGGTTCCTCCGCACACCGATCCGGACATTGCACACGAGGCGATGATGACCGCGGCGGCGCCGGACGACGCTACGACGGTTGGCGACCTGCTCGGGATCGACGCGCAGGAACAAGAAGAAGCGCCGCCCAACGGCTACCACCGCCCGACATTTCGCCGGCGCGTCCGGAGGTTTCGACCATGACGGTTACCGTGACACTCCCCGATGGCGGAACCGACAACTACGTGCGGTTCGGGGACGCCTACGTCAAGAACCACGACGGCACACTCGACGTCGTCCGCACCGGCGCCAAGCACCCCTTCAGCTACGCGTCCGGCGAGTGGACCGACGTCGAAGGCGACCAGAAGCGGTTCAAGAAGGGTTTCTGGCGTTGACGGTCGCCGCTGGGCGGTCGTGTTCTGACACTCGTGTAGATTGGTAGGTAAGCCCGCGAATCGATCGCGCTTTCGCCCGATAAGTCAGACCTACGGGCTTAATCTGAGGACCTACCACATGGATACATCTAATCTGTTTTCGCATCCCTACGAGCCCGAAGTAGCGTCGAAGACTGCGCGCAGTTCGGAACCGGTGAAAGCTCCCGTTTTCTCCGATAGCCCCGAAAACCATTCAACCCAAGAAGGATTGAGGCACAACAGCATTCGGTGATGTGAAGTTCGACTGTATGCCGCCACGGCACGACGGGCATTTGCGCCCCGTTACGTCGCGATCGACCTTCGGGTGTATCGTCTAAGAAGTTGGGAACCCAGCTAGTCCCGGGATGAGTCAGCCGTGTCGCCGCTGACCACGCCGAGCAACCGCTCACGCCGGACACGCAGGTAGCAACCGCAAGTTGGGATCACCTTGAGCACGTCTACTATTCCCTCGACGTATCCCGTTGTGAGTCATGGATTTTCCGGGTCTCCGCGTTTCAGCATTTTGAGTACGTATCCACCGACAGCGTGTGGGCTGGCGACATTCAGCGCTGCGCTGGCACGGGGATTGACCGCCAATGGCGCCGACGTAAGCGTCGTGCGAGTCTCCGACGGGCCGCCGTCGGACAGTGCCCGTGTCATCGGAGAAATGGTCAACGGCTCACCGACGTCTGTAGCGGCGTGCGCCGAGTTGCTGAACCAGAGTGACGTCGCGGTCATCCAACATGAGTACGGCGTCTATGGAGGCGTCGACGGCGTCGAAGTCCTCGACGTCATGGACGGGCTGCGCGTTCCGTCGATCGTCGTTGCGCACACTATCCTCAAAGACCCTACGCGACACCAGCGTTCAGTCCTCGAGGCGCTCGCAGCACGGGCCGATCAGGTGATCGTGATGTCCGAGGCGGCCCGCCAACGGCTAAGCCGAGGCTTCGACATCGACCGCCGCAAAGTCGCCACCATTCCGCACGGTGCAACCATCCCGACGACTGCCTCCACCGTGCGCCGCGGTCGACCTACCGTGTTGACCTGGGGCCTGCTGGGCCCGGGCAAGGGCATCGAGCGGGTGATCGAGGCGATGGCGTCGCTCAGCGATGTCGCCGGCCGGCCGCGCTACCTGGTTGCCGGCCAAACTCACCCGAAGGTGCTGGCCGCAGACGGCGAGGCGTACCGCGATGCCCGGATGGAACAGGCCCGGCGCAGGGGTGTCGCGGATTCGGTGTCCTTCGATACGGGTTACCGCAGCGTTGCGATGCTGACTGACCTCATCCAGTCCGCGGCGGTCGTCGTCCTGCCGTACGACTCGACCGATCAGGTCACCTCCGGAGTTCTGGTCGACGCCATCGCGAGCGGCCGGCCCGTGGTGGCCACCGCGTTCCCGCACGCCGTCGAGCTGCTCGGCACTGGGGCCGGCATCGTCGTCGGCCATGACGACCCGGACGCGATGGCATCCGCTCTGCGCCGGGTGCTGACGCAGCCGCGTCTCGCTGGTGCGATGGCGGCCGAGGCGCGCCGGCTGGCGCCGGAGATGGCGTGGCCGGTTGTCGGAAGTGCGTATCTGAGGCTGGCGCATCAGGTTCTCGCACAGCGGCGGGCATGGGCATGACCGCGACGGTCCCGGCTCCGGTATTCGACCATCTGCTGCGGCTGACGGACCGTCGCGGCACTTTGGAGCACGCTCGGCTGGCCGAGCCGCTGCCCGAGCACGGCTATTGCACCGACGATGTAGCGCGAGTGCTTGTTGTCGCCACCCGAGACCATGGGCCCGACCGCACGCTGAACGGTCTGGCCGGAGTCTCGTTGCGATTCCTGAACGATGCGCAGGCTCTTGACGGCGGCTGCCGTAATCGGATGGACAGCACGGGCAACTGGGTCGATGAGCCGACTATGGAGGACGCCTGGGGGCGGTGCATCTGGGGTCTCGGAACCGCGGCCGCGCACAGTAACGTCGTGTGGGCCCGCCAGTCGGCCATCGTGCAGTTCGAGCGCGCCGCCCAGGAGCGGTCGCCATGGCCGAGGGCGATGGCGTTCGCGGCACTGGGCGCTGCCGAACTCCTCGCCTTCGACCCGGAGCACCGCCCGGCTCGCGCACTGCTCACCGACTATGCCGCAGCGGTGCCCGCTCCGAACACCGACTCGTCGTGGCCGTGGCCCGAGCCGCGACTCACGTACGCGAATGCCGTTCTGCCCGAGGCGATGATCGCTGCCGGTGACGCACTCGCCGACGCGACGTTGTGTCAGCGCGGCCTGGACCTGCTGGCGTGGCTCGTCGAATTCGAAACGGCGCACGGCCATCTGTCGCCCACCCCTGTCGCGGGCAGAGGCCCCGACGATGCCAGGCCCGGATTCGATCAGCAGCCCATCGAAGTGTCCTCACTCGCCGATGCGTGCGCGCGTGCCGCGGCCGTCGACATCAACCCGATCTGGCGCGACGGCGTCGAGGCGGCAGCGGCGTGGTTCATGGGCGACAACGATGCGGGTGAGCCCATGTGGGACCCGGCCAGCGGTGGCGGATACGACGGACTGCATGCCGATGGGGTAAACAATAACCAGGGCGCGGAGTCGACCTTGGCGGTGATCTCTACCTTGCAGCACGCGCGACGTTTATCGACTGTGCGGCAATGACTTCCTTGCAGGTCGGGCTGGTCACGCGGAGCCCGCAGCGGCTAGCGGCCGACCGGTCCAGAGTCATCACGCGGCTGTTTGTGCCCGGGCAGGAGGGTTTCGAACACCAGGATTCCCGCGCGGGCGCGGTGCTTGCTCGCGTCCTGGCCCTCGACGAGGACGAGGTACGGGCCTCTCTGGACGATGTCGTCGCCCGCTTCGACGGGCGCCACCGGGACCTGGTCGGTACATTCCGCAGGCACGCCCGTGAAGTCGCCGATCGTGTGGATCCCGCCTCTGATCTTTCCGATGCGCGAATGTTGTTGCTGGGTGCGGTATTCACCAACGAGTACGCGATTGAGGGCGCGGCGTTGTGCAACCCCAGCATGGTGGCGCACCCGGACCAGGCGGGAACCCCCGAGGGCAGCCTGCGATTCGTGATGAGCGTGCGGGGCATCGGGGAGGGGCACCGTTCGTCCATCGGGTTCCGCACCGGCGTCGTCGACGGGGCAGACGGCGTCACAATCGACGATCCGGCTCCGCTTGCCAGCGTCGGACCAGTCGTGCCGACGCTGTTGGACGGTGCGGTGATGCGCAGCGAGCTGCGTCGGCTTCACGGGGCCGGCGAGGCCGCCGATTACGTCCTCGATGCGCTCGGCGACCAGTTCACCCGCGCCGACCTCGACGAACAAGTCGACAAGCTTCTGACCCACCGACGGACGCGTGGCCGTGCGGCCGAGACGATTTCGTTGATCCGAACCATCGCCGACCGGACCTACGGTGTCGAATTCGACGATGGCATCCCGCTTTCCGAGCGGGTGTTGTGGCCGGCGATGAGCGCGGAGGGCGCCGGCATGGAGGACGCGCGATTCGTCCGTTTCGTCGACGACGACGGTTCGGTCACGTTCTATGCCAGCTATACCGCCTACAGCGGGTCCCACATCAGCCAGCAGCTGCTGGACACGGAAGATTTCCGCATGTTCACGTCCACGCCGATGGTGGGCCCTGCCGCGGCCAATAAGGGTCTCGCACTGTTTCCCCGCCGGATCCGCGGCCGTTTCGCGGCGATGTGCCGATCGGACCGCGAATCGAATTCGATTGCATATTCGGATCATCCGTTCGAGTGGACGGAATCGGTTCCATGCCAGCAGCCGGCTCGAGCGTGGGAGGCGTTGCAACTCGGCAACTGCGGTCCGCCCATCGAAACCGAGGCCGGGTGGTTGGTGCTCACCCACGGCGTCGGCCCGATGCGGACGTACCGAATCGGGGCGATGCTGCTCGATCTCGACGATCCGGCACGGATTCTCGGTCAGCTTCACCAGCCGCTGCTGAGCCCCGCAGTTGACGAGCAGGACGGTTACGTCCCCAATGTCGTCTACTCGTGCGGTGCGCTGGTGCACGGCGATACATTAGTGGTGCCGTACGGAATCGGCGACGCCGCAATCGGAGTCGCGACTGTGCCGCTGGGTGAGCTGCTGGCCGCACTCGTGGACTATCGGTGAAGAGGGAAGACAGATGAGAAGAGAGGTTGGCGCTGAACTCGAGGTCGAGATTACGGCGCCGACGACGTTGGAGTTCCAGATCGCGGTCGCACCGCATCCCAATACGTCGGTGTCCGAGGCACTGTCGTTCGTCTTGGACGGCGTGAGTGTCGAGCCGTTGGAGATCAGCGGTACGCACGGCAACCGCATTCACAAGTTGGACGTGCCGGTCGGCAATCTGAAGGTGGAGTACAGCGCCGCGATCGTCGGGCGGACAGGCCCGGCACCTGTGACCGAGTATGACCTGTCGATGTACCTGCGCCCGAGCCGTTACGCCGAGGCGGACAAGTTCTTCGGTTTCGCTGCAACGGAGTTCGGCAACTATCTCGATTCGACAACGCTGTTGGCGAAGGTGTCCTCGTGGGTCGGGACCCGGCTGAACTATGTGCCGGGATCCAGCGACCCGATCGACGGCGCGGTCGACACCCTTCTTGCCGGTGCGGGAGTCTGCCGCGACTTCGCGCATCTGGTGGTGGCGTTGTTGCGGGCCGTGAACGTGCCGGCCCGGGTCGTCTCGGTGTACGCGCCGGGACTGTCTCCGATGGACTTCCACGCGGTGGCCGAGGCGTTCGTCGACGGGCAGTGGCGGGTGGTTGACGGGACCTTGTTGGCGCCGCGGCAGACACTGGTGCGCATCGCCACCGGCCGCGATGCCGCAGATATCGCCTTCCTCGACAACCACAAGGGAGCGATCACGCTTAGCAAGATGGAGGTGACGGCGGTCGTCGACGGCGATCTTCCGAGGGACTCGATCGACCAACTGGTGTCGATCGGTTGAGCGCCTCCCCGTAGCTAAACGCGGCGACGGGAAAGGGCGTACCGTAGGAGTTATCGGGCAGCTCGGTTGCGAGCGAAAATGTCCGATTGAAAAGGAAATTCGATGACTTCGCCAACAACGTTCCGTACGCCCTACGACCTACGTCTTGAACTGGTCAAGGACACCATCACAACTCATTCGAAGCTTGGGGACAAGGCTGCAGGCGAGCTCGCCGTGCACGTCTTGCATGCGCTGAATTCGATTCCCGAAAAGATTCGCTGAACAACAGCCCGAAATGAGGGCACGATGAGCAAATCTGGCGACAAACAACGAACCATTTTCCGCGAGAACGTAATCCACGTCGGCGCGGGATTCGCGGCAAAGGAACGTCCGCATGTGCTGGCGGCGTTATCCACGCTCGCGTCCCATCTGGGCAGGTGGAACCCGCGCGACGTGGACGTCGACGTGACTTTGCAGGATCGCGGCGGCAAGGAGCAACGCGTCACATTGCGTACTACGCTGCCCGGCCTTCCGCAGCTGATCGCCGTCGCTGAGAGCGCGCACATCACCCGCGCCCTCACTGAGGCCAAGCAAGAGCTGATTCGGCAACTGGAACACCAGAAGTCGGCGCGCGAACCGATGAATAGCCGCCGACTCAGGCGCGCGACGATTCGCCACGCGGCCGCCGATGCGGATGGATAGCGGGACAACCTTGACGCACATCACCGAACCACGTGTTATCGGGAACCATGCCGAGATGGGCGGCGAGATGGGCGGGTCGAACCCGACGGCCCCTTACCTCCCGTTGACCGTCAAGGACGTACTCCGGGCGGGTGTCCGCCGCAGGACTCGGCGGAATGAAATGGCTGCGGCCCAGTCGACATGGGATTCCGAAGGTGGCGCCCAGCGGAGGGCGTAGTTACTGCGACTGTTCGGCGCGGACAAGGTGCGGGTAGTCGTCGTCGCGGTGCTGAAACGACAGAATGCTGGGATTGAGAACGACGCCGTCGCGGATCTCGATAGCCCGGGAAATCGTCGGGGTCGAGTTCCACATAACCGGACCGGCCATAACCGTTTCGATGTGCGGCAACAACGCCTCGCTGATCTCCCAGGTCGCCGAGTTCCACAGGTAGGACGGGCTGTGGTCCACGGCGTAATAGTGCACGCCGTTCGCCAGCTCGATGATTGGCTGGGTGAACGAGGTCGGATGCGCCCAGCTGAAGCCCATGCCCACATCGCAGGAGACGTCGACGATCA
Source organism: Mycobacterium sp. (assembly GCA_035649695.1). Classification (GTDB taxonomy): domain Bacteria; phylum Actinomycetota; class Actinomycetes; order Mycobacteriales; family Mycobacteriaceae; genus Mycobacterium. The sequence continues at coordinate 9,174 of DASRJA010000231.1, read as the reverse complement.
GGCTCCCTGGCGTGAAGGACTGAAGATCGTTGTCTGTCACGAAGATCAGGGGCGCCGCGGGATCCTGCAGTACGCAGTTGACGACGATGTCGTTGTCGGCCAGAAACCGGGCCACCGGGATAACACCGTCCTCGGGCGTATCGGCCCAAGTCCGCTCGGGCGCCTCCTCGTCCTGCCCCATCTGCACAATCTGGGTGGAGTGAATCGGCGAACCGACAGCGGCTACCTCGCGATTGGTCAGCACGCGCACATCGTCAACGCCGTGGGCGTTCAACGCGGTGACCGCGCCGCGGGCGGTGGCGCCGAACCCGATGACCGCAGCGCGCAGGCGCCGGCCGTAGCTGCCGGTGATGCCGGCCAATTGCATGGCGTGCAGGACGGAGCAGTACCCGGCGAGCTCGTTGTTCTTGTGAAAGACGTGAAGCCCGAATCCGCCGTCGGCCTGCCAGTGGTTCATCGCCTCGAAGGCGATCAACGTCAGCCGTTGATCAATGGCTATCTGCGTCAGCGCGGTGTCCTGCACGCAGTGTGGCCAGCCCCAGACGATCTGTCCGACATTGAGTTCCGATAGATCCTCGGACTGGACCTTGGGCAACAAAATTATGTCGCAGTCGGCGATGAGCTGTTCTCGAGAACCGATTCCACCGACGAGTGGGGCCAATGCGACGTCCGTGGCGCCAAAGTCCGAGCCGTAGCCATGCTCAAGAAAGATCCGCGGCCGGACCCGACGATCAATCCTACTGAAATGAGCCGGGTGAATCGGCAACCTGCGCTCGTTCGGTTTGCGCGAACGAGCCATCACGCCCAGCGAAAGCTGTTGCGTCTCAGCGGTACTTGTCATTGACAATGCCTTGGTGGAAGACGTTCCAGGGGCCTGGTTGGTCCCGATTACACGACGTTACCCGTTGGGGCGCCACCGTCGGCGCACACAACGCGCAGATCCTCGCCGACGCGCTGTCTCTCACCGCCCAGTTGCAGACGGCGCTGTCGACGCGTCCGGTAATCGATCAGGCGATCGGACTCATCCGGGGACGTACCGGGCGCAGCGTCGAGGACGCGTTCGCCCACCTGCGGGCGATGAGCCAAACGGAACACCGCAAGTTGGCTGACGTGGCTCAACAAATCGTCGACGAAGCCGTGCGCCGCGCCCGCGCCCGGCACAGACCGACCGAGTAGGTAACAGACGTCATCCAGTGAGTCGGGGCACGGTGGGTGGCTGTGCGGCTGCAGTCAGTTTGTCCGCGCTGCCCCTCATCGCGCCGCCCCTCATCTCGTTCAGTTGGTCGCCGGAGGTGACTGCTTCGCTGCGATAGGCCGTCGCTTGGTGTTGCAGGCTGGACGCCCGGACCGTTTTGATGTCGATCTCGACCTGGGCTGCATGGGCCCTCGCATCGAACTCGTCGGCGAGCGTCTGTTGCCGCCGAAGTCGTAGCGCGTCCTCCTCAACCTGATCGCGGACCATCTCACCCCACCTCGGGGTGCGTGTCTTGTACACCACACCCGCGAACACGCCGGCGAGCACCAGTACCGCCAGTGTGGTGACGATGATCAAAACCATTGTGTTGGTAGCCATGTCGGCCCCTTAGATTCGTAGCGCTTGGGTGAGGGCGTTGCCGGAGGTCGTGTCGGCTCGTTGCTGGTGTTCGAGTTTGGTGTCGCGGTCTTGGTTGATGAACGCCGTTTCGTGATCACGGCGAGCGACCGCACGTCGGGCGTCGGCGGCGCGACTAGCGGAGGGCCACAGGTTCGTCAACAGTAGGCGAAGTGGGAGCGACGTCACCGCGCCGACCGCGATCCCAAAGAGGAACAACGTGCGGCCCGCCCCTGAGGGCTGATAGCCGTCCACGGAAAATCGGTCAGCGGGTGAGTCGCCCGAGCGTTGTTCAGCGCGTCCACGATTGGGACGAGCCAATCAATTCGACGATGACGAGCATTCGAGGTCTCTCATCTGCTAGTAGACCTTCAGTACACACCGGATTCGCGACTTTGTCAACAATGTTGACGTATGGCGTTAACATACGATGTATCCGACTTGACCAAGCCGAGGGGAAGGTGCCCGCCATGACGAAACAGCACGCCGCGCGCGGTGCAGTCGCCGCCGGAAGCGATGCGGCCACCGTGGCCACCGCCCGAGACGACGACAGCCAGGTGAGCAGGCAGGGGATCCTGCAATCCGCATTGAGGATCGTGGACCGCGATGGAGTCGACGGCTTGTCCTTGCGCCGCCTCAGCGACGAGGTGCGCCGGGATCCCACGGTGATCTATCGGCATGTGCCGAACAAGGCGGCATTACTCGACGGTGTCACCGAGATCGTGCTCGGACAACTACGGGTGAACACCGTAGATCCGGACTGGATGGGCCAGCTGCGTGCGGTGGCCCACGACTTCCGGCGGTTGGCCCTCGCACACCCAAACGTGGTGTCACTGTTGGTGACGCGACCTCTATCCACGCCGTTAGGCCAGCGGCCGCTCGGGATGCTGCGGCCGTTGGAGGATGTACTCACGCTGCTCACCTCCGCCGGCTTCAGCGGGGCAGATGCGCTGCACATCTACCGGGTGCTCTTCGGGTACCTCCATGGCCACATACTCACCGAGATTCAGGAAGTCATCGAGCGACCTGAGGAGACGGACGATGTATTGCGCCTAGGCCTGCACCGGTTGCCGGTGACCGAGTTCCCCCAGGTGCGCGCGCTGGCATCGGCCCTGGCCAACTACGACGGCGCCGCGGAGCTCGACCGCGGCCTCGATATCCTGCTCTTCGGTCTGACCGCCACCCTGACACCGCCGGACGGCCCACCGCGAGCCTAAGGCGGCAACCGGTTGGAATCGCCTGTGTTCCAACGGTTTCGAGCGGCATACGTCGATGGTCGTGTCTCGTGTTGCAGCGCGCGGCTCCGGGCTGGACAACCCGAGTAGACTAAAGGGATATCGGCGGTACTTCGTTACATGACCGTTCAAGGTTGTGTCATTGCCGATTCGTAGGATCTGGCCGGTTCGCGGTCAAGGCGGGAGCGTCACCATGACGCTAGTACAAGATCGCACCGATGTTGGGCAACGCAACCCACCGCCGGCGCACACGCTGCGATTGCGCTTGAAGCCCAAGGCGTCTCAGAGCGGGTATGTCGATGGGGCATGGTGGCCGCGCAGTGACGATCTCGCCACCGAGCTGCCAGATCTGTTGGCGGTGCTGTCGGTTCGGCTCGAGCCCGTTGACCGCGTGATCTTCAACCGCAATGAATGGGCGATACCATCCGCGGATTTCGCGACTGGCGGGCGACGGGTACGGCTCGACGGATACCGGCTTCAGCCGGCGAACACTGTCGAAGTTCTCGGACTCAACCGCAACAAGATTGTGTTGCTGGTGGTGCCTCCGAACGCCCACCCGGACAAGGCGCATGCCACTCTGATGGCTGCGGCGGCTCCGAGCAACGACTCGACGGTTGACAGCCTCCTCATGGTCAGCGCGCGTGAAAGGGAGATCCGCACGCAGGCAACCGACGCGCAAGAGCGCTGGCGGTCAGCGGGGAACGAAGCGCGGGCGCCCCGGGCATCCAGCTCTTCGAGTTGAGAACGCAACTAGCCGTTACGTTCTCGACCTTCGACGCGGTCAGAAGCCGTACCACCGATTCTTGGATGCACGGATTGCATCCAGTGTGAAAGAAAGAGAAGTAAATGACAGAGGGAACCGTGAAGTGGTTCAACAGCGATAAGGGCTTCGGCTTTATCACTCCTGATGACGGCACAAAGGATGTGTTCGTTCACCATTCAGAGATTCAAACGAGCGGCTATCGCTCGCTTGAAGAGAGTCAACGAGTCAAGTTCGACGTCAACCAGGGACCGAAAGGGCCTCAGGCAGTCGGAGTAACCGGCATCTAGCTCGCCGACTGGGAAACCCTCTGAGCTGACTGGCCTGCGTTCACTCTGCCGTGTCAGCTCAGGGGGTTTCGTCTGCCGTCCAGACGGCACCCGTCCATCGCAGGTAGAACTGCGACGGGGAACCGTTCATGGCCTGGTAACGATGTCGACGCACAACGTTGCGGCGCGACGCTAGACTGGCGGTACGCCGACGCGCGGCCGTCGTCTCCATCAACCCGACCGGTCGTCCGCACTCATTTCGGGTTCACACCAGAGCTCAGACACTCGCCTGCACGACCGGACCAACGGGACAATTAGTGGCAGTTGCCGACATTGCTGCGTACGCGCATCTGAGCCAGGCGGACATTGAGGCTCTCGGGGACGAACTGGACGCGATCCGCCGCGACATCGAGGACTCGCTCGGTGAAAGTGACGCGGCCTATATCCGGCGCACCATCGGGTTCCAGAAGATGCTTGACGTCACGGCGCGCCTGCTCATCGGCTGCAGCCGGTCACGGGTCTCCTGGGCCCTGGGGACGGCGGCTCTGGCCTATGCGAAGAGCGTCGAGAACATGGAGATCGGCCACAACGTGTCTCACGGCCAATGGGATTGGATGAACGACCCGGAGATCCACTCGGGCACGTGGGAGTGGGACATGGTCGCGGTCTCGTCGCAGTGGAGGTATTCGCACAACTACCGACACCACGTGTTCAGCAACGTGGTAGGCGTGGACGACGATCTCGGCTTCGGAGTGCTGCGGGTAACCCGCGACGAGAAGTGGCGCCCGGAGCACCTGGTGCAGCCGCTGCGAAATCTTCTGTTGGCGGCGATCTTTGAGTGGGGAATCGCCCTTCATGGGGTCCATTCGGAGCGCGATCGGGCGGCAGATGTCGGGGAGGTAGCCGGCGCAAGGGCAGCGCTGATCCGAAAAATTGGCCGCCAGGCCGGCAAGGATTACGTGTTCTTCCCGGCGCTGAGCCGGTCTCGTTGGCGCAGAACGCTGGCCGCAAATGCGACGGCCAACCTGCTGCGCAACCTGTGGGCGTATGTGGTGATCTTCTGCGGGCATTTCCCTGATGGCGCAGACAAGTTCACTGCCGATGTACTGAAAGATGAGACCCGGGCCGAGTGGTATCTGCGGCAGATGTTGGGTGCGGCGAACTTCAAGGCCGGCCCGCTGCTGGCGTTTTCGAGCGGCAACTTGTGTTACCAGATCGAGCACCATCTGTTTCCCGACCTGCCGAGTAATCGCTACGCTCAGATCGCGGTGCGTGTGCGGGCGCTGTGCGACAAGTATGACCTGCCTTACACCAGCGGTTCGCTTGTGCACCAATATCTTTTGACGCTGCGAACGATCCATAAACTGGCGCTTCCTGACAGGTTGCTCAGGGCTACGTGCGACGACGCGCCGGAGACCGCATCGGAACGGAAGTTCGGGTTCGGGGCTGCGCCGGCTACCCGTTCGGTTGGCCCGATAGTAGGGCTGCGAACCGCGTTGCGTACTCGTGCACGCATGCGCCGACGCCAACGCGGATGTTCTTGATTTCGATCTCGAACTCGGCTGGCCGCTGTGGTGGACAACCCGAGTAGGCTGAAGGTACATCGGCGGTATTTCGTCATATGACCGTTCAAGGTTGTGTCGTCGTCGATTCGTAGGATCTGGCCGGTTCGCGGTCAAGACAGGAGCGTCACAATGACGCTGAAACAAGATCGCACCGACGTCGGGCAACGCAATACACCGCCGGAACACACGCCGCGATTGCGCTTGAAGCCGAAGGCGCCCCAGAGTGGATATGTCGATGGGGCATGGTGGCCGCACAGTGACGACCTCGCCGTGGAACTGCCAGATCTGCTGGCTGTACTGTCGGTTCGGCTCGGGCGCATTGACCGCGTGATGTACAACCTCAATGAATGGGGGCGACAATCCGCGAAACTCGCGACTGGCGGCCGACTGGTACGGCTCAACGGGTACGGACGTCAGCCAACAAACACCATCGAAGTTCTCGGGGTCACCGGCAGCAGGATTGTCTTGCTAGTGGTACCTCCGGACACCGATCCGGACGCTGCGCACGAGGCGATGATGACCGCGGCGGCGCCGAAGGACACTTCGATGGTCGGCAACCTGCTCGCAGTTGGCGCGCACGAACAACAAGGCCCCAACACCTGTTACCACCCGACATATCATCGGCGCGTCCGGCGGTTTGCGAAATGACCGTTACCGTGACACTCCGCGACGGTGGCACCCACAACTACATGCGGTTCAAGAAGCGTTTCTGGGGCTGATGGTCGCGCCGGGGGAGCGGAGTGCGCGTTCCGGCCTGCAGACAACGGTCTCTCGCTAGGCTCCTGGATGTCCGGGTCATCATGAATCGGGGGAGCCACCATGAACAGGCGTGAGACAACCGAGGCGAGGGCAGCCCGTCAGAAGGAATTTGAAGAGGACGCTCGCCGACTACGGGAGTTTCCCGTATTCGCGAAGTTCTCCGAGGACGACCTGAAGCGTATCGCCCGAGCAACACATCGCACCGCGACGTCGGGGCCGTGGCCGCTGATTCGTGAACAGACGGTGTCGGACGCCTGCTACATCCTGCTGAGCGGCGAGGCAGGTGTGTATGTCGGCCGGGAGCGCATTGCCGTCGTGGGGCCGGGTGAGGTGATCGGCGAATCTGCGCTTCACCGCGGAAAACTGCGCAATGCGACTGTGACGACGACCGGGCGGGCCGAAGTACTGCATATCGCGCGCGATGATCTCTCACGCTTGCTTGATGAGGTACCTGCACTGCGTGAAGTGATGGACGCGACGGTGGCTCGACACGTACCAGGAGCGGCAACCACCGACCCAAGTTGAACGGGAGCGGGCAGCGAAAGGCCATCGGCGTCGGAGCTGTCGTCCTTGCACTCGCTGCGGCCTCCTCGTTCGGCTGTGCCGCGAACACGGAAGTGAGCGACAGCCCGCAGGCAACGTCAACTGCGGCGTCGACACCAACGCATGTGCCGTATGTGGCTCCCACACCTACACATGCGCCGGAGGCGGCTTCCACCCCTGACTTCGCAACGGTCTCCACGCTGATCAACGATGCGATTGCAGCGCATCGGCTGCCGGGTGCTGTGGTTGTCATCGGCCACGGCGGCAGGGTCGTCTTCCACCAGGCGTATGGCTCGCGCAAGCTCGCAGGCGAACCGGGACTAGACGGATCGCCTGCACCTGCAGAGCAGATGACCGAGGACACGATCTTCGACATGGCGTCGTTGACGAAGCCCATTGCAACCGCGACTGCCGTCATGCAGCTGTACGAACAGGGCAAGGTTGCGTTCGACGATCCCGTGCAGCAATATCTGCCGGACTTCAACACGGCGAACGATCCACAGCGTGCGAAGGTGACCGTTCGCATGTTGCTCACGCACACGTCGGGCGAAACCGGAGACGTCGACCTCAAAGATCCGTGGGGACTGGACGGAGCCGACAAAACTGAGGGCATTCACCGTGCGCTCACCACGCCCCTCGAGTCTGGTCCCGGTGAGCGTTTCCGCTACTCCGACATCAACTTCATTCTGCTTGGCGCGCTGCTGGAGAGCGTCACAGGCGAGGCAGAAGACGTTTACGTTCAGCAACACGTATTCGCGCCGCTCGGCATGGAGGAAACTCGATATCTTCCGCCAGCCAAAGCATGCGGTCCGTACACGCTGCGAGGAGCTGCGATCGCGTGGGCGCCGGACGAGCGTGTGGCGGGCGCTTGTTCGGCCGGTACGTGGAACATCGATCTGTTGTCGCGCATCGCACCGACGGCACGTGACGAGGAGGGCAGAGCCGATCCGGGCAAGAATCCCGATCTTGATTACTTGCTACGCGGCACGGTGCATGACACGACGGCGCGGCGGATGGGAGGAGTGGCCGGGCATGCCGGTGTGTTCTCGACGGCGCACGATGTCAGCATCTATGCGCAGGCCCTGCTTGATCGGCTCACGGGCCGCCCGAGCACGTTTCCGCTGACGCAGGCGACTCTCGAGTTGATGACGACTCCGCAGCAGCCCGGGCATACAGATGAACAGCTCGAAGCGGCGAACGACGCCACCCGAGACGCCGTCGCAAAGAGACCGAACACAACGGATCCGCTGCTCGCTCCGCACTATCCGGCGATCAAGGGACAAAACCTGCGCGGCTTTGGCTGGGATATCGATTCGACCAATTCCCCGCCGCGGGGCATCGTCTTTCCCATCGGTAGCTTTGGCCACACTGGCTTCACCGGAACCACGCTGTGGATAGACCCGGGCTCGGATACGTATGTAGTTCTGCTCTCGAATTCAATCCATGTGCGCGGCAGTCCACCGATCCAGGATCTGCGGGGTGACGTGGCGACGGCGACAGCCCAGGCCCTGCGCCTCTACGGCAATTAGTCCGGTCACGAGGTCGGGGGGCGTAGGTCGGCACCGCCCCAGGATGCGGTCCGTTTGAAAAGTATGGCGCCGCAAACGGTTCCACGTTTACCCAAGGGCGGTACGTGCGCCAGCTGGTGCGGCAACAACGTTGTGTTCGATCACCGTTGGCCGTTGCATGTCGGCATCATTGCGCCATGCGACGGCTCGCTCTCTGTGTCGATCTGCAACACGGCATGAAGGATGCCGCCTGGGCCTTCACAGCAGTGCACCGTCGGCCACGACTTTGACATTTGCCCGCACGCAGGCGTGGACGCCGTCGACCTTGGGGTTTTCCCGGCGCGCGTTGGGGCCCAACCGTTTCCTGATGTCAGACCGGACACGTTGGCGACCTGCACCCGGCGATCGATCTTGTTAGCGTCCCACTGGGGGGTCGTGCCAAAACCAACAACCGATAGAGGGAACAATTTGTTGTCTGAATCGACTGTACGTACGACCTTGAAGATCACGAGCGCCGTCGCCGCTGCGCTGGCCTTCTCGCTGGCCGGTGCCGCTAGCGCGCTGGCAGACGAGATAGGGGGGGACGCTTCCGGCGGCGGGGACTTCGGGTTCGGTGTCAGTGGCCCGACGCTGCCCCCACCGCCTCCGCCTCCGGCACTTCCGGCGCCCACGGCTTCCGCGTCCGGAGGGACCGGCGTTGGGGTGGATACGCCTTTGGGTTCGGCTGAGGGTGGATTTGCGACCGACTTGGGCGTTGGTCTCCCGACGCTGCCTCCACCTCCCCCGCCGTCGGCCTCGGGGTCGGCCCAGACAAACCTGGGCTTCGGCTTCTGACACGTGAATCGCTCGACATGGGCCCCGCCCAAAAGGACGGGGCCCATGTTTTGGCACCAGCGCACTCACCGGCAGCATTGATTACCGCCACTTACTGTTCCTCAGATGGG
>DASRJA010000230.1:0-3124 GCA_035649695.1 Mycobacterium sp. | reverse complement strand
GTACACGTTCGCCGACCGTGGCGACCGCTCGGTGACGCTGCGGCCCGAGGGCACTGCGGGTGTGGTGCGCGCGGTGATCGAGCACGGCCTTGACCGCGGGCCGCTGCCGGTGAAGCTCTGCTACGCGGGTCCGTTCTTCCGTTACGAGCGTCCGCAGGCCGGGCGTTTCCGACAGCTGCAACAGGTCGGGGTCGAGGCGATCGGTGTCGACGATCCGGCGCTGGACGCCGAGGTGATCGCCATCGCAGACGCCGGGTTCCGCTCACTGGGGCTCGACGGGTTCCGGTTGGAGATCACCTCGCTGGGCGACGACAGCTGTCGGCCGCAGTATCGGGAACTGTTGCAGGACTTTCTGTTCAAGCTCGACCTCGACGAAGAAACCCGCCGGCGCGCCGAGATCAACCCGTTGCGGGTGCTTGACGACAAGCGGCCGAAGATGCGCGAGATGACCGCCGATGCGCCGGTGATGTTGGATCACCTGTCCGATGTGGCCAAGCAGCACTTCGACACGGTGCTCGCGCATCTCGACGCGTTGAGCGTGCCCTATGTGATCAACCCGCGAATGGTCCGCGGGCTGGATTACTACACAAAGACGACGTTCGAGTTCGTGCACGACGGGCTGGGCGCCCAGTCGGGCATCGGCGGCGGTGGGCGCTACGACGGGCTGATGCGCGAGCTGGGCGGAAAAGACTTGTCCGGCATTGGCTTCGGCCTTGGCGTCGATCGGGCGTTGTTGGCGTTGAAGGCCGAGGGTAAGACGGTCGGCGGGGCCACGCGGGTCGACGTGTTCGGGGTTCCGCTGGGGGAGCAGGCCAAACTGACGCTGGCCGTACTGGCCGCGCGCCTACGGGCGGCTGGTGTGCGCGTCGACCTGGCCTACGGCGACCGCGGCATCAAGGGCGCCATGCGCGCCGCAGACCGCTCTGGCGCGTCGATTGCCTTGGTCGCCGGTGACCGTGACATCGAGGCGGGCACGATCGGCGTGAAGAACCTGGCGACCGGCGAACAGGTCGACATTCCCATCGACGCTGTTCTCGCCGAAGTGCTTTCGCGCCTCAGCCGCGCCTAGCCTCTTTTTCCGCGTGGGCCCACACGCCAGTAGGGGACGTGCGTGTCTGCACACCGACACGCCGCGAATTGCGTGCATTTTGCGCACGCTCGCGCGGTTTGGTGAACGTCATCCGAGACAGCATGCCGTCACGCAGCGTCAGCGTATGCAGCAATACCGCACTCACGTGGGCGGCGATGACCACCACCAACGCGTAGGCCAGCACCGAATGGGCTTGGCGGAGTATGAAAAACAAGTCGGCATTGAACGGCGCAATGCGCGGCAGCTGCAGGGACCCGAAGATGACCACCGGCCTACCGCTGGCCGACACCATCGCCCACCCGATGAGTGGCTGCGCCAGCATCAGTGCGTACAGCGTCAGCTCGGAACCCACGACGAGTTTGTGCTCTACCCAGCCGACGGTGTCAGGCAGTTTCGGCGCGCGGTGGGTCAATCGGTTGGCGGCCCTGAGGACAACGATGGCGAGTATCAGCACCCCGAGCGTCATGTGAATGGCGCGCAGCGACGCATAAGAGCCGATCGAGTTCACCATGACGAACCCGATCAATAGCGTGCTGAAAATGAGGACGGCCGTCAGCCAGTGCAGGATGCGCGTTCGCAGCGGATATCGCGCCGTCATTGCGCGACCTCGTCGACCTGCACGGCGGACGGAAACTTAGGTTCGCCCGTCCTGGCACGATACGACGCCGCGTACACCGCTGATCGAGCGCTCAGTAATGGATCGTCCGACGGTTCGATGCCGTCGGGCAGCACGAGCGGATCGAAGTTGATGTCGCGCGCATTGCCGCGTCGCTCGGTTTTAACGCCTGTCAGCGTGAGCGTCCCCGCATCGATGGTCCGGCGGTCGGACGGCCATGGCAGCGTGGCGTCGAGTACGGGGTCGCCTGGTTCCCCGACCGTCAGCATCAATCGCCACTGCAGTGGCACGCCGCGTATCTGACGAATCAGCGCGTCGAACAATGCGTTATCGCTGCCCGGTGGCGCCGGCAGTGCCGCCTGCAGTGGGACGAACGACCACCGCACGGGCGTGCGCCTACCAGCGTCGTTGACCAAGTAGAACGTGGTGAGGCTGCTGAATGTGCTGTCGGCGAAGCCGCGAGTTGGTGCGTGCTGTTTGATTACCGCCATGGCGGCCGCCGTCTCGGGGTGCGCCGTCAGGAACGCAGACATCGCTGCCGGATCGGGCTTCCCCGTCGCAGGAACGGTTTTGGATGCGAGTAGCCGGTCATAGAAGCCTTGCGGCGAATTGTCGGGAAACACCGGCAGATTCAGCATCGCTGTCCGCCACTGAGTGCCGTCGGGAAACGCGAAGGCCAATCCGAGGCCTCGCGCCGCCGCGGCTGTGTCGGCCATGAAGGGATCGCCGCCACTCAGCGAGAATCGCCCGGTCACCGAACTGTGACCAGGGCCGAACACCGCCGCCCTCGATAGTTCGCTGCCGTTGCCGCTGCTGTCGAAGCGCCCGGTCACCGCGACGCCTTTGGCGTGGTTCCTGCGGAATCCCGGGTGCAGACCGTACACGCGGCGGAAGCCGTCGATAAAGGTCTGGCGGGTCAACTCGGCTTGCGGGCCGATCCATTTGTTCGCATAGGCGACGGCACCGAAATCAACGGCCAGGAATGCGCCGACCGCACCGAGACCGAGCAGCACCGAGCGTCGACTGAGTTGGGTCACGAACTGCAAAACGCGGCGCGGCGCGGATTGCTTCAGCGTTGTGCGCTAGGTCACAGCATTCTTCGCCACCGCGGTCAGCAATTCGTCGACATTGCCGACCCCACCGTCGAATGGGTTACCGCGCTTCAGCACATGCGTACCGCCCTGGGTGACGGCGACGAGTTTGGGTGAGCTCGAACCGATTTGGAATCTGCGTGCAAACCGCACCTGGTCCGTCGGAACCACCGCTCCGCCGCCGTAGCTGAACAACCCCAGCTTGCGGTCGATGACCGCCACCGGGCGGCATTCGTGTAGTGGCCGGCTGCGGCGGCGGCGAAACTTGCGCACCACGACATAGGTCACTGCTCCGATGACCAGGCCGACGGCCAGGAATGCCGCACC
>DASRJA010000229.1:0-4732 GCA_035649695.1 Mycobacterium sp. | reverse complement strand
GACCACCTCAACCGCATGCGGCCGATAGGCCCGAATCACGGTGTGATCGCCGTACTCGTGAGCGCCCAGCACCGAATGCGGATCATGGTGCTCGCCGGCCAGCAAGCGGTTCAGATCCGCCGTATGCGGCCGCAGATGCGGGCTCGTGCGTTGATTGGTCTGCGTCATCTCGTCACTCCCTACGCAGTAGGTTGAGTCGTTGGTCGGCGGGTACCTGGGGCATGTTCAGCACATGGGCCACCGCCTTGGCCGGGTCGAGTCGAACGTAATTCGATTGCCCCCATTGGTATTCGTCCCCGCTGATCTCGTCACGCACCCAGAACCGGTCGTACGGCTCCATCCCCAGCGCGTTCATGTCGAGCCACAGCGTCGCCTCTTCCGGCCCGAACGGGTTCAGCGTCACCACCACCAGCACTTGGTCGCCGGTTACCGGGTCGAACTTGCTGTAGGCCAGCACCGCGTCGTTGTCGGGGTGGTGAAACTTGATGGTGCGCAACTCGTGCAGGGCCGGGTGGACGCGTCGAATCTCGTTGAGCCGGGTCAGGAACGGCTCAAGCGATTCACCGTCGGCCAGTGCGGCGTCGAAGTCGCGGGGCCGCAGTTCGTACTTCTCGGAGTTCAGGTATTCCTCGCTGCCTTCCCGCACCGGCCGGTGTTCGAACAGCTCGTATCCCGAGTACACGCCCCACGCCGAACTCATCGTCGACGCCAGCACGGCCCGGATCGCGAACATGCCAGGGCCGCCGTGCTGCAGGCTCTCGTGCAGGATGTCGGGCGTGTTCACGAACAGGTTCGGCCGTGCCTCATCCGCGTGCTCGGCGATCTGCTGGCCGAATTCGGTCAGCTCCCACTTCGCGGTGCGCCAGGTGAAATACGTGTAGGACTGCGTGAAGCCGAGCTTGGCCAACCCGTACAGCCGCGCCGGCCGAGTGAAGGCCTCCGACAAGAACAACACGTCGGGATCCTCGTTCTTCACCTCGCCGATCACCCAGGCCCAGAAGTTCGGCGGCTTGGTATGCGGATTGTCGACGCGAAACACCTTGACGCCGTGGGAGATCCAGAACCGCATTACCCGCAGCACTTCCTCGTAGATCCCCGCAGGGTCGTTGTCGAAGTTCAACGGGTAGATGTCCTGGTACTTCTTCGGCGGATTCTCCGCGTAGGCGATCGTCCCGTCGGGCAGCACAGTGAACCACTCCGGGTGGTTCTTCGCCCATGGGTGGTCGGGCGCGCATTGCAACGCCAGATCCAGCGACACTTCCAAGCCGTGGTCGCGGGAGGCGGCCACAAAATCGTCGAAGTCCTCGATCGTGCCCAACTTCGGGTGCACAGCATCGTGGCCGCCTTCGTCGCTGCCGATCGCCCAGGGTGAGCCGACGTCGTTCGGCGCGGCGGTCACGCTGTTGTTGCGGCCTTTGCGGTGCACTTTGCCGATCGGATGGATCGGCGGCAGATACACCACGTCGAAGCCCATCTTGGCGATGCGGGGCAATTCCTTGGTGGCGGTCGCAAATGTGCCGTGCACGGGGTTGCCCTTCGCGTCCCAGCCGCCGCTGGACCGCGGAAACATCTCGTACCACGAGCTGAACCGGGCCAGCGGCCGGTCTACCCAGACACCGTATTGCTCTCCGCGCGTGAGCAATTCACGCAGCGGATACAGCGCGAGCACCTCGGCCACGTCGTCCGACAGCGCGGCACCGGCGCGGCTGAACGGGTCACCGGGTGCACGCAGGCGAGCGGCCGCGTCGATCAACGGATAGCGGTGCTGCCGCGGTGCGCCCGTTGCGGCCCGCTCCAGAAGCCGGGCGCCGAGGAGCAAATCATTGGACAGCTCGCTCTCGCTCTGGCCCGCGTCGAGCTTGGCGGTGACGTTCTTGCGCCATGTCGCGAACGGGTCGCCCCAGCCATCCACCCGGTACGTCCACAACCCGACATCGGTGGGACTGAAAAAGCCGTGGAACACGTCCGGCGTTCGGCCCATCGACATCGGCAATTGCTGCGGTTTCACCCGCGGCGCCGGGGTGACCACCTCCTGGATCGGCACAGGCTCGGCCGGCTTGACGCGTCCGGGCGGATCGTCAGCCAGTTTCGGATAGGCCCTGCCGTGGTAGCGCACCACGAGCGTCGCGGATACCGCGTCGTGTCCTTCGCGCCACACCGTGGCCCGGACGGGAACGATCTCACCCACGACGGCCTTGGCTGGATAGCGTCCGCCTGATACGACGGGTGCGACGTCATCGATTCCGATACGACCGGCCACCCCATCACTCCTTACACTGGCGCGGCCCGCGGAGGTGGCACCGCCGACGTGGCCGCTGTGCTTGTCGTCTGGTCTCGAATTAAAGCCTCGTCGCGCCTATACCCACCGTAGTGGTCAGCCCAACCCAACGGGAACGAAGCGATCCCCACACCGCCCTGCAAAGGCCCGATTTATCAGTAAGGTTGGGTCGCGTGAAAGCCCTCCGCCGGTTCACGGTCCGCGCACATCTACCCGATCGTTTGACCGCGCTCGAACGTCTTTCGATCAACCTGCGCTGGTCGTGGGACAAGCCGACGCAGGATCTGTTCGCGGCCATCGATCCAGAGCTGTGGAAGCAGGTCGGATGCGACCCGGTGGCGTTGCTCGGACAGGTCACACCGAAGCGGCTGGACGAGCTTGCGGTCGACGAATCCTTCCTGCGCCGCCTCGACGGGCTGGCCGCTGACCTGGACAACTATTTGACCCGGCCGATGTGGTACCAGCAGCAGGCCGACGAGGGCGCGCAGTTGCCGCATGGCATCGCCTACTTTTCGATGGAGTTCGGTGTTGCCGAGGTGCTGCCGAACTACTCCGGTGGTCTGGGGATTCTGGCGGGTGACCACCTCAAGTCCGCGTCGGACCTCGGGCTGCCCCTGATCGCGGTCGGGTTGCTGTACAGGTCGGGGTACTTCCGCCAGTCGCTGACCGCCGACGGGTGGCAGCACGAGAGCTATCCGTCGCTGGATCCGCAGGGCCTGCCACTGCGGCTGCTGACAGACCCCAATGGCGACCCGGTGTTGGTCGAGTTGGCGATGCCAGACGCCAACCAGCTGCGGGCGCGTGTGTGGATCGCGCACGTCGGCCGAATTCCGTTGCTGCTGTTGGATTCCGACATTCCGGAAAACGAGCACGATTTGCGCAGTGTCACCGACCGGCTCTACGGCGGTGACCAGGAACACCGGATCAAGCAGGAGATCTTGGCCGGCATCGGCGGCGTGCGGGCGATCCGCGCGTACACCGAAATCGAGGGTCTACCTGCGCCCGAGGTCTTCCACATGAACGAGGGCCACGCCGGCTTTCTGGGCGTCGAACGCATCCGTGAGCTGATCGACGCCGGGCTGGACTTCGACACGGCGCTGACGGTCGTGCGGTCGTCGACCGTGTTCACCACGCATACCCCGGTGCCCGCCGGCATCGACCGATTCCCGGTCGAGATGGTCAAGCGGTACTTCGGCGGCTCGGCCGACGGCCCGTCGGGTGCGATGTCGAGGCTGCTGCCGGGCGTACCGCTGGACCGGATCACCGCGTTCGGCGAGGAGGATGATCCGTCCAAGTTCAACATGGCCCACATGGGCCTGCGGCTCGCGCAGCGCGCCAACGGGGTGTCGCTGCTGCACGGGCGGGTCAGCCGCTTCATGTTCAACGAGCTGTGGCCGGGGTTCGATGCGGCCGAGGTGCCGATCGGCTCAATCACCAACGGTGTGCACGGGCCGACGTGGGCGGCGCCGCAATGGCTGGAGCTGGGCCGCGAACTGCTGGGCAGCGACGATCTCGGCTCTCTCACGGAGCCCGAAACGTGGCAGCGGCTACAACAAGTCGATCCGGGGCACATATGGTGGATCCGCTCACAATTGCGCGCTTCCCTCGTCGAGGACGTGCGGGCCCGCCTTCGACGCTCATGGCACGACCGTGGCGCATCCGATGCGGAATTAGGCTGGATCGCAACGGCATTCGACCCCGACGTACTCACTATCGGTTTCGCCCGCCGCGTGCCGACGTACAAGCGGCTGACGTTGATGCTGCGCGACCCCGACCGGTTGGAGAAGCTGCTGCTCGACGAGAAGCAGCCGATTCAGTTGATCGTGGCCGGCAAGTCGCATCCCGCAGACGACGGCGGCAAGGCGCTGATCCAGCAAGTGGTGAAGTTCGCCGACCGTCCAGAAGTGCGGCATCGCATCGCATTCCTGCCCGACTACGACATGTCGATGGCCCGCCAGCTGTACTACGGCTGCGATGTCTGGCTGAACAACCCGCTGCGGCCGCTGGAGGCATGCGGCACATCAGGCATGAAGAGCGCGCTCAATGGCGGGTTGAACCTGTCGATCCGCGACGGCTGGTGGGATGAGTGGTACGACGGCGAAAACGGTTGGGAAATCCCGACCGCCGACGGTCTGGCTGACGAGGGCCGCCGCGACGACATCGAAGCCGCCGCGCTGTATGACCTGCTCGGCAAGTCGGTGGCGGCGAGGTTTTACGACCGCAACGAGCACGGCATCCCGACGCGATGGGTAGAGATGGTGCGGCACACGCTCATTGCGCTCGGGCCGAAGGTGCTGGCCTCGCGGATGGTGCGCGACTACACCGAGCAGTATTACGCGCCCGCGGCGCAGTCGCTGCGCAAGACCGTCGAACCTGGCGCGGACGGGGAGCCGTTCGGCGCGGCACGCGAACTGGCGGCTTACCGGCAGCGGACGCAGGAAGCCTGGCCCAAGA
>DASRJA010000228.1:0-27604 GCA_035649695.1 Mycobacterium sp. | reverse complement strand
CCCATCGCACACGGTGCCTCAGACCACCTGAAACGAAGTATCGGAACGTTTCAGCTGACGCTGTTCGGCGTCGGCGCCACCGTCGGCACCGGCATCTTCTTCGTGCTGTCGGCGGCGGTGCCGGAAGCGGGTCCGGCGGTCCTCGTCTCGTTCGTCCTCGCCGCGATCGCAGCCGGCCTGTCCGCCATCTGCTATGCGGAGATGGCGTCGTCGGTGCCGGTGTCGGGCTCGACGTACTCCTACGCCTACACGACGATGGGCGAGTTCGTCGCGATGGGTGTGGCAGCCTGTCTGCTGCTTGAGTATGGCGTGTCTATCTCCGCAGTCGCGGTCGGGTGGAGCGGTTACCTGAACAAGTTGTTGGACAACCTGTTTGGTTGGCAACTCCCGCAGTCACTGACGGCGGCCCCCTGGGATGAAACGCCGGGCATCGTCAACCTGCCCGCTGTCTTGCTGATCGTGATGTGCATGCTGCTGCTGATCCGCGGTGCCAGCGAGTCGGCTTTGGTCAACACCATCATGGTGCTGATCAAGCTCGGCGTGCTGGGGATGTTCATCATCATCGCGCTCACTGCATTCAACGCCGATCACTTCCACGGCTTCTGGGACAAAGGCATGGCGGGCATCACCACCGCCGCGAGCATGATCTTCTTCTCGTTCATCGGCCTCGACGCGGTATCGACAGCCGGTGACGAGGTGAAGGATCCGCAGAAGACCATGCCCCGCGCGATCATTGCTGCACTGATCGTGGTCACCAGCTTCTACATCCTGGTCGCCTTCGCCGGACTCGGCACGCAGGACGCCGCCGAGTTCGGGTCGGAGGAACAGTCCGAAGCGGGACTGTCGGTGATCCTGGAGAACATCACCGGCGGAACGTGGGCCAGCACGCTTCTGGCCGCGGGAGCGGTGATCTCGATCTTCTCGGTGACCCTGGTCGTGATGTACGGCCAGACCCGCATCCTGTTCGCGATGGGCCGCGACGGACTGCTTCCGTCGATGTTCGCAAAGGTCAACCCGCGCAGCATGACTCCGGTCGGCAACACCATCATCGTCGCGGTCGCGACGGGGATCCTTGCCGGTTTCATTCCGCTGAACTGGCTGCTGGATGCCGTGTCGATCGGCACGCTGGTCGCCTTCATCACGGTGTCGGTGGGCGTCATCATCCTGCGAGTCCGCGAGCCCAACCTCGAGCGCCCATTCAAGGTGCCGGGTTACCCCGTGACACCCGTCCTCTCCGTCCTCGCGTGCGCGGCGGTGCTGTACGGCCTGCGCTGGCAGACATGGCTGGTGTTCGGGGCCTGTGTCGGCCTCGTGCTGCTGTTCTACTTGTTCTGGGGTCGCCGCCACAGCGCGCTCAATGCCGGCGGCGCCGACGGCTATATCCCGACTGCGGTTCCCGGTGACGACGATGTCATGTTCGTCGAAGAGCCGTCAGATCACCATTTCGTCACCCCGCATAAGGATGAGCCGTGACCGTCGCCGTCGGCTACCTGGCCGGCAAGGGCGGCCGGTCGCCGCTGTACCTGGCGGTCGAGGCGGCCAAGACGCTCAAAACGTCGTTGACGGTGGTCACCGTCGTGCCGCGGCCGTGGATGACGCCGTCGCTGGGCCGGATCGACGCCGAATATGCCCAGTACGCTGAGCAATTGGCGGCGAACTCGGCCCGGGAAGCGCAGGGGTGCATCGACTCGATCGGTCAGGGGCTCGACGTCAAGTACCACAAGGTCGCCCACCGCTCGACAACCGGTGGCTTGTTGGAGGCGGTCTCCGAACTCGAACCCGAGGTGCTCGTCTTGGGCTCCGCGTCCGACGGCAAGCTCGGCCAGGTGGTGGTCGGATCGACCGCCGACCGGCTGTTGCACTCCTCGCCGGTTCCTATGGCGATCAGCCCACGCGGCTATCGCGGTTCGAAAGCGGGTGGACTGACGCGGATCACAGCCGCCTACCCCGGCACTCCGGAGGCGCTTCATGTCGTCGAACGGGTTGCGGCGCTTGCGGAGCGGCTCAGCGTCCCCATGCGGGTCGTCACGTTCGCCGTTCGCGGCCGCACGATGTACCCGCCCGAAGTCGGGCTGAGCACGGAGGACTCGATCCTGGACCAGTTGGCAGCGCATGCGCGAGAAACGCTGGCGCAGTTGAAGACCGACGGCGTCATCGGCAAAGACGTGGAGCTGCAGGTCGTCACGGGTAATGGCTGGGACGAGGCACTGGATGAAGCCGACTGGCAGGAGGGCGACCTGCTGGCCATCGGCACATCGCCTGTGGGCGGAATCGCGCGCGTGTTCCTCGGCTCGCGCGGATCAAAGATCTTGCGGCATAGCCCGGTTCCAGTCCTGGTGCTGCCCGGCTAGCTAGTACTTAGCGGTGCCGCGGTCGACGGCGATCTGACTGCCCGAGATCGTCGCCGACCCGTCACCGGCCAACCAGGCCACGACGTCCGAAACCTCTTCGGCCGTCATGAATTCCTGCAGGCCCTTCTTGCCAACGTGGTTGACGGGGCGGTACGGCATCGGCGAAAAGCTGTGCAGATACTGCGGATACTTGGCGAAGACGGCCATCATCGCTTCCTTCTCCACCATCGGCGTATCGATCGAGTACGGGTGAATCGAGTTGACCCGAATCCCGAACTCACCCACCTCGATCGCCAACGCGTTGGTGATGGCGACCAGCCCGTGCTTGGACGCCGAGTAGTGCCCGTTGCCGGGCGTGGCCTTCGTTCCTGCCGATGAACTGACGATGATGATCGACCCGCCATTTCCTGCTTCGATCATCGCGGGCACTGCAGCGCGGATGGTCCGCCACGTCCCGTTCAAGTTGACGTCGATGACGGTGTCCCACTGCTCTTCGGACATCTCGAACATCCGGCCCCAGCTCAGCACCCCGGCGTTGGCCACGACAATGTCCAGCCGGCCGAACTGCTCGACGCCGTCGGCCACCACTTGTTGCAGCGCCGGCAGGTCGCGGATGTCGACCTCGCGGGCCAGCACCTTGCGGCCGGTGGCTTCCACCGCAGCAACCGTCTCGGCCAACTCCTCAGAGGTGCCCAGCGGGTAGGTGATGGTCTCCGAGATCGGGCCGCAGATATCGATCGCGATGATGTCGGCGCCCTCGCTGGCCAGCCGGATCGCGTGCGCCCGCCCTTGGCCGCGCGCGGCCCCGGTTATGAACGCCACTCGTCCTTCCAGTGGTCCGCCGGTTGCCGTCACCGCTGCTCCTTTCGTGAGCCTGCGAACCAGGCTAACAGCAGAACTGAAACGTGTTCTAGTCGCCGTGCCTCTCAGTAGACGGAGTCGCGGGCCAGCGGACAGGTCATGCAGTGGCCTCCGCCGCGACCACGGCCGAGCTCGGCGCCGACGATGGTGATCACTTCGATGCCGGCACGGCGCAGCAGTGTGTTGGTGTGGGTGTTGCGGTCGTAGGCGAACACCACTCCGGGTTCGACGGCGACGAGGTTGTTGCCGCTGTCCCACTGCTGGCGCTCAGAGTCGTAGGCGGTGCCGCCCGTTTCGACCACCCGCAGCTTGCCCAGTCCGAGACCGGCAGCCACCACTTCGACGAACGGCTTGTCGGCCTCGACGACCTCCACCCCGACGTCGTTGTCACTGGGATGCAGCGTGAAGGTCTGCATGGCGTCGACGATGTCGGGATAGATGGTGACCACGTCGCGGTCGGCGAAGGTGAAGATGGTGTCGAGGTGCATCGCCGCCCGCAGTTTGGGCATGCCCGCGACGATCACCTGGGTCGCAGCCTCCTCGGCAAACAGCCTGGACGCCACCTGGGTGATAGCCTGCCGCGACGTGCGTTCGCTCATCCCGATGATCACGACGCCATTGCCGGGCACCAAGACGTCGCCGCCCTCGAAAGTCGCCATCCCCCACTGTTCCTCGGGATCGCCCCACCACACCGTGGAGCCAACGAAGTCGGGATGGAACTCGTAGATCGCCTTCATCAGCAGTGTCTCGTCGTGTCGCGCCGGCCAGAACAACGGGTTCAGCGTCACCCCGCCATAGACCCAGCAGGTGGTGTCGCGGGTGTACAGCGTATTCGGCAGCGGCGGCATCAAATACTCTGTGACGCCAGTACTTTCGCGTGCCAGCGCCCGGTAGCCCGACTGCAATTCCTTGGGCAGGTCGCGCGTCGACATGCCGCCGATCAGCAACTCGGCGAGCCGGCGCGGTTGCAACGAGTCGAGGTAGCCGCGGGTGTCGTCGACAAGGCCGAGGCCCACCTCGTTCGGGACGATCTTGCGGTCCAGCAGCCAGGCCTTTGCGGCCGGATCTTTCATCGTCTCGGTGAGCACGTCGTGCAGTTCGACCACCTCGACATCGCGGTCTCGCATCTTGTCGATGAAGTCGAAGTGGTCACGACGGGCGTTCTGCACCCAGAGCACGTCGTCGAACAACAGGTCGTCGCAATTGGTCGGCGTGAGCCGCTCATGCGCCAGTCCGGGCGAGCAGACCAACACCTTGCGCAGCTTCCCGACTTCAGAGTGCACGCCGTAATTGGTGGACGGGTTGGTCATCGTCGGCTCCTTTCGCCCAGTGGCGGCTAGATTTCGATGGCTCCAGTTGCCAGCGATACCACACCGGCGACGGCACCGAGGACAATCACGCCGAACAGCACCGCCTCCGCCGGTTTGAACACGCGAAGGCCGCGTTCGCGGCGCGCCTTGAAGTAGAGCGCGGCGGCCGGCGCGTACAAGATGCAGGACAGGAGAAGCTTGTCGACACCCGCGGCGTAGATCAGGAACAAGGTGTACACCGTCGCCACCGCGGCGATGACCATGTCTGGAACAAGCGATTTGCCGTCGCCGTACGTCTCGCGAGTGGCGGTCAACTTCAACGCATAGGCCGCCGCGAGGAGATAGGGAATCAGGGACAGCGCGGCGGTCAGGTCCAGCATGAAGTCGAGCGCGTCCGCGGCGAAGAGCAGCGCGATAAGCAGCAGTGAAATCAGGCCGGCGGCCATGATCAACGCGGTGACGGGCGCGCCATGGCTGTTGGTTCGGGCCAGGAAGCGCGGCATGTCGTCGGTTTTGGCGGGGATGTAGAGGATCTCGGCGGCCATCAGGGTCCAAGCCAGATAGGCGCCGAGCACGGACACGATCACACCGATGCGGATGAAGATCGATCCCCAATGCCCGACAACGGATTCAAGCACCGCCGCCATGGATGGCTGGCTGACGCCGGCGAGTTCGCTCTGTGGCATGACGCCGTACGACACGAGGGTCACCAGCGCGAAAACGCTGAGCACGCTGAGGAATCCGATGATGGTGGCTCGTCCGACATCTTCCCGCTTACGTGCCATCCGCGAGTAAACGCTCGCGCCCTCGATGCCCAGGAAGACGAACACGGTGATCAGCATCGTGCCGGTGGCCTGGTCCCAGATCGACGAGAACGAGTAGTCGTCGCCGCCCCAGAAGTTGTCGGCAAACACGTCGGCCTTGAACGCGATGGCAGTGATCACGATAAACATCAGAATCGGCACAACTTTGGCGATCGTGACGATGTAGTTGATGACGGCTGCGTCCTTGACACCACGCAGGACGAGGTAGACGAACAGCCAGACAGCAATCGCGGACACAACCACCGCGAGCACCGTGTCGCCGTCGCCGAATCCCGGCACCACCGCGCTCATCGTCGCCGTAATGAGCACCCAGTACGACGTGTTACCCGCGCAGGCGGATGCCCAGTACCCGATCGCCGAATTGAACCCTACGTAGTCGCCGAAACCGGCCTTGGCATACGCGAAGATCCCCGCGTCCAGATCCGGCTTGCGGGTCGCGAGACGCTGAAAGACGAAGGCCAGCATCAACATACCGGAGCCCGCGATGGTCCACGCGATGATCGCCCCAAGCACGCCGGTCTCGGTGCCGAAGCGGCGCGGCAGCAGGAAGACGCCAGAGCCGATCATCGAGCCGACAACCATCGCGGTCAGTGTTGGGAGGCTGACCTTTTCGGTTACCTTTTCAGGCTGCTCCGTTGCCGTCATGAACCACCGATGCATTCACTCACAGTCGCAAGAAGCCTATGCGACAGCACATCAGCCGCATCGGGGATTCACGAATCCAGCTAGAGGTCAGAGAGGATCTGCTGACGCTTGGCGTTGTACTCGTCGTCAGAGATCACACCGGTAGCGCGCAATGTTTCCAATTCTTGCAGCCGCTGCGCGGTGCTCGGCTCGGGCGTCGCCGCATACGGCGCACCGGGTGCCGCGGCGGGGGCGGCCGCCGGTGCCGCGGCTGCCGGAGCCTGCTGCGCGGCCGCGGCGCGCCTGACCACGGCCTGCACCTGCGCACGGGCCGCCGGGTTGGAGCGTAGATCGATCATGTTGTTCATGCCGATCCCGTTGGCCTTGAGAATCTGCAGGATCTCCATCAGCGGGCCGGCCTGCCCGCTGAGGTCATAGGTCTTGTTGTCCTCAGCGATGGTGAAGTTGGCCGGCATCACGCCTCCCACCAAAGCACTTCGCTCCCAGTCGATTTGGTACTCATTTGTGGCAGGATCGACTAGCGCGACAAGTTTGCGGTTGGTGATCATGGGCAGCCGCGTGATCGATGCGATGACCCGGTCCTGCGTGGCGAATGGGGTGATGCCGGGGCCGGAGATCTGCAGGTCGAGTTTCACCAGCGGCTGCTCGTTGATACGGGTGCCCGTCTCCTGTATGCCAACCACCTGCGCCAGCGCCAAGACGCCGCTCTGTTCCAGCGCCTGGGTCTTGGCTTCCGACTTTGCGCCGAAGTTCGCCAGCGCCAGCGCGATCAGCACGTCGGCAGCGGTGATGAGAAGGCCGACCCAGAACATCCACTTCAGAATGCCGCTCTGGCCTGTTGCGAAGTAGACCCCCAAAAAGATGGGACCGACAAGGCCGCCACAGACGAGGACCATGATCTGAGACTTGATGTACCGCCCTAACATCTGCCACGCTCCTGTCGTTTGCCCGGTTCGCGTGTCAGATTAGCGCCAAACCGGCGGTTGCGAGACGTATCGTCGTGCGGTGACCGCGACGGACGAACCTGTGCGTCTCCGGTGGACCCTTGCGGCCGTGTCGATGGCGCTGTTCTGCGTGCAAATCGACTACTTCGCCATGAATCTCGCGTTGCCGCGGATGGCATTTGACCTCAACAGCACCGCGGCGGACCTGCAATGGGTGATCAGCGTGTACATGCTGGCGCTGGGCTCATTCATGGTGCCGGCCGGCCGGATCGGCGATATCTTCGGCCGACGACGCGCGCTCTTGGCGGGCATCGTGTTATTCGGCTTGTCCTCGGCGCTGTGTGCGCTGGCGCCATCGGCGACGCTCCTCGTCGCCTTCCGCGCCGTTCAGGGCATAGGCGCGGCGCTGATCTTTCCGGTTTCTGTGAGCGTGCTGACAAACGCCTTTCCGTCTGTGCGCGCCAGTCATGCAATCGGGTTGGCTTACGGCATAGCGGGATTGGGCAACGCGGCAGGCCCATTGATCGGTGGGCTGCTGACTGAGACGGTCGGCTGGCGGTGGATATTCTGGCTGAACGTTCCGCTGACACTGATCGCGCTTGCCATCGGGGCGTGGAGCATCACCGAATCCTTCGACGAGACGGTGCCGCGTCGGATCGACGTCACCGGCTTGGCCCTCATCACCGTCGGAATTGGCTTGTTCACGTTGACATTTGATCGAGCACCGTCCTGGGGTTGGCTGTCGGCGCCGACGGTCATCGCGTTCGTGTGCTCTCTGGCGGCACTCGCTTTTTTCGTGGTAGCGGAGAACCGGGTGCGCTGGCCGTTGGTGGATCTGTCGCTAATGCGAAACCCCAGATTCACGATCCTGGTCATCGCGGGCACCATTGCCAACATCGCCTACGGCGTGACGATCTTCCTGTCGACGATGTATCTGCAACAGGTGCGCGGCCTCGACCCGTTGACCGCCGGCCTGGTATTCCTCGGACCGTCGGCGGGTGCCGCACTTGGCGGCGTGCTGGCAGGCCGGCTCGCGGCCAGTCGCCCGCCAGTGCTCGTGATGGGTCTGACAAGTGTCGCGGCCGCGATGTCGTTGGCGGCGCTCGCGTCATCGCACACCTGGGTCGTCTACCTGCCGGCACTCACCGCGTGTGGATTAACGCTGGGATTGGTGTACGCGTTCACGACGGTCGCGACTCAGGCGGTCGTGCGCACCGAACGGGCGGGCGAGGCTGCGGGCGTCACGCTGACCGCGTTGGTCACGCTTGCCGGCGTCGGCGTCGCCGTGTCCGCAACGGTGCTGGAGATGCTTCAGCGCGCCGGAATGTCGACTGCCGGTGCGGTCGACACCATCGTCGCGGTGCTGGCGGCGCTACTGCTGCCCGCCGGTGTAGTGGTGCTGTTGATCGCGCGGGCGGCTACTGAGTCGGCGCAGTCGCGCTGAGCGGGGTGACTTCGTGGACCTCGGGCGACGCAGGCGCCGGTCCGAGTAGGAAGTGCAGTGGCGCGGTCCAGGCCAATCCCGGGGTTCTCGCGTAACTGGTGTGGACGACCACGCGCCGCGCGTACGCCCCTGTGGAGTCGTCGGCGTCCTCGTCGTAGTCGCAGACGGCATCATTGAGATCGCACACGCTGATCGTCCGAGCGCCCATGGCGGGCGACAGCGGAGCGGGCGCGTGGGCCAGGATCGGCCAGTCCTGCGCGACACCCTTTCCGCGCTCCGGGATGCCATTGGCCGTGCCGAAGTTGAGGGTCGGGTCTGCGGGCAGCCGATCGCCGTCGGCGACCAGCAGCGCGGCGGCCAGATTCGGGCTTGCTTCGAGTGCAGCGAGGTTGCGGTGCACCACCATGGCGCCCTGAGAGTAGCCGGCCAGCACGACCTTTGAGGTCGGGCACTGCTGCACGAACGCCTCGTACTGCCTGCTAAGCGCGGCTGCGCCGGTGTCGACGCTGCCCATGAAGCCGAGCCACTCGCCGATTCCGCCATCCTCACCGGGCGCTTCCACGGCGGGGTACTCGACCGCCTCGGCTGTCATCGTGCGGCCGTCCTTCTGCGCCTCGGCGGAAAGCTCCTGCAGAGACTGGTAGACCACGCGGCCCATTCCGCCGTTCTGAGTCACCTCTGCGGGCGTGCGCTCGCCCGAGCCTGCGGCGCCGATCCAATGGACGTCCGGGCAGCCGGGGACCGCAGATGCGGTACCGGCCGACAGCCCTGCGAACGCAGCGCCGGCCATCGCGGCGGTGCAGGCGATCGTAGTGATGCGTCGAAACATGAAACCCCAACCCTTCTTCTGCCCCGACCAGGGCATTCGCGATATACATCGCCTCAGCCGTCTCACGTGTTACGCCGGTGAACAGCGGAAACGGCGGTCCAGCGCGGGCCGGGGTTGCCTACTTACATTCGGTCAGCCGCCGCTGCTGCTGGTGCCGCCGCTGCTGCTGCCGTCATTGGTTCCGCCATTGCTGCTGCTGCTGGAGTTGCCGTTGCCGGTCGAGGTGTTTGTGCTCGAGTTGTTATTCGACAAATTGCCAGATCCGACGCCGGAAGCACTGGTGGTCGCGTTGCCGCCGATGGCGGTGCCGCCGGTCGCGCGCCCGCTTGTCGCTTTGCCGGCGTTTGTGGCCGAGCCGCCCGTTGCGTCTCCGCCAGGGGCGGTGTTCGCTTGGGTGCCGGTCGCCACTTGCGTTGCCAGGCCACCCAACGCCACCGGTATCGCCGGACCGCCGAGCGCCGTGCCGAGGCCTCCTATGCCGCCCAGCGCCGGGTTGATGCCGACCGCCGGGTTGACCGCCGCGCCTCCGACTGCCAGCCCGCCGATCGGCACACCTGCTTCGGTGGCCGTACTGAGCGCGGGGCCGCCGATCGCGTTGCCACCAACCGCGGGGGCGGCGTTGGCCACCGTGGCGACGCCGAGGCTGAACAGGTTGATTTGCGCGTTTCCAATAATGCCTGTACCGAAGGCGAGTTGGTTCGTGTTGCCATTTCCATTGGTGCCGATAACAATATTGTTGTCGCTCGCAATTGGAGTGTTATTACCGCTCAACAACCACCAACTGGATTCGTCGGCATAAGCCATTGGTGGGTTCGCTGCCAAGAGTGCCCCGAATCCGACAGTGCTGCCGGCGACGGCGCCGATAGCAATGACGCGATTGAGCTTCACTGGCATCGGCGCTTTGCGTGCCTTGCGATGCTTACTCATTTCTGAAGTCCTTCTTGTGTCGACGTTGTTTGGTTGTCGAATGTGATGCAGTGCGACACTCAGCGACGACACTGCCGGTTACGTTCACCTCATTCGCACCTCCTGTTCACCTCATTCACCGCCTGAACCGCTTGAGCCACCGGAACCGCCGGAATCTCCTGAACCGCCAGAACCGCTTGTCCCGCCCGACCCGCTAGTACCGGTTGTGCCGCCCGTGCCAGTTGTGCCACCCGAACCGCTTGTAACGCTGCCGCTTTCAGGCGCCGACGATCCAGAGGTGTCGGTGAGACTGGCAGTGCCGATTGAACTCGAACTCTGCGAATCGGTAGAGCTCACCGAACTCGAAGTTGGGGTCGTGCTGGTGGTGGCGAGCTGAGTGCCGGACTGGTTAGCACTGAGTTCCTCCGGACGAGGACTCAGCCCGACATCCCCAATACTCACCTGCGTGTTTTCGATGTTGCTGGTACCGACGGCGATTTGGTTCGTGTTGCCGTTACCAGTCGTACCAACCGATATGACGTTTCCTGACCCACCAACTGTGGTTTGGCTGCTATTGCCGTTACCGATCGCTTCGTTCGTGACCGCTGTATTGTTGCTTACGTTCGAGCCGCCAATACTGACTTGCGGATTGGTTATGTTGGAGGTGCCGCCCGCAATTTGAGTTGTATTTCCGTTGCCGGTCATTCCACCACCGAGGAACAAACGTACAACCGCACCTAAGAGACCCCCGCTGGTCACGCTGGTCTGGCTGTAGTTCCCATTGTTCTCCGCGTAGTTTGTGATAGCGGTGTTATTGCCGACGTTGGGACCGAAAAAGCTCGCCTGCGGATTGAAGATGTTGAACGAGAAGAGGCTGATCTGCGTCGAGTTGTTGATGGGACCCGCAGCCGCTCCGCCGAACACGATCTCCGCGTTCAACAGCGAGTTCAGGAACTGCGTGATCGGGTTGTTGAAGATCAAGTTGTTGACGAGTGGGTTGTTGGCGGTGCTGGCCGTGCCGTTGGGAGTGGTCGAGTTGTTACTGACGTTCGCGCCGAGGAGCCCCAGCTGCGGATCGAAGATGTTGCCGTGCAGGACATTGATCCGGGTCTCGTTCGTACCGCCGTTTCCGTCCGGCGAGCGAAACACGATCGACAAGGCGTGGACGGTCGGGGCGGTGACCTCGTAGGCCGCGGCGATACAGACAACCGCGCCACCCGCTGCGATCGTGCGGGTGAGGGCTGACCGCTTGCGCGGCCTCCTGCGCGCGTACCCGAACTGGAAGCCCTAAGTTGCTGACGCTGACGTTAAAACTTTGCTATCTGGTGTGTCAAGCGTCACATTGCGTTGGAAACGAACCTTGACAATCAGCTATGGCGAAGTTCCATGCCCAGATGTCGGGCTTCTGACGATGTGTGTGGCTACCCAAATATGGCATCTGACCTTCGATTATTGGTGGCGAATGACAGCGGGATGATGTTGTTACGGGAGTGACAATTATTGCGTGAGCAAACTAACGTGACAGCAAATTCAGAACCAAGCTTGATCAGAATTCTCGTGCTTCTAGTTAACTCTGACGCACGGCAGATGCGCGCTGCACCTGTCCGCTCATCGCTGAGCGGATCGCGTGCATACACGAAAGCGGCGCCCACCCGAAGGTGAGCGCCGCTTTGCGGTACTAGATCAGATCACTTGATGATCTTGGTAACCCGGCCGGCGCCGACGGTACGGCCGCCCTCGCGAATCGCGAAGCGCAGGCCCTCGTCCATGGCGACGGGCTGGATCAGCTTCACCGAGATGTCGGTGTTGTCACCTGGCATGACCATCTCGGTGCCCTCCGGCAGCGTCACCACACCGGTCACGTCGGTGGTGCGGAAGTAGAACTGCGGACGGTAGTTGTTGAAGAACGGCGTGTGCCGGCCGCCCTCGTCCTTGGACAGGATGTAGACCTGGCCCTCGAACTCGGTGTGCGGCGTGGTGGTGCCGGGCTTCACGACGACCTGACCGCGCTCCACGTCCTCACGCTTGATGCCGCGGAGCAGCAGACCGACGTTGTCGCCGGCCTGGCCCTGGTCGAGCAGCTTGCGGAACATCTCGACGCCGGTGACCGTGGTCTTGGTGGTGTCCGGACGGATGCCGACGATCTCGACTTCCTCGTTCACGTTGACCACGCCGCGCTCCACACGACCGGTGACCACAGTGCCGCGGCCGGTGATCGTGAAGACGTCCTCGACGGGCATCAGGAACGGCTTGTCGGTCTCACGGACCGGGTCAGGGATCGACTCGTCAACAGCCGACATCAGCTCTTCGATGCTCTCGACCCACTTGGCATCGCCCTCGAGCGCCTTCAGCGCCGAGACCCGGATCACCGGGGCGTCCTCGTCGAACTCCTGGGCGGCCAGCAGCTCGCGAACCTCCAGCTCGACGAGCTCGAGCAGCTCCTCGTCGTCGACCGCGTCGGCCTTGTTCAGCGCAACCAGGATGTAGGGCACGCCCACCTGGCGGGCCAGCAGCACGTGCTCACGGGTCTGCGGCATCGGGCCATCGGTCGCGGCGACTACCAAGATCGCACCGTCCATCTGGGCGGCACCGGTGATCATATTCTTGATGTAGTCGGCGTGACCGGGGGCGTCGACGTGCGCGTAGTGACGCTTCTCGGTCTGGTACTCCACGTGGGAGATGTTGATCGTGATGCCGCGCTGACGCTCCTCAGGCGCATTGTCGATCTGGTCGAATGCGCGCGACTCGTTCAACTCCGGGTACTTGTCGTGCAGAACCTTGGTGATTGCTGCGGTCAGCGTCGTCTTGCCGTGGTCAACGTGACCAATGGTCCCGATGTTGACGTGCGGCTTCGTCCGCTCGAACTTCGCCTTCGCCACTGTTGTGTCCTCCTGGACTGTGTTGGTGCTTGTTGTAAAGCAGTGTTGATCTTTGCAGTTGTTCGTCCCCGCAAAGCAACCGGGGCTATTGCCCGGTTGCCTTAGCGATGATCTCCTTCGACACGTTCGCCGGAACCTCGGCGTACGAATCGAAAACCATGGAGTAGTTCGCCCGGCCCTGGGTCTTCGACCGAAGGTCTCCGACGTAGCCGAACATCTCCGACAGCGGCACATGCGCCTTGACGACGCGTGCACCCGCCCGCTCCTCCATGGCCTGGATCTGACCACGGCGGGAGTTCAGGTCGCCGATCACATCGCCCATGTAGTCCTCGGGCGTCGTAACCTCGACGGCCATGATCGGCTCCAGGATCACCGGTTGTGCTTGTCCCGCAGCCTTTTTCAGCGCCTGCGAGCCGGCGACCTTGAATGCCATTTCCGAGGAGTCAACCTCGTGGTACTGGCCGTCAAGCAACGTGACCTTCAGGTTCACCAGCGGGTAGCCGGCGAGCACGCCGTACTGCATGGCGTCCTGTGCACCGGCATCCACCGACGGGATGTACTCGCGCGGGATGCGGCCACCGGTGACCTTGTTCTCGAACTCGTAAGTGGCGCCGTCCTCGCCGGTGAACGGCTCAATGGAGATGAGCACCTTCGCGAACTGGCCGGAGCCACCCGTCTGCTTCTTGTGGGTGTACTCGACCTTGTCGACCATGCGCTTGATGGTCTCCTTGTAGGCCACCTGCGGCTTGCCGACGTTGGCCTCGACCTTGAACTCGCGCTTCATCCGGTCGACCAGGATGTCGAGGTGCAGCTCGCCCATTCCGCCGATGACGGTCTGGCCGGTTTCCTGATCCAGGTGCACCTTGAAGGTCGGATCCTCCTCGGCGAGCTTCTGGATCGCGGTTCCGAGCTTTTCCTGGTCGCTCTTGGTCTTGGGCTCGATGGCCACCTCGATAACGGGATCGGGGAACGTCATCGACTCCAGCACGACCTGCTGGTTGGGATCGGAGAGGGTGTCACCGGTGGTGGTGTCCTTCAGGCCGATCACCGCGTAGATGTGCCCCGCGGAGGCCCGGTCGACCGGGTTCTCCTTGTTGGAGTGCATCTGGAACAGCTTGCCCAGCCGCTCCTTCTTGCCCTTGGTGGCGTTGATGACCTGCGAGCCGGACTCGACGGTGCCGGAGTACACGCGGATGTAGGTCAGCTTGCCGAAGAACGGGTGCGTCGCGATCTTGAACGCCAGCGCCGCGAACGGCTCATCGGCAGTCGCGTTGCGGACGATTTCCTCGTCCTCCTTGCCAGGCAAGTGGCCGACGGCCGGCGGCACGTCGAGCGGCGACGGCAGGTAGTCGACGACCGCGTCCAGCATCGGCTGCACACCCTTGTTCTTGAATGCACTGCCGCACAGCACCGGGTAGATCTCGCTGTTGATCGTCAGCTTGCGGATCGCGCCCTTGATCTCCTCGACCGTGAGTTCCTCGCCGCCGACGTATTTGTCCAGCAGCGCCTCGTCGGTCTCGGCGACGACCTCGAGCAGCTTCGTGCGGTACTCGTCGGCCTGCTCGGCGAGGTCCGCGGGAATCTCGATGGTCTCGTAGGTCTCGCCGAGCTTGGTCTCGCCGCGCCACACCTTGGCGTTCATCTCGACCAAGTCGACGATGCCCTCGAAGTCACCCTCCGCGCCGATCGGCAGCTGGATCGGAACCGCGTTGGCGCCAAGTCGCTCCTCCATGGTGCGTACGGAGAAGTAGAAGTCAGCGCCGACCTTGTCCATCTTGTTGACGAAGCAGATGCGCGGCACGTCGTACTTGTCGGCCTGCCGCCAAACCTGTTCGGACTGCGGCTCAACGCCTTCCTTACCGTCGAACACGGCGACGGCACCGTCGAGCACGCGCAGGTTGCGCTCCACCTCGACGGTGAAGTCGACGTGCCCTGGGGTGTCAATGATGTTGAGCTGGTTGTCTTTCCAGAACGTGGTGGTGGCAGCCGAGGTGATGGTGATACCCCGCTCCTGCTCCTGCTCCATCCAGTCCATCGTGGCGGCGCCGTCGTGCACCTCACCGATCTTGTAGTTGATACCGGTGTAGTAGAGGATGCGCTCGGTCGTCGTCGTCTTGCCGGCATCGATGTGCGCCATGATGCCGAAGTTGCGGACCTTGCTCAGGTCGGTAAGCACGTCCTTCTGTGCCACAGAAGTCATCTCTTTCGCTTGATAGTTGCTTTAGTTGTGCGGTCCGGGCCACGGTGCCCGACGTCGCCGCCTGCGCGGCTCCGGCACGACGGGCGACTAGGTCACCAGCGGTAGTGCGCGAAGGCGCGGTTTGCCTCGGCCATCTTGTGGGTGTCCTCACGCCGCTTGACGGAGGCGCCCAGGCCATTGCTGGCGTCGAGGATCTCGTTCGCCAGACGCTCGACCATGGTCTTCTCCCGGCGCTGCCGCGAGAAGCTGACCAGCCAGCGCAACGCCAGCGTGGTGGAACGGTCGGCGCGCACCTCGACGGGAACCTGGTAGGTCGCACCGCCGACGCGGCGGCTGCGGACCTCGAGTGCGGGCTTGACGTTGTCGAGAGCGCGCTTGAGGGTGACGACCGGATCGGTGCCGGTCTTGTCACGAGCCTGTTCGAGCGCACCATAAACAATGCGTTCGGCCAGCGATTTCTTCCCTTGCAGAAGAACTTTGTTGACCAGCTGGGTGACCAGCTGCGACCCGTAGACCGGGTCGTTGACCAGCGGACGCTTGGGTGCGGGCCCCTTGCGCGGCATCAGCTCTTCTCCTTCTTGGCGCCGTAGCGGCTGCGGGCTTGCTTGCGGTTCTTCACACCCTGGGTGTCGAGCGAGCCGCGGATGATCTTGTAGCGCACACCCGGCAGGTCCTTCACACGACCGCCACGCACCAGCACCATCGAGTGCTCCTGCAGGTTGTGGCCCTCGCCCGGGATGTAGGCGGTGACCTCAACCTGGCTCGTCAGCTTGACGCGCGCAACCTTGCGAAGTGCCGAGTTCGGCTTCTTCGGGGTGGTGGTGTACACGCGGGTGCACACGCCGCGACGCTGCGGGCTGCCCTTGAGGGCCGCGGTCTTCACCTTGGCGATCTTGTCGCGGCGGCCCTTGCGGACGAGCTGCTGAATGGTTGGCATCTACCGGCTTTCTGTGTTGCTACTTCGTTTTTCAAGTCTCTGTACTGCAGTTATGTCCCGTTCACGTACCCCGCGATCGGGTGTGTCGCATGCGCCCGCCGCGTAGATTTTCTCTAGGCTTCGTGGACACGCGAATTGGCCCGGCGTGCAGGCATGCTTGAGCTTTTCACGTCTACAAGCGCCTTATCTGCCAGGCACGATCGTCCACAATACCAGGGCTGGGGCACCGCTCCAAACCCATCCCGGACCGCCTATTCGCAGGTCAGCGCTACCGCCTCTCCATCCCGGACGCCAGCCTCATCACCATGTCGGTGAACACCGCGTCGGTGTCGATCCCGTTCATCGCCCCGGTCATCTCCAGCAGCACGAAACCGTGCATCGCGGACCAGAACTCCAGCGCGGCGTAGAACGCACTCTCTCCGTCGAGCCCGTAGGAGGCCAGTACCGAGATGACGGGGGCGGCCGCCGCCCGGGTCGCCTCGGTGAACTCGGGGTCATCGCCACCGAGCGGCATCCGGGTGAACGCCGAATACCGGCCGGGATGGTGATGGGCGTAGCTGCGGTAGGCGGCGGCCATAGCGGTCACCGCGTCATCACGGGTGCGGCCCTGACCGACGGTGTTGAGCATGTCGATGATGTCGCCAACGACCCGCATCCGCACGGTGCGGCGTAGGTCATCGAGGCTGTGGACGTGGTTGTACAGCGACGGGCCCTTGGTCCCGAGCTGGGTGGCCAGCGCGTTGATGGTCAGCGCGTCCCAACCCTCACGATCCAGGAAGGTCAGCGCGGCGTTGACGATGGAATCGCGGCTCAACCTCGTGGATCGTCGGGCGCCCGCTGGCTGCGGAGCTGCCATGTGCCGGCCACCCTTCGTCGAATCTCGAACGTGATCAGCGAAAACTAACACCTCTAGTTTCCCAGCGGTCAGTTGACGCGCTCCTGACTGAGCTCGGCGAGTTGCCCGGTGATTGTGCACAGATCGGGCAGCATTGCTGGATTCATCGTCTGGATCGACCAGGTGATGACGTCGGTGCCCTTGGCCACATAGATGCTGCACGCGTTGGCGTCGTAAGCCTTGAAACCCTTGTTGCCGTCAATCGTCAATTCGGTGAGTGTGCGCCCAGCCTGCTGCTCCAGCGACCGTTCGGTGTCCATATCGCTGCCGCGATACCACCAGGTCGAGATACCCATGCCCTGGCCGAAGGTGCCCAGCACCGTGTTTTCCTGCCAGAAGCATCCGGCATCGCTGACGACCGCCTTGGTGAACATCGACGATCCGACGGCCTTGGTGACGTCGGCATCGGTGACCCCGTTGCAGTCTGCGCTGCGGAAGCCAGCGTCAGGTGGCGCGGACGGAGTGGCGGGCGGTGCCGACTGGTTCTCGGACGGGCCGCAGCCAACAAGCAGCGCCGCGACTACGGCAAGCGCCGCCCAGCACGTCGATCTCAGCAGGGCCATCGTCACATGTCCGACTGCAGAGTCGCGGTGAGCAGCTTCTCGGCGTCCTTACACGGATCGCCGTTGTGTTGGCCGCGGAATTGCACCCACCAACTGAGCACCCCGGTGCCTGCCGCCGCGGTGGCTGAACAGGCCGCGCCGGTGGTGTCACGACTTGCCAGAAACGCCTGATGCCGTTCGACGATCTTGTCGGTGATCGTCGCGCCGCGCTGCGCGGCGAGCCGACGTTCGCGGTCCAGATTGCCGGTCTCATACCAGGAGAAAGTGACGTCGACCATGGCCGAACCGCGCGCCAATACGTACTGGCAGACCGCGCCACTGTAGGGCCGAACGATGTGGTCGGCGCCGATCGTCTGCTGAATCGAGCCGTCGACCAACAACCCGCAGCGATCGTCGACGTAGCCATAGCTGCGGTTGGGATCGGGCACGCCGGGCTGCGAGCGACGCGCGGTTCCACTGACGGTCTGAGAACACCCTGCGACGGCCACTACCGCTGTGACCGCCACGACAGCAACCGGGTTGACCCGCCAACGCATCGCTCAACACGCTACCCAGCACGATCAACGAAGGCGACTCAGGCGAACCACTGCCCCGATGGCCGCGCAGCGACGTACGCTCCCTGCATGACATCGAAGGCTGTGGGTCGATCGCTGGCGGCGTGCGCCGTCGCGTTCCCGGTCGCGTTCGGCCTCGGAGCACCGTCGGCTCAAGCGGCGAACGGCGACACCCACATCACCGGGAACGGCATCACGCAGACGATCGACTGCAACGAGTCGACGTTGTTTGTCTTGGGAACCGGCAACACGGTCTACGCACTGGGCAGCTGCTGGGCGGTGACTGTGCAGGGTTCGTCGAACGTCGTCGTCGCCGACAACATCGTCGACAACGTGATCGTGTACGGAAGCGACCAGACGGTGTTCTACAAGAGTGGCGAGCCGGTCGTGTGGGACCGCGGCCGGGAATTGGGCATGGTCAACCGCGTTGATCGGGTGGCCGCGTGAGCATTCGGCTTTTCGCAGCGGTGGCCCTCGCCGCACTAGTCCTCGCCGGTTGCGGTTCGGAAAGCAAGGAGACCACCACACCGACGGCGACGGCTGGTTCGTCGGGTGCGCAGGTCGAGATCGGCAACACGATCAATTACGGCTCGTTCGGCACCACGGCGGATATCGATTGCGCCGATGGAAAGTCGCTCAACATCGGCGGGTCCAACAACACCCTGACCGTGAAGGGCACGTGCGCCAACGTGAACATCGGCGGCGCCGACAACAAGGTCACCTTCGAGAAGGTCGACAAAGAAATTAGCGTCGTCGGCCTGAACAACACCGTCACCTACAAGGACGGCGACCCGAAGATCAACGACACCGGGTCGAACAACAAGATCAGCAAGGGCTAGGCGCTCGCGCCATGCCGGCCGGCGCCGGCGGCGAATCGTGCTGCGCCCTCAAGTGATTCGCCCGCGACGCGCGAAATGCTGGCGAATTCGAAGTCCATCGCCTCCGCTTCTGATGATCCCCACTGGTTGAGCATCGACAGCCGGTCTGACCGCATGCACTGCTGCGGCAGCTGGGCGAGTTCCGCGGCGAGTTCCTCGGCGCGTTGCCGCGCTTGCCCTTTGGGCACGACGCGATTGGCCAGCCCCATCGCGTAGGCCTCGTTGGCGTCGACGCCGCGGCCGGTCAGGATCATGTCCATCGCGCGGCTGTGCCCGACGATCCGCGGTAGCCGCACCGTGCCGCCGTCGATCAGCGGTACGCCCCACCGCCGGCAGAAGACGCCCATGATCGCGTCCTCCTCGACGACGCGCATGTCGCACCACAGCGCCAACTCCAGGCCGCCCGCGACCGCGTAGCCACTGACGGCGGCAATCACCGGTTTGGACAACACCATCCGGCTCGGGCCCATCGGACCGGGCCCGGTGCGATGCACCGGGTTGGCGTCGGCTGTGCCCAACGCCTTGAGATCGGCTCCCGCACAGAATGTTCCGTTATCACCCCACAGCACCGCGACGGATGCCGAATCGTCCTTGTCGAACTCGTCGAACGCTTCGTACAACTCCGCGGCGGCGGCCCCGTTGACGGCGTTGCGCGCCTCGGGTCGATTCATGATCACGGTCGTCACCGGGCCGTTGCTCTCGACCCGCACTCCACCACTCGTCACGTTGCCTCCATTAGTTCGACACCGTCGCGCCGCGCGACCAGTTCGGCGGCGAAGTTCGTGTAGGCCGTCCGCAACGCATCGCCTGGCCAGTCGTCGGGCAGCAGTTCGTCGGGCAGCACCGGGTCGGTCAGCAGGTGGCGCACGATGGCGGCCGCGGCGACGAATCGGCCGGGAATGTCAGTGGCCGTTGCAATTTCGTCGAGCAGGTGGTGGCCGGTCCGCACCCAACCCGGCAGGTCCCACAGCCGGGCGGCGAGCTCTGAAGAGTCGTCGTCGCGGGAGCGCAGTACCCGCACCCGGTCGAGCACATCGGGCGTCAGGTCCATGTCCAGGTTGTCGGGTCGCAGCCACACGCCCTCGCGGAGTTCGGCGAACCGTTTGTCCTGCAGAGTGGTTCGCAACGCCGCGCGGGTACGCGCATCAATGCCGACGCTGGTGATCACCAGCGTCATCCAGCTGTCGTTCCACTTGCGCACCTGCGGATTGAGCGCGTCGTCCTGGCGGCGCTGCCGGGCCAGCAGCCGGTCGGAGAGCCGGTAGCCGTCCTCGGAGCGCACCAGGTCACCCGCGCTCACCATCCGGGTCAGCGCCACCCGCACCGTCGGCTCCCTAAGGTCGAAATCGGCTGTCAGCCTGATCAGTTCGCTCGCGGTGGCCCACGCCGGGTGGGCGCCGAGCAGCACGCTCAGCACGACGGAGCGGGCCGTCATCCGCGCAAGTGTCGGCACCGTTACACCCCGGACGCCTTGCGGCCATAATCGCCGAACGGCTCGTCGCGCTGGCGGACCGCTTCCCGAAATCCATGCTCGCGAGACTGGGCGACGAACGCATGGCCTTCGGGCGTGTGCCGGGCGATGCCGTCGAACACGGTCGAGATCATCGCGCTGTTGGCCACTCCCTGGTTGTAGAGCGCGCTGTTCATCGCCAGCTTGACCATGATGAGCTGGTTCACTGGGTTCGCTGCGATCCGCTCGACGAGGCGCTCCGTGCGCTCATCGAGATCCTTGGGTTCGGGTGCCTCGACCGCGAGGCCCCATTCGGCAGCTTGCGCTCCGGTGATGCAATCACCGGTCAGCAGAAGGCGTTTGGCGCGTTGATCGCCGAGCCGATGCGCCCACATGCCTGCGGCGGGCACGCCCCACACGCGGGTGGGCGGGTAGCCGATCTTGGCGTCGGCGGCCGCGATCACCTGATCGGCGTGCAGGGCGATGTCTGTGCCGCCCGCCACGCAGTAGCCGTGGATCTTGACGACCGTCGGCTTGTCGGCGTGCATGAGGCTGGAGAAGCCGCGGACGAACCGGCTCATCATCTGGTAGTCGATCATCGGGTCCCACGGCTGATCGGGCAGATGGTTGATCGCCTGGGTCTTGCCGGAGAGCACCGTGTCCTTGTACGGGCTGCCACCGCCAGCAGACGACGAGCCCTCGGCGTAGGCGGACAGATCAAATCCGGCGCAAAAGCCTTCGCCCCGACCGGATACCAGAATGACGTGCACTCCTGGGTCGAGGTCGGCCCGTTCGACGAGCGCCGACAGTTCCAGCGGCGTGTCGGCGACGATCGCGTTGCCCTTCTCGGGGCGGTTGAAGGTGATGCGCGCAACCCGATCGGTCACCTCGTACGTCATCGTCTTCAGGTTGTCGAAGTCGACCGGCCTGATCGCGTGTGTCATCCCTTGACCATTGCACGTTCCAGGATCGGCGCAAGATCCAACCCGGTCGGCATGGTTCCGTACGCGCCGCCCCACGCACCGCCCATCCGGGTGGCCAGGAACGCCTCAGCGACGGCTGGATGGCCGTGGCGCAGCAGCAGTGAGCCCTGTAGCGCGAGGCTGATGTCCTCGGCGATCTTGCGGGCCCGGTATTGGATGGTCTCGAGGTCCTCCAGTGCCGGTTTGAGAGTATCGACGTGGGCATCCAGACGCGGATCTTGACCGGTCGTCTTGGCCAGCTCGTCGAACAGCACGTCGACACACTCTGGCCGAGTTGCCATGGCGCGCAACGTGTCCAGCGCGCTGACGTTGCCGGAGCCTTCCCAGATGCCCATCAGCGGCGCCTCGCGGTACAGCCGCGGCATGCCGGACTCCTCGACGTAGCCGTTGCCGCCAAGGCATTCCATCGCTTCCGCGGCGTGTGGGGTGGCGCGCTTGCACACCCAGTACTTGCTGGCCGCCAGGCCGATGCGGCGCAGCAGCGTCTCGCGTTCGTCGCCGCGCACCGCAGCATCGGTGGCACCTGCCATCCGCATCGCGACGATCGTCGCCGCCTCCGCTTCGACGGCGAGATCCGCGAGTACGTTGCGCATCAGCGGCTGATCAATCAGATACGCGCCGAACGCCTTTCGGTGCTGGGCGTGGTGGATGGCCCGCGTAAGACCGCTGCGCATGCTGGTGGCGCTGCCCAGCGTGCAGTCCAGCCGGGTCAGGTTGACCATCTCGATGATGGTCGACACGCCGCGACCCTCCTCGCCGACCAGCCATGCGGTAGCGCCGTCGTATTCGACCTCGCTTGAGGCGTTGGCGTGGTTGCCGAGCTTGTCCTTCAGCCGCTGCAGGAACATCCGATTTCTGCTGCCGTCGGGCAGGATTCGCGGCAGGAAGAAGCAACTCAGCCCGCCGGGTGCCTGCGCCAACGCCAGGAAGATGTCGCACATCGGCGCCGAGGTGAACCACTTGTGGCCGACGAGGCGGTATGTGCCGTCGCCGTTCGGCGTTGCTTGCGTGGTGCCAGCGCGGACGTCGGAGCCGCCCTGCTTTTCGGTCATCGACATGCCAGCGGTGATGCCCACCTTTGTGGAAGGCACCTTCAGCTCGGGGTCGTACTCCCGGCTGGCGAGCAGAGGCTCGTATATCGCCGCCAGGTCGGGGTTGTTGCGCAGCGCAGGCACAACCGCATACGTCATCGAGATCGGGCAGATATGGCCGGGCTCGGGCGTCCACACCGAGGTCTTGGCGGCGCGGACGACATGCGCGCCGGGGCGGTCGTCTGCCCACGGCGCGGCGTGCAGCCCGTGGCCGACCGCGACCTTCATCAGCTCGTGGTAGGCCGGGTCGTATTCGACCTCGTCGATGCGGTGGCCGTAGCGGTCGTGGGTGCGCAGGATCGGCTGGTTGCGGTCGGCGAGCTCGCCCCACCGCTGGGCCTGACGACTCCCGGAGAGGGCCCCGAGTTCGGTGACCTCGTCGAGGCCCCACTCGCCGCCTTCGCGGATCAACGCTTCGGTCAGCACCGGCGATGTTGCCGGGTTGTAGCTGTCCAGCGGTGGGACCTGATTGGTGACGACATGCGTGTCTGGCATGGCACCCATATTACATTTTTTCGACAGCTGAAGAAGTGTCGTAACACATCACTTCGGGTGGCGCTCGAAAAACTTCCAGAACGCAGCAGCGGCATTGTCCGGCCACTTGTGTCCGAGATCGTCGACCGTGACCAGCACGACCTCCCGATTATCGGGACATTTGGCCGCCGTGATGGTTACCGTCTCGTTCTTGCTGACCTCCGGTGGTGCGCAATCGTCCACCCTGCGCCAGAACGCATTCACGTCAGGTATCGGCGGACCGTCGACCGTGGCGGTATCGCCCTTGGGGGTGCCGTTGAACTTCACCAAATTGTCAGCCATGCCCTGGATGTGCATGACGGATGTCGGACGCGGATCCGGGCACGGGTCGAACATGGTGGCTGCCACCACGCCGATTACCGCGAACAGGTCGGTACGGCACGCCATCGTGTGGGCCAACATTGCGCCGTTGCTCAGACCGGTGGCGTACTCGCGCTGTCGGTCGACACCGGGGATGTCGTTGACTACCGCGGTGACGAAGGCGACGTCGTCGATGTTCTTTTTCGTCGCGTCTCCGCAGCAGCCGTACGCGTTCCAGGTCTTGTCGATTCGTCTGGATATGCGACGAGGAACTTGCCGATTCTGGCCCGCTGATCGAAGCCGGAGGTTGTTTCGGCGTTGATGGTGTTCGCCAATGCGCCGTGCAGGACGACGACGAGGGGAGCGTTCGGCGGGAGATTCGGGGGCGTGTAGAGGCGGTAGGTCCGCTGCATGCCACCGACGCTGATGATGTGCACTTCGGATGGCACATCGAAGAAGAAGCAACCGCCCGCCGCGAGCGCTATCACGACGTAGATCGCGATCTGTGCGATCAATGCGCGTGGCCGCAATGGGTGGACACGCGAACCGGTCAGCACCAGGCCAGTTTAGATGCGGTGGGCAGCGCGCCATTGAATCGCCCGCGTGGCGACTTCGTGCCGTCTGCCAATTGATCTCAGCCGTAGGCCTTTTCAGCGCGTCTTCGCCGACGCACCTCGTACTGACGGACGACCACCAAGACGATCGCAGCCAGAACCCACCCGAGAAGGATGTCGACGACGTAGTGCTCGGCCGTGTAGACCAAGGTGAAAGCCATCACCAGGACGTAGGCCACCAACAGCAGCCGCCATATGCGCCCAACTCGCGTCCACAGGAATGCCGCGACCGCAGCGGTCAGGCCGGCGTGCAGCGACGGAATCGCCGCGACCAGGTTCACGCTGGCCTGGCCCTGGTCGATCAGCGCACTCGCAGTCTGAAGGTTCAGCTTCCCCCAGCCCCGACCGACGATCCGTTCGACCCAGCCGTTGGCGCCATCCGCCGTCGTCTGCATCGCGCCGAGCAGGCCGCCGTCGGGCACCCCTCGGGCCGGGCCGAACATGCATCGCGGACCTGACGGGCCGCCGGCGACGTCTGTGGACGTGCACCGGGCGGCGGCCCACGGCGGCGCGGCGGGCAACAGCGCGTAGATGAACAGTGCGGTGAACGACAGACCGACAAACAAGCGGACGAACGCCTTCCACTCCTCCCGATCGCGTAGCCACAGCACCGCGGCGACAACGTAGGGCAGGATGAAGAACGACATGTAGACGGTGCTGATGACGATCTCCCACCATGGCGGGAAGGGCAGCTTCAGCCGCTCCTGCAGCCACACCGTCGGGACCGTGCCGAAGAACAGCCAGCGGTCGGCGTCGATTTGCCAGTGCCACATCGTCGGCCGCCCGATCAACGTCGCCGCTCCCCTGCTCAGGTCGTATGCGACAAGCACCACGGCGAATGGCAGCCAGTCGCGGATGACGTAGAGCATGCGGCGGCCTTGGCCGATGCTGGCGACCAGCAGTCCGGTGCAGATGTAGAGCAGCAACAGTTCGCGGTTGAACGCGAAACCCGTTGTGACGGTTCGATAGACGATGACGGCGGCCCACGTCGCGATGGCGATGCGACGTGCAATCGTCAAACGACGCTCGCGCAGTTGGTCCGCATCCTGGAGGCGGACCAACGCAATTGGCGAGTCGTCGACTGCCGACACTCAAATGAGCGTAGTTCACCGCGGCGTCACTGCGGGTTGGGTAATCGTTCGTTTATCGAACCGTGCTTCAGCCGACGTGCTCGCGCAGGAACGCGATGTCGTCCTTTCGGCCCTCATCGGCGGTTTCGCAGATCACTGGCGCGTCGGCGGCCTTGACCACCGCAACCAACAGTTCGGGGTCGATCTGCCCGGTGCCGAAATTCGCGTGCCGATCGGCGCCAGAGCCCGCGGCATCGCGAGAGTCGTTGCAGTGCACCAGGTCGATGCGGCCGGTAAGCGCCTTGATGCGATCCACCGCATCGATCAACGCTTCGCCCGCTGCCCAGGCGTGGCAGGTGTCGAGGCAGAAGCCGATGCCGCTGTCTCCGATGTGATCCCACAGCCGACCGATGACATCGAAGTGGCGGGCCATGGCGTGGTCCCCGCCGGCGGTGTTCTCCAGGTACACCTGCACATCGGTCTCGAGGTACTGCAACGCTTTTACCCACCGCTCGAAACCGGCCTCGATGTCGTTGTCGTCGGCATGGCCGCCGTGCACGATCACGGCGGTCGCATTGATCTCCGAAGCCGCATCGCAGGTGTCCTGAAGGATCTTGCGCGACGGGATGCGCACCCGGTTGTTGGCCGACGCCACGTTGATCAGGTAGGGCGCGTGCACGTACAGGGGCATGCTCGACGCCTTCAGTAATTCTGCGTCTTCGCGGGGTTTGGGCTTCTTCCAGCTCTGCGGGTTGCCGAGGAAGAACTGCACCACGTCGGCGCCGTCGGCCTCGGCCGCGGCCAGGGGATCGTCTTGGTGGACGTGCGAACCAATAAGCACGCGGCCAGTCTAGTGAGGCGGCCCGACAGCCCGGCGAGTGTCGGTTATCCGGGCAGGTCTGTCGAGGTGCCGGCCCAGGCGTCGCGATTCACACTGATCTTCGACGCATTGGGGTCCTCAGCACGAATGTCGTTGCGGATCCGTCGGATGTCGTCCAGATTGCGCCGGTATCCCTGCTTGGGCGAGCCAACGACGCTGCGGAGCAACAGGCCGGTCGCGATCAGGACGATGACCATCAGCACCACGGCGACCACCACGACCACGATGTTCATAGCAAAAGGCTACGCCGCCAGCAGACACGGGCTCGCGTTCAGACGTCGGTGCTACTGGACGATCAGCGATCCCTGCATACCGGCATGGTATTTGCAGTGAAATGGGTAGGTGCCAGGCGTGCTCGGCGCAATGAGTGTCGATATGCCGCCGCCGCCGGATATTCGGACGTCGAACAGATTGTTTGCGTCGGCTGTAACGGTGTGGTTCGGGTCGTCTTTGTTGACAACGGTGATCCGCTCGCCGGGCTTCACCGACGGGGGCACTGTGTAGGCCATGCCGGAGATCACGATCTCCGGGCCCGCAGGTTGGGCGGTGGTCGTCGTGTACGGCGTCTCGATTGTCGGCGACTGGCCAACCGTGTTTGGAGGAGAAGACGATTTGTCGTCGCCGCCGCACGCAGTCAACACGCCCGCGGTAAGCGCAGCGGACGAAACCAGCATCGCGACGTGTCGCATCATGTTTTCCCCCCTAGATAGCGATGACGCGCGCAGACCCAGCATCGCACCAACACAGGCCGTTCGGCGCACAAACCGCAAGAGAAAAAGCCCCCGGGGATACCGGGGGCTTTTTCGTTTTGACTAGCGATAGTCGCTGTAGCCGTAATCGTCCAGCGGCACCGCGGCACCGGTGGCCTGGCCGAAGTCCGGGCTGTAGTACTGATCCTCGTAGGACGGGATCGTGTACGCGGCGGCCCGGGCCTCCTCGGTCGGCTGCACCTGGATGTTGCGGTACCGGTTGATGCCGGTGCCGGCCGGGATCAGCTTGCCGATGATCACGTTCTCCTTCAGACCCTGCAGCTTGTCGCTGCGGCAGTTGATCGCCGCATCGGTCAGCACGCGCGTGGTCTCCTGGAACGACGCCGCCGACAGCCACGAGTCGGTGGCCAGCGACGCCTTCGTGATGCCCATCAGCACCGGGCGACCAGCCGCGGGCTCGCCGCCCTCGGCAACCACCCGACGGTTCTCGGTCTCGAACTCGCCACGCTCGGTCAACGAGCCGGGCAGGAACTCCGTCGCACCCGAATCGATGATCGTGACGCGACGCAGCATCTGCCGGACGATCACCTCGATGTGCTTGTCGTGGATCGACACGCCCTGAGCGCGGTAGACCTCCTGGACCTCCTTGACGAGGTGGATCTG
Organism: Mycobacterium sp.; assembly: GCA_035649695.1. Taxonomy (GTDB): domain Bacteria; phylum Actinomycetota; class Actinomycetes; order Mycobacteriales; family Mycobacteriaceae; genus Mycobacterium. Next base: position 289 of record DASRJA010000228.1, on the reverse strand, counting down.
CACCTCGCGGGGGCCCTGGACACGCAGCACCTCGTGCGGATCGGCCGAGCCTTCCATCAGCTGCTGGCCCACCTCGACGTGGTCGCCGTCGGCAAGCAGCCGCTCGGTGCCGTCGTCGTGCTTGAACACCTTCAGGCGCTGACGACGCGAGAGCTTGTCGTAGACGACTTCCTCGCCACCATCATCGGGAACGATGGTGATCTTGTAGAAGCGGTCGCCCTCTTCGAGCTGCACACGTCCGGTGACATCGGCGATCGGCGCCTTGTCGCGCGGGATGCGAGCCTCGAAC
>DASRJA010000227.1:0-11533 GCA_035649695.1 Mycobacterium sp. | reverse complement strand
TGTGGCCGCCAACGCCAACGTGGCCGCGCCTATCGACGCCAGCGTTGGCGCGAACGTCATCACGTGGAACTCCGACACGACCGCGGTCTCGGCACAGACCGCGATCATCCACCAGGAGCTCGTCGGCGAGGCCAATGCACTCTCCAACCAGCAATCTTCGCTCGACCAGGGCACTACACAGCCTGATACGGTGCTCGGCTCGACCTCGCGGCTGGGCGAGCTGGGCGGCACCGACACCAGCGACTCCACGACGGCGACCATGTCGTCCGGCGACTCGTCGAGCGACTCGACGGCGGGCACGACCGCCTCGACGTCTGACAGGTCGTCGAGCGGTGATTCCTCGTCGACCGGAACCACTTCGAGTGGGTCAACGTCCGGCAGCTCGAGCAGGGATTCCGGCGCCTAACGCACTGAGGCACTGCTTGATCTGCTGACACGACTGGGAGCACTCGTGTGACTATGACGACCACCGAGACAGGGGCGGCGCAAGCCCTGCAACGCGCGGCCGGTGTCGAACTGATCGGCGAGATGGCGGGATCCGGCTACCGGGTCCCGCCGTCCCTGGTCCGTCGCGCCGACGGCCAGACCATCCAACTCACCCCCCTCCTGTACACGACCTTGCGCGAGATCGACGGTCGTCGTACCGCGGCAGAGGTGGCGGAGGCGGCTTCCGTGTCGACCGGCCGGACCGTCAGCGAGGACAATGTCCAGCACCTCGTCGACAAGCTGCGGCCTCTTGGCCTCTTGGTCCAGGCCGACGGCAGCGAACCGACGCTGAAGAAGCAGAGCCCGCTGTTGGCCCTGCGGCTCCGCTACGCCGTCACCGACCCTGATCGGACACGGCGGCTCACCGATCCGTTCCGCTTCCTGTTCCGACCCTGGATAGTGATCCCTGTCCTAGCCGTGTTCGCGGTTCTGTGCTGGTGGGTGTGCTTCCGCAAGGGCCTCGCCGCGGCGGCCTACGACGCCTTCGAACGCCCCGGACTGCTGATCCTGGTCTTCGTGGTCACCGTGCTGTCGGCCGGCTTCCATGAGTTCGGGCACGCTGCGGCCGCAAGGTACGGCGGCGCAACGCCCGGCGTCATGGGCTTCGGCGTTTACCTCCTGTGGCCCGCGTTCTATACCGACGTCACCGACTCCTACCGCCTGGGCCGCAAAGGACGGTTGCGCGTCGACCTCGGCGGACTTTACTTCAACGCAATCGTCGCGGTCGTCATCACCAGCGTGTGGTTGGGGGTGCGATACGACGCCCTGCTGCTCGTCGTGGCCACGCAGATCATCCAGATGATCCGCCAGCTCGCGCCGCTGGTGAGGTTCGATGGCTACCACGTTCTGGCGGACGTCACCGGCGTCCCGGACCTGTACTCTCGCATCAAGCCGACCCTGCTCAGTGTGTTGCCCTGGCGGTGGGGCGATCCGAAGGCGCGCCTGCTCAAACCGTGGGCCCGCGTCGTGGTGACCCTATGGGTGCTAGTCGTGGTTCCGCTGCTGCTTGGCATGCTCGCCACGGCAATCCTCGCGCTGCCCCGCCTGCTCGCCACGGCCTCGGCCAGCCTCAGCAAACAGCAGGCGGTGCTGGTCTCGGCGTGGGTCGACGGCGACATGGTCCAGGCCACAGCCAGGGTGCTGGCGATGATCGCGATCATCATCCCAGTGGCGGGCGTTATCTACCTGCTGATCCGTGTCACCCGGCGTTGCGCCATCCGAACCTGGCACGGCACAGCCGGCAAGCCGATGCAGCGCATTGTCGCCGTCGTGTTCGGCACTCTGGTCCTGGGTGGGGTCGCCTTCGCATGGACCGACGACTTCCGGCCCATCCAGCAAGGGGAGCGCGGCACAATCGGCGATATCCTCCTGACACCCTTCATGACCACCACGCACTCGACCGCCAGCGAGCCCGCGCCGTCGCAGAGGGTCGGCCAAGCACCGCGCCTGACCGCAGCTCCGACCCTCGTCGCGGGACAGCGGGGCGTCATGTGGGCGCTGTGGGACAAGGGGACCCCGCTCCCGACGAAGGACTCGCCACAGCTCGCGCTGGTACTGGTGCCCAAGTCGCAACCCTTGTCGGGTGGCGCCTTCTTGGGTGGCGGCCCCGGGGGTTATCGCACGGCGGAGCCGACAATTGCCCAGCGCACGATCACGGCGAACCAGAAGGACCAGGGCTGGATCTTCCCATTCGACAAGCCGTTGGCCCCGGAGCCCGGCGACAACCAAGCGCTGGCCGTCAACTACAGAAGCAACACTGTGGTGTACGAGGCAGCCTTTGCGTTTGTCTATGCAACCGACGGTGCCGACGCTATGAACGTCAACGAGGCACAGGCCTACGCGTCGTGCTACAACTGCGCCGCGGTGGCGATCGCCTACCAAGTGGTCTTCGTCGTGGATACCCCTGGCGCCGATGACAATGACACCGATCCAACCAAAGACACCAACGACAACGTGGCGGTGCCGCAGAACCTGTCCGGTGCCCTCAACTACATGTGCGTCAACTGCATGACCTACGCGTACGCGCGGCAGCTGTTCGTCACACTCGACGAGCCGCTGTCCCAAGAGGCGATAGACCAACTTGACGCCCTATGGGAGGAGATCGACGACTACGCGGACGCCATTGAGGCGGGGACGGTGCCGTTAGGCGAGATCGCTCCCCAGCTCGAGGCATACACCAAACAAATCGTGGACATTGTTAACACAGACCAGCCCGGCACGATTCCGACAGCGACTGCCTCACCGACAGCGTCCCCGACTCCAGCACCGACAGCGCCATCCACGGCGGCTGCGCCAACCTCACAGACTGCGGCGCCGACAGCATCCCCGACTGTGGCTCCGACAGCGTCCCCGTCACTGGCACCGGCAGGGTCACCAACAACCCAAGCGCCAGTGACAGAGTCGACAGCCACGGCGACGCCAACAGAGGCATCGACGTCGTCACCGACGACAGAGTCATCGACGTCGTCACCGACGACAGAGCCGCCGACGTCCTTCTCGCCGACGGACCCGGCCACCGCCGACCCATCATCGGGCACGTCGTCCACGAGCGACCCCACCTCGGAGCCGAGCGGAACTACGTCGGATGGCTCCACCTCGGACGGCTCCACGTCGGGCGGCACGGCCACGTCACCGTAGCCTCGACATCGATCCGTAGCATCTAGGCCAGGGCCTAGGTCGCCACGGATGGATGGGCCGGGTGGAATACGGCCGGTTAGACGTCGGATGGCACGACCTCAGGCCGAACCGCTACCCCGCCGGAACCGGCGGACTAAAATTATCGCTCGTGACAAGCCCGTCGCATCCCCTCCTGAAGCGAGATCGGGCGCTGACCCGCAGACAAGCGCGACGGTTGAGTCGGCGCTTCTGCGGAGTCGGTGTCGCAATTCCCGCGACGCGCCTTCGACAGATCGCGGCGGGGGCATGCGCACGAGATGACGAACTGACGGATGTAAGTTTCGCGATCGCCGCGACCGAGATACAGCACGAGCAGCGTCTCGCCAAGCTGAAGCGCAGTCAGCGTCGACTCGTGCGGTGGCTTATCGTCGCCGGCCTAGTTCTGCTCCTACTGAACTCGCTGCTGTGCATGGCCTACCTTTTTTTCAGCCTGGCCCTGCACACATATCCTTACTGAACGACGCTGAAAAGCTTTGGCCGACGGCTGATCTCCTTGATGTCTGTCCCGGAGTACTGATCCGCCGGGTTTCGACCGCGCGAGGATCCACTCCTGAGCTTTCGACCCAGTTGCCGTCGACCACGATGCTTTCGCCGTTGAGCCCATCGATCCGGAACATCCGGCGATCTTATCCTGCGCGCCACCGCCCGAACTCGGTGACCTGCTTCGGTCGGCGCGCGACCACGAATTGGGAGACCCCGCGCAACTGTTGCTCGATGTCGACAAGGCCGGCAGCCGCGAAAAACGTTGGGACTGTGGTGCGGTCGAAGACCCTTACCCCGCACATGGTGGCGCCGAGTTCGAGTGCCTTGCGCGCAAGGACGGACTCGCGCCCGTAGGTTGTCATCACCGCGATCCGGCCACCGGGCGTGAGCACGCGGACCATCTCGTGGAGCAGCCGTAGCGGCTCCGACACGAGATGCAGCGCGGCGAAGCAGCTCACCACGTCGAACGCGTAGCTGTTGAAGGGGAGGTCGAGTGCATCCCCGCGCATGTAGACCGCACGGGGACAGCTGTTGTCGCGGGCGGCACGCTCCATCATCGGCTCCGAGCTGTCCAGTCCGATGACGAACCCGTCTCCGGCGAGCCGGCCCGCGAAGAAGCTGGTGAAATTGCCCGGACCGCAGGCGACGTCGAGCACCCGCTGCTGGCCGCCGAGATGCAGTGCGGCGGTGGCCCTTTCGCGCTCCGCCGAAATGGACATCCCGTGCAGACTCATCGCCGCGGCCATGATCGGCCGCCAGATGTGCTGGTAGATCGCGGCCACCATGGAGCTGTTCATCGCCCGTTGCGCCAAGCTGCGCCGGCCCGGGGCGCTGGACCCGAGCAGGTCGGTGTAGCCGTCGCAACATCGCATCGAGCGCAGCACGTCCTCGCGGATCAGGCCTCGTGCAAGGGCCGGCACCCACATCGCATCGGATTCCGTTTCCACCCCCGACCGTCGAGCGGTCATACTTGTGTCACGCGATACGGCGTCGAATGGTTCACCGAAACGTGTGATCGACTTTTGCTGGCCACCAGATCCGCGGTCCGATCACCGTGAACAGTGCCGGGATCAAGACCGTGCGGACAACGAACGTGTCCAGCAAAATGCCCAGGCCGACAATAACTCCGAGCTGAGTGAGCACTATCAGCGGAAGCACAGCAAGTACACAGAAAACGGCGGCCATCACAATGCCCGCACTCGTGATCACGGGGCCAGTGGCGGACACCGCCCGCACAACGCCGTCGCGGGTGCCGTGTGCGGTGGCTTCTTCGCGCGCCCGGGTGACAAGAAAGATCGTGTAGTCCACGCCGAGGGCGACGAGGAACAAGAACGCGAACAGCGGGGTGGTGTAGTCCAGGGCGGGCATCCCCAGCAGGTGCACGCTGGCCCAGCCGCCGACGCCGAGCGCGGATAGTGCACTGAGCACCATCACCGCCACCAATACCAGCGGGGCAATCACGGCACGCAGCAGCACGTACAGCACAATCAGGACGACGGCGAGAATCGCCGGGATGAGCACCTGCCTGTCGCGCACGGCCGCGTCCCGAGAGTCAAGCGCTTGGGCGTCAGAACCGCCGACCAGCGCTGTCGGATCGACCGACTTCACCGATTGACGCAGCGCGGCAACCCTTTTGAATGCATCCGGCGAGGCGGGCGGGGCGTCGAGCACCACTTTCCACTGGGTCAGTCCCGACGCCGAGGTCCCCGCATCGGTTGCCGTGACCACGCCGGGCGTCGTCGTGATCACCGACGCAATGTCGGCAGCATGGGCGGTGGCGCCAACCACGACGGTGGGATCGGTCAGACCGCGGGGGAAGTGCGCCGCAAGAGTTTCGTAGCCGGTCACCGATTCGGCCCTCACCCGGAATTGGTCGATCTGTGACAACCCGATCGGCGTGCCGAGGAGGCCAATGCCCAGCAGCGCGAGCAGCGCCACGGTCGACACCGCAACGCGGCCGGCGTGACCGGTGACCCACTCGGCGATACGGTGCCACACGCCGGTGCTGACGGCCGTCCGGTCGCCACGACGGGGAATGAACGGCCAAAACAGTCTGCGACCAAACATCCGCAACAGCGGCGGCAGCACGAACAACACGAAAACCACCGCGACCAGGAGTCCACAGGCGGCGTGCACACCGAGGCTGCGGGTCGCCGGGGCGACGGCGAAAACGAGAGCGAGCAGTGCGAGCACCACGGTGGCGTTGCTCGCCACGATGGCCGGTCCCGCGCGAGTGACCGCGGCGCGTAGCGCGAGGCTGTGCTCGCCGACGTGGCTCAGCTCCTCGCGGTAGCGGGAGATCAGCAACAGCGCGTAGTTGGTGCCCGCGCCGAAGACAAGCACGCTGGTGATTCCCGATGTGGCGCCGTCGAAAGGCAAGTCAGTCAAACGGGATACGACGGTTCCCACCGAGGTGGACAGCCCATCGGCCAACCCGATCACCGCCAGTGGGACAAGCCACAGGATTGGGGAGCGATAGGTGACGATCAGCAGCACCGCCACCACCGCCGCGGTCACCGCCAGAAGCGTGATGTTGGCGTCGCTCATTGCGTTGGTGATGTCGGCGATGAAAGCTGGGCCACCGGTCACTTGCACCGTGAGATCGGTTGGGGCGCCAGCTGTCGCGGACGTGCGTAGCGCGGTGATCGCGTCCCGAAGCGCAAATCCGGAAATACCCGCTGCAAGCGGTACGGGTGCGACCGCCGCACGACCGTCCTGTGAAGCCGTCAGCGGTGGGCCGGCGCTGGCGGCGGCGCGCGACAGCACGCGCTGCCGAGCCTCTTCGACGGCACCCAAATCGGCCGGAGCCAGCCGTGCGCCGTCGCGGCGGGATGCCACCAGAATCGCCGGTTGCTGGTCTGCGCCGGGAAACTCCTTCAATAATATTGCAGCCCTTGCTGATTCAGCAGAAGGTGGGAGTTGCAACGGAGGCTTATCGGCTCCGGTGTTCGGGCCCACAATCGCTATGCAGACTCCGGCGCCAACGGCGATCAGCAGCGCGATCATCCAGGAGCGGCGGTGTGTGACCGCCGCGGCAACGCGATCCCACACACCCATACCGGAACGGTAGCCAACCGAACGGACCGCATCGGTGAACTCGCCGTCGGTATGCCCCGTATTACCGATATGGACGCTTCCGAGGCGACCCGCGATAGTGTGCGCGCGGCCGTGACCGTCGATCGCAAGGGCATCATCCGTCAGTGGGGTGATGCCGTCACCGAAGTCGTGGGCTATTCAGCAGACGATGCGGTCGGACGAAGTCTCAATGTCGTGATCCCGCCCGCACTTCGGCCCGTGCACTGGTGGGGATTCGATCAGGCGATGAAGAGTGGCCGCCTCAACAAGGATCTGTTCAAAGTTCCAGCCCTATGCAAGGACGGTCGGATCATCGTTGCGCACGCAACCATCGATCTGATAGCCGGCAAGAGCGGAGATGCCGACGGTGCGGTCGTCACCTTCGTCGGCGTCGGATCTCCATGGCAGGGGAAGGCGTGGCAAGCTGCGCTGGCACCGATCGATGTCGCGCGCCGACTCTGGCAGCGAGTCCGATCCGGCCGCTAATCCTCCTTACGGATCAACCGCTTCAGTGCTTCGCGATCGGAAGCAAGTAGCTCGTCGATGCGCGGTTGGTTCACGTCGGCCACGATGATCTCGCCGACCTCCTGATACACGTCACTGAAGATGCCGTGCGACTTCATCTTCTCGGTCTGATAGATGTTGTCCTCGGTCGGCGTGACGTAGTAAACGACCTCGGCCTTGAAGCGGTGGATCAGCCACAAATGGACGATGCTCATCAGCCGCTTCTGCCGCAGCTTCTCGGCGAAGGTGTTCTGATCGCGCACCGTGAGGATGCTTCGGCCATGCCGGTCCTTGATCGGATCGACGATCACGTTGGCGAGTTTCTCGGCGTCGCCGTCGCCCCTTTCGCCGTAGATGCCCAGCTCGAGCACATCCGAGCCGGGGCGTGTCGGGCGCAATTGCACGCGAAGCGTCTCATCGAGTTGGTAATGCTCGCTCCACATCGCCAGCCACTCTTCGAGAAGCTTCTTCGGCACCTCGGTCTGCACGAGGTGCTGGTGCTGCGTCGAGCCCTTGCCCATAGATTTGGTGGTCGCCGTGCGACCCGAGGACGCCGCCAATGCGGCATCGCTGCGCGGTCCACCCACCAGGGTTTGCGGCGTCCGATAAGGCGATTCGACCAGGCGCATCTTGCGCTGCAGGCGAGCCAGCGCGAGCATGCCGTCCTGTCGCAGTGCGGTGGCGAACTCCTCGGAAGCAACGCCATCGACCTGGTGTCCGCCGTAGGTGATGAAGTTGAAGACGAACCCCATTTTTCCCAGCTCTTCGGGGAAGGCCCGCATCTCGTCGTCCGTCATGCCGGTGGTGTCCCAGTTGAATGACGGCGAGAGGTTGTAGGCCAGCATCTGGTCGGGGAACTCGGCATGAATCGCCTCGGCGAATTCGCGAGCGTCCGCGAGATCGGCGGTCTTCGTCTCCATCCAGAGGATGTCGGCGAACGGGGCGGCCGCCAGCGACTTCGCGATCGCGTACGGGATGCCGCCTCGGACCTGGTAGTAGCCTTCCGGCGTCTTGGCCAGCTCACAGTCCCATCCGACGGCGGCGCCGACCTCCCTCGCCTTCTCGCGGGCGGTGTACATCGGGGCGCGCTGGGCGAATTTCCGCCACTCGGCGACGCTCATGTCGAGCTGTTCACCCTCGCTCTCACGGAATTCGAGCAGCTCCGCCACCGCCTCGCCGTACGTCATCAACCCTGCGTCGATCTGCCACGCGTCGACGAACTGCGACTCGACCTTGTCGAAGATCGCATCGATCGAATGATCGGCGCTGTCCTGGTAAGCCGAGGCCGCCTCGGCGACCGCGCCCGCAATGCCGTGGCGCTCCAACCAGGCCTCGGCGACGGCGTACTCGCCGTCGGGAAGCGCGTAGAGGAGATGACCGTTCAGTTCGGTGACGCCCTGCTCGTAGAAGCGCCGCATCATCGCCAGATAGCAGGACTTATACGACGGAATCTTCAGGTTGGTGACCCCGAGCAGGAAGGGCTGGTCACGCTCGTCGGCGCGGCTGTCGATCAGGTTCGCTGCCTCGGCGTCGGTGCGAGCGACGATGATGCCGGGCACTTTCATGGTGTCGAGCTGGAACCGCGCGGTGTTGAGCCGCTTGATCTGTTCGTCCGACGGCACCAGAACCTTGCCGCCCTGATGACCGCACTTCTTGGTGCCCGGCCGCTGGTCCTCGATGTGGTAGCCGGGCACGCCGGCCTCGACGAACCTGCGGATCAGGTTGCGCACGTGAGGATCTCCGCCGTGGCCGGTGTCGGCGTCGGCGATGATGAATGGCCGGAAGTCCGTCGCAGGTGTGGTGGCGCGCTGCTCGTCGGTCATCTGCAGGCGCAGGTACTGCTGGTTGCGGTCGGCGGTCAAAAGAGCGCGCACCAGGCCTGCGGCCTCGTCGGGCACCTGGCTCAGCGGATAGCTGGCGAGGTCGGGTCCCGGATCTTCACTGATCGAGCCCTTCGCCGAGGTGGCCCAGCCGCCGAGGTAGATGCCCTCGATGCCCATCCGCTTCATCGCGACGGCCTGCCCCGGCGAATAGGGGCCGAAGGTGGTGATGCTCTTTTTCTGGGCGAACAGTTCGCGGAGGCGGGGATAGAAGGCTTCCGCCGCCTCGCGTGCGACGGTGTGGTCGGTGGGGATCGTGCCGCGCTGCTCTACGACTTGGCGGGCCGAATAGAGCCGAGTGATCCCGTCGAACCGCGGACTATCGAAGTATCGCTGGGTGGCGGCGACCTCGCGCTCAAACGGTGTCTGCGGCGCGGCGTCCGCTTCGATGATGGCCATGGGTCAATGCTCCTCTTCAAGCCAGCTTCGACGACGGCCCACAGGTGGGTCGTTTACATCCCGACCATACGGCGCGACTTTCGCCTGCGATGCGGTAATCAGCAACCGCTAACATCCGGCAAGATGGCAGGCATGTATGGTCCCGCGCGGCGAGCGTCCTAGTGCACCTCGGTCAACGGCTCAACCAGCTGCCGACACGTGTGCTCTCGTTGCGCATCATCGTCATCGTCGCGGCGCTTTCCGTGGTCGCACTGGTCATCACCCTCGGCGCGTGGGTGTGGTTCGGGGTGACCAACGACCAGTACAGCCAGTTAGACCGTCGCCTCGACTCGGTGAGCAGTCTGGGTGACATCAGCAGCTTGCTGCTCACCGCACAGAATGCGCCCACCAACCAGCCCGCCCCCAACGGAGGCCTGGTGCGCACCGCCCGCATCGGGGGCACCGCCGTCTCCGTGCCGAGCGACATCGTGCTGCCGCAGTTCGACAACGGCTACGCCAACACCACGATCAACGGTGTCGAGTATCGGGTCCGGACGTTTTCCGCCGGGGTGGCCTCGGTCGCGGTCGGCGCGCCGTTGGCAGAAACACAGAACCGCATCGACGAACTTCACCGGCGCGTATTGCTGATCTGCGGCGGCGTCATCGTGGGCACTGTTCTGGTGGGCTGGGTGATGTGGTTGATCATGATCAATCCGTTCCGGCTACTGGCCCAGCGGGCACGGGCCATCAACGCTCAGTCGAAACCCGATGAGGTTCAGGTGCGCGGCGTGCAGGAGGCGGTCGAAATCGCCGAGGCGGTCGAGGGAATGCTGGCCCGGATCGGCGACGAACAGCAGCGGACAAGGGCCGCGCTGGAATCTGCCCGCGACTTCGCCGCGGTCGCCTCTCATGAATTGCGCACGCCGTTGACTGCGATGCGCACCAACCTCGAGGTGCTGTCCACGCTCAATCTGCGCGACGAGCAACGAAAAGAAGTGGTGGGCGACATCATTCGGACGCAGACCCGAATCGAGGCGACGCTCACCGCGCTCGAACGGCTCGCTCAGGGCGAACTGACCACTGTCGACGATTTCGTCCCGGTCGACATCACCGATCTGCTGGATCGCGCAGCGCACGACGCGATACGTAACTACCCCAATCTGCATGTGTCGCTTGCGTCTTCGACCACCGTACTGATGGTGGGGCTGCCCGCGGGCCTGCGGCTGGTGATCGACAACGCGATCACGAACGCGGTCAAACACGGAGGAGCCACCGAAATCCGGCTCAGCGCAGAAAGTTCCAGCGACGGCGTCGAGATCATCGTTGACGACAACGGCGACGGTGTACCGGAAGGGGAGCGCGCCGCAGTTTTCGAGCGTTTCTCACGCGGCACGACGGCGGCCCGGTCGGGCTCTGGCCTTGGCCTGGCGCTGGTGGCCCAGCAGGCCGAGCTTCACGGCGGTACCGCCGCGCTGGAAGCCAGTCCGTTGGGCGGGGCGCGCCTGACACTGCGGCTGCCGGGACCAAAGTAGACGGCGTCAGCCTGCCGTCTCCAGCGCATCAAGGTCACGTTCGGCGTACAGCCGGTGTTGCCACTCTTCGTTGAGGACGATGAGCAGGCACTCCTTCAGCGGGAAGTTCTCCATTCGGGGCCAGCCCGGCTCGGAGCGAGTGACGTAGGTGACCAGGTGGTCGTCGGTCACTGTTTCTAGGACCTGCCGGACCATCGCCTGGCGTGTGCGTCGGACAGCGAGCACCTCGTCGAGCGAGGGTTGCGCCTCGCGGTTCCACGGAACGCCGTCCCAGCCAGGTGCTTGATCCCACGGCAGGTCCAACGGGTGCCAGGGCGAGGTGTTGCCGAGCACCATCCGGCCCACCCATGCCGCGGCGGCGAAGTTGAGATGCCGCAGCGTCTCGATGAACGACCACTCGTCGTCGACGTTGTCGTGAAGCGCTGCCGGGGGGAACGTCATCGCCCGCGCCACGGTGGACTTCCACAGTTGCTCCAGGATCGCCCATGCCTCACGGAAACCGTCGCTGTCGTCAGGACG
>DASRJA010000226.1:0-13449 GCA_035649695.1 Mycobacterium sp. | reverse complement strand
ACGAAACGGTTCTGCTGACTGCGGACTACAGCTTCCTGTCCTACTACCCGTACTACGGCTTCCAGGGTCTGACGTCGCACTACGCAAATCCGCTCGCGCAGTTCGACCAGCGCGCGGCCGCGGTCGAAAACTGGGCCACGCTGACCACCGCTGACCAGTTCATCGCCTCGCTCGACAAACTGCCGTGGAAGCCGCCTACCGTGTTCTTGATGCGCCGCGGCGCCAACGACGCCTACACCCTGCGGCTGGCCTCGGACGTCTACCCGAACCAGCCCAACGTCCGCCGCTACCACGTCGCACTGGACAAGGCACTGTTCGACGACCCGCGATTCGACGTCTCCACCGTCGGGCCCTTCGTGCTGGCGATCAGGACGGGCTGATGGCCACGGACACGGCGCCGCAAACAGGCCAATTACCATCAAGCCCCGTGACCGCAGCGGGCAACCATCGCACCGCGCGCATCATCGCCATCGTCGCCGGGTTGCTCGGCGCGGCGCTGGCGATCGCCACTCCCCTGCTGCCCGTGACGCAGACCACGGCCCAGCTCAACTGGCCGCAGAACGACGTGCTGCAGAGCGTCAACGCGCCGCTGATCGGATACGTCGCCACCGACTTGAACATCACCATTCCGTGCAGCGCGGCCGCGGGGCTGGCGGGGCCGGAGAACCGGGGCCGCACGGTGCTGTTGTCGACGGTGCCGAAGCAGGCGCCGAAAGCCGTCGACCGCGGGCTGCTCATCGAACGGGTCAACAACGATCTGCTCGTCATCGTCCGCAACACCCCGGTGGTGGTCGCCCCGCTGAACCAGGTGCTCAGCCCGGCGTGCCAGCGACTCACGTTCACCGCGCACGCGGACAAGGTCGCCGGCGAATTCGTCGGCCTGGTGACGGGTCGCGATTCCGACGATCCCGGCAAGCCGTTGCGTGGCGAGCGCGGTGGCTACGACTTCCGCCCGCAGATCGTCGGCGTCTTCACCGATCTGTCCGGACCGGCGCCGCCGGGCCTGCAGTTCTCGGCGACTATCGATTCCCGCTACAGCACGTCGCCGACGCTGTTGAAAATGCTGGCGATGGTCGTCGGGGTCGCGCTGACGGGAATCGCCCTCGGCGCGCTGCACGTCCTGGACACCGCCGACGGCAGGCGGGTCAAACGCGTTCTGCCACGCAAGTGGTGGTCGGTGACGCCGCTCGACGGAATCGTGACGGTCGTACTGGTGTGGTGGCACTTCGTGGGCGCCAACACATCCGACGACGGCTACATCCTGACCATGGCCCGAGTGTCCGAGCACGCCGGCTACATGGCCAACTACTACCGATGGTTCGGTACGCCTGAAGCGCCGTTCGGCTGGTATTACGACCTACTGGCGCTGTGGGCGCACGTCAGCACCAACAGCGCCTGGGTACGGCTGCCCACCTTGGTGATGGCGCTGGCGTGCTGGTGGTTGATCAGCCGCGAAGTCATCCCGCGACTCGGCCACGCGGTGAAGACCAGCCGCGTCGCAGCGTGGACGGCTGCGGGCATGTTCCTGGCGTTCTGGCTGCCGCTGAACAACGGGCTGCGGCCGGAACCGATTATCGCCCTTGGCATTCTGCTGACCTGGTGCTCGGTCGAGCGGGGCGTCGCGACGAACCGCATGCTGCCGGTGGCCATTGCGATAGTCATCGGCGCGCTCACGCTGTTCTCCGGGCCGACGGGCATCGCTGCCGTCGGCGCCCTCCTTGTCGCGGTCGGTCCGCTGAAAACCATTGTGGCCCGCCATACTTCGCGGTTCGGCCATCTGGCCCTGCTGGCCCCGATCCTGGCCGCCTGCACCGTGACGATCATATTGATCTTCCGCGACCAGACGTTGGTCGGCGAGATTCAGGCCAGCACCTTCAAGTCCGCGGTCGGGCCCAGCCTGAGCTGGTTCGACGAGCACATCCGCTACGAGCGGCTATTCACCACCAGCCCCGACGGCTCGGTGGCGCGTCGGTTCGCGGTGCTGACGCTGCTGCTGGCGCTGGCCGTTTCGGTGGCAATGTCGTTGCGCAAGGGCCGGATTCCCGGCACGGCGCTCGGCCCGAGCCGACGCATCGTCGGCATCACAATCATCTCGTTCCTGGCGATGATGTTCACCCCCACCAAGTGGACACATCACTTCGGCGTGTTCGCCGGCCTCGCGGGATCGCTCGGGGCGTTGGCCGCGGTGGCCATCACCGCGACGGCGATGAAGTCGCGACGCAACCGGGCGTTGTTCGCCGCCACGGTGCTGTTCGTCATGGCGTTGTCGTTCGCCACCGTCAACGGCTGGTGGTACGTCTCAAACTTCGGTGTGCCATGGTCGAATCAGTTCCCCGAGTGGAGGTTCGGCTTCACCACGTTCCTGCTTGGTCTGTCGGTGCTGGCGCTACTGGTGGCAGCGTGGTTCCACTTCTCCGGCCGCGACGAATCGCCGCCGACCCGGCGCAATTGGCAGCGAATGGTGCAGTCCCCATTGGCGATTGCCGCCTGGCTACTGGTGTTCTTCGAAGTGCTTTCGCTGACACTGGCGATGATCGACCAATACCCGGGATGGAGCAACGGCCGCTCGAACCTCGAAGCACTCGCCGGCAAGACGTGCGGGCTGGCCAACGACGTCATGGTCGAACAGGACTCCAACGCCGGACTTCTGAGTCCGATCGGCGTACCGGTCGGCGAGGCTTTGGGCTCGGTCACTGCAGAAGGCTTCGGCCCCAACGGCATTCCCGCCGACGTGTCGGCCGACCCGGTCATGGAGTCGCCGGGCACGTTCAACTTCGCCGACACCGAAACCGGCACGGTCAGCGCCAACGAGGCAGGCACCGAGGGCGGCACCACCGCCGCGGCGGGCGTCAACGGATCGCGGGCCCGGCTGCCCTACAGCCTCGATCCGGCCCGCACTCCGGTGATGGGCAGCTGGCGCAGCGGCACCCAGCAGCCGGCCGTGCTGCGCTCCGCGTGGTACCAACTGCCGCCCCGCGACAAGGCCGGCCCGCTGCTCGTCGTCTCGGCGGCCGGGCGCTTCGATCCCGGCGAGGTCATCGTGCAGTGGGCCAACGACAAGGGCGAGCCGGCTGGAGGCGTGGGCTTCGCCGACGTCGGGTCCGCCCCGGCGTGGCGAAACCTGCGGGCCCCGATGGCAGCGATACCCCGTGACGCCACCCGGATCCGGCTGGTTGCCACCGACGACGACCTCAACCCCCAGCACTGGATCGCTGTCACCCCGCCGCGGATCCCCGAGCTGCGCACGCTGCAGGACGTCGTCGGCTCGCAGGACCCCGTGCTGCTGGACTGGCTGGTCGGCATGGCGTTCCCGTGCCAGCGCCCGTTCGGTCATCAGTACGGCGTCGTCGAGGTGCCGAAGTGGCGCATCCTGCCCGACCGGTTCGGCGCGGAGGCCAACTCGCCGGTGATGGACAACCTCGGCGGCGGGCCGCTCGGCATCACCGAACTGCTGCTACGGCCCACCACCGTGCCGACCTATTTGAAGGACGACTGGTTCCGCGACTGGGGCGCGCTGCAGCAGCTCACGCCGTACTACCCGAACGCCCAACCGGCACGGCTGGATCTCGGTTCGGCAACTCGTAGCGGACTCTGGAGCCCGGCGCCGCTGCGCCATTAAGTCCGTCGCCTACCATCGAGCCTCGTGCCTGCCCACCGCATCGCCCGGCTGATCGCCGTCGTCGCAGGCATTGCGGGCGTGCTGCTGTGCGGGCTGGCGCCGCTGCTACCGGTCAAGCAGACCACCGCGACCATCGTCTGGCCGCAGGCCCCGGGGCCGAACGGACTGGTCAGCGACGTCACCGCGCCGCTGGTATCCGGCGCCCCGCAGGCGTTGGACGTCTCGATTCCGTGCCGGACGATCGCCACCCTGCCCGCAGCAGGCGGTGTGGTGCTTTCCACCAACCCGCCCGGCGGCATCGAGTCCAGCCGCAACGGGCTGTTCGTCACCGCCAACGCCGCCAACGTCGTCGTCGCCTTCCGTGACTCCGTGGCCGCGGTGGCGCCGCGCCCTGCCGTCGCGTCCGGCGCATGCAGCGCCCTGCACGTCTGGGCCAACCCGGGTGCCGTCGGGGCCGACTTCGTCGGCATACCTGGCGCGACCGGCACACTCTCCGCGGAGAAGAAGCCTCAGGTGACCGGCGTGTTCACCGACCTGCAGGTGGCTGCTCAGCCGGGGCTGTCCGCCCGCATCGACGTGGACACCCGGTTCATCACATCGCCGACCGCGCTGAAGCTCGGAGTGATGGTTCTCGGCGTGGTCTGTGTGGTGGCGTCGATCGTCGCCCTTGCGGTGTTGGACCGCCGAAGCGGTCGCAGGGTGCGCGACGCCTGGCGGCGCTTCTGGCGGGTGAGCCTGTCGACGTGGATCGTCGACGTCGGGGTCATCGGCACGCTGCTGCTCTGGCATCTGATCGGCTCGACCTCGTCCGATGACGGGTACAACCTGACCATCGCGCGGGTGTCCGCCGACGCGGGCTATGCGGCCAACTACTACCGCTTCTTCGGTGCAACCGAGGCACCGTTCGACTGGTATCAGTCGGTGCTCGCGCACATGGCGGCGATCACCACGGCAGGCGTGTGGATGCGGCTGCCCGCCACCGCGGCGGCAATCGGGACCTGGCTGATCATCAGCCGCTGTGTGCTACCGCGACTGGGCAGGCGGCTGGCGAACAACCGCGTCGCGGTCTGGACTGCGGGAGCGGTGTTCCTGGCGGCGTGGCTGCCGTTCAACAACGGCCTTCGGCCCGAGCCGCTGATCGCATTCGGTGCGCTCGCGGCGTGGATCCTGGTGGAGGACGCGATCGCCACCCGGCGGCTGTGGCCCGCTGCGGTCGCGATCATCGTCGCCGTCTTCAGCGTGACGCTGGCGCCGCAGGGCCTGATCGCGATCGCCCCGCTACTCGTCGGCGCGCGAGCCGTCGCGCGAATCATCCCGAGCAGGCGCCCGATTGACGGACTGCTCGCCCAGCTGGCTCCGCTGGCGGCCGCGCTGGCGCTGATTTTTGTGGTCATGTTCCGGGACCAGACGCTGGCCACCGTCGCGGAATCCGCCCGCATCAAATACAAAGTCGGCCCGACGATCCCCTGGTATCAGGACTTCCTGCGCTATTACTTCCTTACGGTCGAAGACAGCGCCGACTCCTCGCTGACCCGTCGCTTCGCCGTGCTGGTGCTGATGCTGTGCCTGTTCGGCATGCTGGCGGTGCTGCTGCGGCGGGGTGGCATGCCTGGCATGGCGAAGGGCCCGGTGTGGCGGTTGATCGGCGCCACGGCGGTGGGTCTGCTGCTGCTGACCTTCACGCCGACCAAGTGGGCCGTGCAGTTCGGCGCATTCGCCGGCCTCGCAGGCGCATTGGGTGGCGTGACGGCGTTCGCATTCGCCAGGGTCGGGCTGCACAGCCGTCGAAACCTGGCTGTATATGTGACGGCGCTGCTGTTCGTATTGGCCTGGGCCACTTCGGGTATCAACGGCTGGTTCTACGTCGGCAACTACGGAGTGCCGTGGTTCGACAAGCAGCCGGTCATCGTCGGGATCCCGGTGACGGGGATCTTCCTGGCGCTGGCGATCGCGACCGGGCTGCTGGCCGGCTGGTTGCACTTCCGGATGGACTACGCCGGGCACACCGAGGTCGCCAATACCCGCCGCAACCGGGTGCTGGCGTCGACGCCCCTGCTGGTGGTCGCGGTCATCATGGTCGTGCTCGAAGTGGGTTCGATGGCCAAGGGCGCCGCGCAGCGCTATCCCATCTACACCACTGCCAAGGCCAACGTCGACGCGCTTACGTCGGGTCTGTCGAGCTCCAGCTGCGCGATGGCCGACGACGTGCTCGTCGAGGCCGATACGAATGCCGGTCTGCTGCAACCTGTTCCGGGTCAGCGCTTCGGCCAGTACGGGCCGCTTGGCGGGGAGAGTCCGGTCGGCTTCACACCCGACGGGGTGAGCGACACTCTGGAACCGGCCGAGCCGGTCACCGCCAACCCCGGCACCGTGAACTCCCCCGGGTCTCCCAACGAGCCGAACATCGGCATCGGCTATGCGGCGGGCACTGGCGGTGGCTACGGGCCCGTCGGCATCAACGGCTCCAACGTCTACCTGCCGTTCGGTCTCGACCCCAAACGCACGCCGGTGATGGGCAGCTACAACGAGAACACCGTTGCAGCCAAGGTCACTTCGGCGTGGTATCAGCTTCCGCCTCGCGCCCCTGATCGTCCGTTGGTGACGGTCGCCGCTGCCGGGGCGATCTGGTACTACGAGGAGGACGGCTCGTTCAACTACGGCCAGTCGCTCAAGCTGCAGTGGGGCGTGCATCGTCCCGACGGCAGCTTCCAGCCGCTGGGCCAGGTTCAGCCGATCGACATCTTCCCCCAAAAGGCCTGGCGCAACCTGCGATTCCCGCTGGCGTGGGCGCCGCCGGAGGCCAACGTCGCGCGCATCGTCGCCGACGATCCGAACCTGTCGACCGACCAATGGTTTGCGTTCACCCCGCCCCGGGTGCCGGTACTGGAGACCGCACAACAACTCCTCGGCTCGCAGACGCCGGTGCTGATGGACATCGCCACCGCGGCGAACTTCCCGTGTCAGCGCCCGTTCTCCGAACACCTTGGCGTTGCCGAACTTCCGGAGTATCGCATCCTTCCGAACTTCAAGCAGGTGGTGGTGTCGTCGAAGCAGTGGCAGTCCGCCGAGGGCGGCGGCCCGTTCCTGTTCATCCAGTCGCTGCTGCGCACCTCCACCGTTCCGACGTATCTGCGCGACGACTGGTACCGCGACTGGGGCTGGATCGAGCGCTACGACCGGGTCGTACCCGCGTCGGTCGCGCCCAACGCCGTCATCGATCAGGGCTCGGCGCGCGTGTTCGGGTGGAGCCGCAGTGGACCGATTAGGGCCTTGCCATGACCCGCGGGACGAAGGCGAGTGAGGATCGCAGCGAGGAACGAGCGAGGACCGGTGGGCCCACGCCCGAAGGGCAGGGGACGAGCCGGAGTCGGGCCATGAGCCAAGACGTCAGGATCGCCCGGTGGACGGCGACGATCGCGGGCCTCATCGGCTTCGTGCTGTCGGTCGCGACGCCCCTGCTGCCGGTCGTACAAACCACGGCGACGCTGAACTGGCCGCAGAACGGTCAGCTGAATAACGTCACCGCGCCGCTGATTTCGCAGGTGCCGGTGACTATGACGGTGACGGTGCCGTGCGGTGTGATCCGGGCGATGCCGCCCGCAGGCGGCGTGGTGCTGAGCACCGCGCCGAAGGACGGCAAGCAGGCGGCGCTGCAGTCGCTGTTCGTCAACGTCAACGCCCAGCGGGTCGACATCACCGACCGCAACGTGGTGATTGCAAGTGTGCCGAGGGCGCGGGTGGCCGCACCCGAATGTCAGCGCATCGAGATCACCTCGTCGGAGGCGGGCACCTTCGCCACCTTCGTCGGACTGACCGACCCCACCACCGGCAAGGAACAGCGGACCGGATTCCCCGACCCGAACCTGCGTCCGGCGATCGTCGGCATCTTCACCGACCTGACCGGACCCGCGCCTCCGGGATTGAGCGCGTCAGCAGTGATCGACACCCGGTTCTCCACCAAGCCAACGGCTTTGAAGCTGGCGGCGATGGTGCTGGCCATCATCTCGACGATCGTCGCGCTGGTCGCCTTGTGGCGGCTGGACCGACTCGACGGCCACCGGATGCAACGGTGGATTCCGCAGCGATGGCGCACGTTCTCCGCCACCGATGTCGTGGTGGTCGGCGGCTTCCTGGTGTGGCATGTGCTCGGCGCGAACTCATCCGACGACGGCTACATACTCCAGATGGCCCGCGTGGCCGGGCACGCCGGCTACATGTCGAACTACTTCCGCTGGTTCGGCAGCCCCGAAGACCCGTTCGGCTGGTACTACAACCTGCTGGCGTTGATGACCAGTGTCAGCGACGCGAGTATCTGGATCCGGCTGCCCGATCTGGTCTGCGGGATCGTGTGCTGGCTCTTGCTTTCTCGCGAAGTGCTGCCCCGGCTGGGACCGGCGGTCGCGGCGAGCAAGCCCGCGGTGTGGGCTGCGGGCCTGGTGCTGCTGGCCGCGTGGATGCCGTTCAACAACGGGCTGCGTCCCGAGGGACAGATCGCCACCGGCGCGCTGATCACCTATGTGCTGATCGAGCGCGCGATCATCTCGGGCCGCATGACGCCCGCGGCACTGGCCATCCTGACCGCCTCATTCACGTTGGGCATCCAGCCGTCCGGTCTGATCGCCGTCGCGGCGCTGCTCGCGGGCGGCCGGCCGATTCTGCGAATCCTGGTCAAGCGACACCGCGTCGTCGGCACCTGGCCGCTGGTCGCGCCACTGCTGGCGGCAGGCACCGTCGTGCTGACCGTGGTGTTCGCGGACCAGACATTGGCAACGGTGTTGGAGGCCACCAGGATTCGCACCGCGATCGGGCCCAGCCAGGCGTGGTACACGGAGAACCTGCGCTACTACTACCTGATCCTGCCGACGGTCGACGGCTCGCTGTCGCGCCGGTTCGGTTTTCTGATCACCGCGCTGTGCCTGTTCACGGCGATGTTCGTCATGTTGCGGCGCAAGCGTGTTCCCGGGGTCGCGCGCGGCCCGGTGTGGCGGTTGATGGGCGTCATCTTCGGCACCATGTTCTTCCTGATGTTCACGCCCACCAAGTGGGTGCACCACTTCGGCCTTTTCGCAGCGGTCGGCGCCGCGATGGCGGCGGTGGCCACGGTGCTGGTATCCCCTGCGGTGATGCGATGGTCCCGCAATCGGATGGCCTTCCTGGCCGCGGTGTTCTTCACCCTGGCGTTGTGTTTCGCCACCACCAACGGCTGGTGGTATGTGTCGAGTTATGGCGTGCCGTTCAATAACGCCACACCGAAGATCGTCGGAATCACCGGCAGTTTCCTCTTTTTCATCCTGTTCGTGATCACCGCGATCTACGCTTTCTGGCTGCACTTCGCGCCCCGCGACCACGGTGAAGGCCGGGTGGCGCGTGCGTTGACCGCCGCGCCCATCCCGCTCGCGGCGGGCTTCATGGTGGTGGTGTTCGTCGGGTCGATGACTGCCGGCATCGTGCGCCAGTACCCGACCTACTCGAACGCGTGGGCCAATCTGCGCGCCTTCACCGGCGGCTGCGGCCTGGCCGACGACGTGCTCGTCGAACCCGACGCCAACGACGGCTTCCTGACGCCGCTGCCCGGCAACTACGGCCCGCTGGGCCCACTCGGCGGTGTCGGGCCGGTGGGCTTCGCCCCCAGCGGTGTGCCGGAAAAGATTGTCGCCGAGACGATCCGGATGAATCTGCCGATGCCCGGCACCGATTACGACTGGGATCAACCCATCAAGCTCAAGACACCCGGTGTCAACGGCTCGACGGTTCCGCTGCCGTACGGTCTTGCTCCGGCGCGAGTTCCATTGGCGGGCACGTACATTGAGGGCCCGCAACAGCAGAGCCGGTTGACCTCGGCCTGGTATCAGCTGCCTCGTCCCGACGACGCGCATCCGCTCGTGGTGATCACCGCCGCGGGCACCATCACCGGCGACAGCGTGTTCAACGGGCGCACCGACGGGCAGAAGGTCGAACTGGAATATGCGCGGCCCGGTCCGGACGGCGCGCCGGTGCCAGCGGGCAGGCTGGTGCCATACGACATCGGGCCGATTCCGTCGTGGCGCAACCTGCGATTCCCGCGCGCGCAGATTCCCGCCGACGCGGTCGCGGTGCGGGTGGTCGCCGAGGACCTGTCCTTGACGCCGGGCGACTGGATCGCGGTCACGCCGCCACGCGTGCCCGAGCTGCGTTCGGTGCAGGAATATGTCGGCTCGGATCAGCCAGTGCTGATGGACTGGGCTGTGGGCCTTGCCTTCCCGTGCCAGCAGCCGATGCTGCACGCCAACGGTGTGACGCAGATTCCGAAGTTCCGGATCACGCCCGACTACAACGCCAAGCGCAAGGACACCGACACCTGGGAGGACGGCCTCAACGGCGGCCTGCTGGGCATCACCGACCTGCTATTGCGGGCACACGTGATGGCGACGTACCTGTCGCACGACTGGGGCCGTGACTGGGGATCGCTGCGCAAGTTCGACACCATCGTGAACGCCGAGGCCGCGCAGTTTGAATTCGGCACGGCAACGCACAGCGGGTTGTGGAAGCCCGGCAGGATCCGCATCGGTCCGTAGGGTGGATCCATGGCGCTCGAGTGCATCAACCCCGCCGATCTGCCGACACCATCGACGTACACCCATGTCGTTGTCGCGACCGGAAACAGATTGGTGTTCATCGCCGGACAGGAACCCGAAGATGTAGACGGCAACCTTGTCGGCGCCGGTGACCTTGCGGCTCAGGCTCGGCAGGTCTTCGCAAATCTCGGTCGGGCGCTCGCGGCCGCGGGAGCCAGGCCCGAACAGGTCGCGAAGATCACGATTTACGTTGTGGGACACCGGCCCGAGTACCTGCCGGTCATCGAGGAGGGCCGCGTCGCGCTGTTCGGAGACCACAAGCCCGCCGACACCCTGCTGGGCGTGGAAACGTTGTCGCAGCCCGACTACCTGATCGAGGTAGACGCCGTCGCTGTCATCGACGCATGATGAGGCTGGGAAACGCGGTGCTGGCCCGCGTGGTTGAGTGGCAGGTCGCCGGGCTTTCCTTCGAGTTGTTTCCGCAGACGCCCACCGAGGCGTGGAGTGAGCTGGCCGCCGACTACACGCCGATGTTCTGGAGCGACGCGGGCTGGCGGATCGCACTGCAGACCTGGGTCATCGAGGTGGACGGCCTGACAGTTCTGGTGGACACAGGCGCGGGCAACCACCGCGACCGCCCGGCGATGCCGCCGATCGATCATTTGGACACCGACTTCCTCGACGCACTGCGTGCCGCGGGCGTCGAGCCCGATTCCGTCGACGTCGTCGTCAACACGCACATCCATTCCGATCACGTGGGCTGGAACACGATGCGCGATGGCGACGACTGGGTGCCGACCTTTCCCAACGCCCGTTATGTGATGCCCGAGGCCGACTATCGGCACTTCCACCCGGACAACGCCGACGACTGGTCCGCGCCGCGCACCGAGGCCGACGCGGCACGGCAAGCGGGTTGGCGAATCATGTTTGCAGACAGCATCGTTCCCGTCGAGGAGCAGATGGAGCTGTGGTCGGAGGACCACCAGCTCAGCGAGTCGCTTCGGCTGAGACCTGCGCCGGGTCATACGCCGGGTTCGTCGGTGCTGTGGCTGGACGCGGGTAAGCCCGCGGTGTTCGTCGGCGACCTCACGCACTGCCCGATCCAGATGCATCGCCCTATGGATCCGTGCGCGTTCGATGACGACTTCGCAATGGCCGCGGTGACCCGCAAGCGAGTGCTCACCGAGGCGTCCCGCCGCCGCGCCGCGGTGATTCCGGCGCACTATCCCGGCCGTGGCGGTGCGACGGTGGTCGCGCGTGGTGACACGTTCATGGTCGACGACTGGCTCGAACTGCCACCGATCTAGTCATTCTGCGGCAGGTGCGCCTTGGCCTCGTCGTAACCGGCTGCAGCGGGCGCCTCGGCCGGAGCGTAGACGAGGTACACCACTCCGGTCTCAAACGTCTGAGACGACAAGAGCTTTAGCGGAACCGACTGACCCTCGTCGAACAGGCGCATGCCCTTGCCGACCACGATCGGGTGCACGAGCAGATGCAACTCGTCGAGTAGACCGGCGGCCAGTAGTTGGCGAACCACCGACACCGAACCGCTGATCCCGATGTCGCCGCCCGGTTCGTTCTTCAGCGCCGCAACACCCTCGGCGAGGTCGCCCTTGAGCTGCTCGGAGTTCCGCCACGCGAATTGCAGCTGCTGGCGTGACACCACGACCTTGCGGGTGTCGCCAAGCTTCTTGGCGAACTCCGCGTCCTCGCCGCCGCCTGCTTCACGGTCCGGCCACGCGCCGGCGAAGCTGTCGTAGGTCCCGCGGCCGAGCAGTATGGTGTCGGCCGACCCGAGCTGGCCGCCGACCGCGGCGCCCATTTCGTCGTTGAAGTACGGGAAGTGCCATTGATCTGGCGCCTCCACGACGCCGTCGAGCGCGATGAACATGCCTGCCGTGGTTTTCCTCATGGAGTTTCTGACAACCGGCGGCCGCCAAACTCATCGCGGGTTCAGATCGGTGGCCGCACGGGCCAGCGATACGCGGTCTTTTCGTACCCCAGCCACAGGAACGTGACCTGGCTCGGCGCGATGACCACCACGCTGTCACGGGGATGAGTAGCGGGGGCGAGTCGTCCCGCGAACACTCCTGGACGCGGGCTGCAGGCGTCAACCATCTGAAGGTCGTAATGCATTGCGCCGTCTGCGGTCTCCAGGGCCCAGTGCGAAAGCATTAGCGCCGTCGGTGGTGGCTCGTACTGGTACGCCAGGGGCGCTTGAGCGTCGACCTCAATGCGCAGCAATCGTTTTCCCGCTGGCAGCATGCCGCCCGGACATGGCGGATCCTGCTCGATCGCCGTGACCGTGAACGTGACATCGCACACTGCGTCCGGGCCCTCCCCACAGCCGAACCCGCCCGGCTGACCCACGCGCTTGTCGTGGAGACCCTCGGTGATGATGTTCCGTGTGGACGGAATCGGCTCTGTGGTCGGCGTCGACGGCGAGTTCTCGGCGACAGGCTGTCCGCCTGTGCACGCTGCAACCAGGAACAGCAGGGCCGCGAACCCGAGTCGTTTCATGGCGACGGCGTCGCGGTAGCCGTTGCGTTGCTCTGCAGAATGTCGTCGTGGCAGTCCAGGCGCGATTGCCCGGTCTGCTCCATGCATACCAGCACAGGTGATTCGGTCTCCGACGGATATACCTCGTCGTTGGGCCCGGCCGTGGCAGTCGGGCTGGAGATCTCGCCCGGATACAGCGACCAGATCGTGGCATTCGTCGTGGGCAGGTGCGCGCAGTACGCCGGCGTGCCGCCTTCGGTGATGGCCGCCGCACCCAACGTCGCGCACTTGGCGCCGACGACCACCACCGGCAACGTGACATTGCCCGGCGACGCGGGAGCGGACGGTGCGGATGGCGATTGCGGCTTGGCTTCTGCGGTGCGGTCGCGCATCCGGTCGAAAAGCACGAAACCGATTGCAACGACAGCGATCACGACGAGCATGATGGCCACCGGGAGGACAACGCGCCGTCGCGGCTTGCTCTGCGCCTTGGCGTGCCGCGGGCCCGTCGCGGCGTGCGCCAACATCGTCGCGTCAGCGCTGAGCTGTTGGTTCTCGGTACCTATGTGATGGGCGAGGGCGCGTGCGAAATCAACGCATCGGTCGTACCGCCCGTTGGGTGACTTGGCAAGCGCTTTGTCGAATACCGGTCCAAGGCTGGACAACTCGGGACGGCGGGTCCCGATCGCAGGCGGATCCGCCGTCAGGTGCTGGCTGATCACCACAGCGGGGTTGGAGTGTTGGAAGGGCGGCGTGCCGGTCAGCAGCTGGAAGGCC
>DASRJA010000225.1:0-6546 GCA_035649695.1 Mycobacterium sp. | reverse complement strand
CGCGTGCTAATTCAGCTTGTCGAGCGACAAAGGCGAGGGCGAACCGTATGGGCGAGCGAGATACCGTCCGATGGATTGTGACGCCGCGCAACTGCTTCAACGCGGACTCAAAGCTCGGCGGTGCGTTGAGGACCACAATCTCGGTCTCATCTCTCAACTGGAGCTTACCGAATACGCCGGCTGCAGTCATTGGTACTCCGGGGTTGGCTGGTAGTCACATTCCGCCGCCTAACGTGATGCGCTCTGGACAGCCCGCGCAAGCGCGCTCGTAGACCTCGACAATGTCGGGCCCGTCGGCTGGATCTGGATACCGAAGCGTCGTTTCCGGCCGGCTGCCGCGTGTCAGGCCGGCTGACCCCCCGCTCTGATGCTGATCGTCGAGAGCATGGTCGCGATTACTTCCTGACTCGCATCGTTTAAGGCGACGACTTCGGCAAGGCAAACAGAAAGGCGACGACCTGGCCTGAGGACTCTGCCGCGGGCGAGGAATCGGGGCGCCGCTGCCGGCGCCATCAGGTTGATCTTGAACTCCACCGCCAACACATCGGCACCGGCCGGTGCCAACGTAAGCGCGGCATATCCATTGGCGCTGTCGGCGATAGCGGCTGTCGCCCCGGCATGCAAGTAGCCGTGTTGCTGCGACAGCTGCGTTGAGAACGGCAGTGCGATGTGCACTTCCCCCGGTTCAACGAGCTGCAAGGAAGCGCCGATCGTTGCCATGAATGCTTGATGTGAGAAGCTGTCCTTGACCCGCGCACGGAAGTCGGGATCCTGTGGCTCAACATTGGGACGCATGAGCGATAAGCTGCCCTTGCGAGCGCCGTCGCGCCACGACCGCGTCATGCGCTGGTACGTTCAGGGCGCCGCTTTGATCTCCACCCCCAAGGCCGCCGCGTTCTTCTTCGCCCAGATCGCGTTGATCCAGGGCCGATTGACCGCCCATTCGGCGAACAGGTCGGCGGCCGTGCTCTCGGTCGACGGCTGCTCGTCGATTTCGGTGAATCCCGTGCCGGGCGTGATCGCGACCACATTGCTGTTAACGCCGAACACGCCGTAGGCCACGTTCGCCCCGTTCCCGAACACTGCGAGCGACGTAGCGAGGGTCGTCACCGTGTCGGCGGCGTTCGTGCCGGTTTGGACGATGGCGCCGGACCCGTTCGTGCCGCCGGTTTCGACGCCGCTCCATTGCGACACGATCCATTGACAGTTCGAGAGCGTGGCGCTCGACGTGATGGTGATCGGACCGCTGCCTGGCGACGGGCTCATGGCGCGGAAGATCGTTACGCGCTTGCGAGGCAGGCCGACCGTGTCGTAGGTGATAGTCGCGACCACTTCCCAGCTGGCCATCCCGCCACCAGTCAGGGTCGGCACCGGTGCGGCGCTGGTGGAATTGTGCGTGGCCACGGCCACGGTCACGAGAGCGTTCGACGCCGGGGCGATCGACGCCGTCGTGTAGATCTTCACGTTGTTCACGTCGTTACCCGAGGTGAGCAGCGTGTGCGTGATGGCCCCCCCGCTCGGCGCCGTCACCGTGACCGTCGCTGTCTGCACGATCGCGACGCCGTTGGCGGTAGCCGAAACGGTTTTGGGTTCGGCGACCGTGGAGCTGAGGGTCCCGGACGTCACCCCGATCGAATTGGTCGTGGTGGCGGGCTGCGTCAGCGTGTTGCCGCTGCCCGTGGCGGCGAGCGTCACGGTGGCGCCGCTGACGGGGTTTCCGAACCCGTCTTTCGCGGTGACCCGGATGGTCGAAGTTTCCGTCCCCGGAGCAATGCTCGTGGGCGCAGCCGTGACCACCGAGGTCGCTGCCGAGACCGACCCGGCCGTTACAGTCACGGCCGCGGTCTGCGAGATCGCCACGCCGTCTGCGGTGGCCGAGATCGTCTTCAGCTCCGCCTTGTTCGAGGACAGCGTTCCGGTCGCCACGCCGTTGACATCGGTCGGACCCGAGGGCTGGAGCAGCGTGTTCTGCGTGCCCGTGGACGATAGCACGACGTTCGCACCGCTGACCGGCTGGCCGTTGCCGTTCAGGACGGTCACGGTGATGGTCGTACTCCCACTACCCGCGGTGAATGATGCTGGGGTGGCGCCGACACTCGATAAGGTTGGGGAGATGGTCACCGGCGTGACCGTGACACTGGCGGTCTGGGTGATGGCGGTTCCGCTGATCGACGCCGAAACCGTTTTCGTTTCCGCCACCGACGAGCTGAGGCTCCCCGTGGCGACGCCGCTCGCGTTGGTCACACCGGCCGGCTGAACGAGCGTGTTCCCTGTTCCGGTTGCTGCGAGCAGCACCGTTGCGCCGCTGATCGGGTTGCCGCCGGCATCCCTGGCTGTCACCGTGATCGTGGACGTGCCGTTCCCGGCTTGAATCGTCGAGGGTGAAGCGCCCAACGTCGATTGGCCGGCCGATACGCTTCCCGCTGTGACCGTCACGGTCGCAGTCTGTGTCAACGAGACGCCATTCACCGTCGCCGAGACGGTCTTCGCCTCGACCACGCTCGAGCTGAGCGTCCCGGTCGCCACGCCGCTCGGGTCGGTCACTGTTGCCGGCTGGACGAGTGTATTGCCGGTCCCGCTCGCCGCGAGCACGACCGTCGCGCCGCTGATGGGATTCCCGCCGGCGTCCTTGGCGGTGACCGTAATCGTGGACGTGCCGCTTCCCGCCGAGATGGATGTTGGCGAAGCGCCCAGCGTCGATTGAGACGCGGACACGCCTCCACTCGTCACCGTCACCGACGCGGTTTGTGTGAGCGCGATGCCGTTCGCCGTTGCCGAAACCGTTTTGGTTTCGGCGACGGTCGAGCTGAGGCTCCCGGTCGCGACACCGCTCGCATTTGTTACGCCGGCGGGTTGCGTGAGCGCATTCCCGCTCCCGGTGGCGGCGAGCACGACAGTGGCGCCGCTGACCGGTTGACCGCTGTTGTTCTTCACCGTGACCGTGATCGTCGACGTCGCGCCGGTCGGGACCGAAGTGGGCGCAGCCGCGACCGTCGACAACGAGGCGGACACCGGGTTCGCGTTAACCGTCACGGTGGCGGTCTTGGTGATCAAGACGCCGTTCGCGGTCGCGGAGACGACTTTTGCCCCCGCGTCGGTCGACGCCAGGGTGCCCTTCGCAACTCCCTTGGAATCCGTAAGCGCGGCCGGTTGTGTCACGACGTTGCCCGTGCCGGTCGCCGACAACAGGACCGCGGCCCCGGCTAGCGCGTGACCGCCTCCGTCCTTCACCGTGACGCTGATGGTGGAGCTGCCGGTTCCCGCGGTGAACGACAGCGGGGAGGTCGAGAGCGTCGACCTTGACGAAGACGGCATCGTGACGGCCACGCTCGCGGTCTGGCTGATCAGCGTGCCGTTGGCCGTGGCCGAGACGGTCTTCGTCCCGGCAACCGTCGAGCTGAGCGTACCGGTTGTCACACCGCTCGCGTCGGTCAGGGCCGTCGGCTGGGTCAGCGTGTTCCCACTTCCCGTCGCCTGCAGTGTGACGGTGGCCCCGCTCACGGGGCGCCCGGAGGCGTCCAGCGCCGTGACCGTGATGGTCGAGGTCCCCGTTCCCACGGCGATGTACCGCTCTGCGGTCGCGACCTTCGATTTCGACGCGGAAACGGCCGCCGTCACGTTGACTGAGGCCGTTTGTGCGACTGCGATGCCGCTTACCGCCGCGGAGATGGTTTTGATCTCCGTCACGGTCGAGCTCAGCGTTCCGGTTGCCACGCCGTTCACGTCGGTGTAACCGGCGGGCTGGGTCAGCGTGTTGCCGGTTCCCGTCGCCGAGAGCGACACGAAGGCTCCGCTCACCGGGTTGCCGTTCGCATCCTTCGCCGTGACGGTGATGGTGGAAGTCTCGGTGCCCTTCAGGATGGTGGTCGGCGACGCGGTGACGGTCGTCTGGGTGGCCGACACGCCGCCGGGAGCGTCGTGGCAGGAGGCGCTACCGGCGTCGGTGAACGTCTGGCCGGGAATCGGGAGGAACTGCCAGTCGTAGCCGCCGTCCTTCAGCGTGAACTTCATCACGCCAAAGGTCCCGGCTTGCACGACGCTGTTCGGGGCGATGAGGACGGGCTGCGCGGTGCTCTCGCCACCCGTTCCGATGGTGAACGCGTGGATGCCGCGGTCGGTGTCCACGACCAGGTCGGGGGTCATGGGCAGGAACCGCTCGTACTGGTGTTGGTGGCCGTTGACCACCACGTCGACGCCCGCCGCGTACGCGCGGTCCCAGAAGATCTTGCGTGCGGGGCTGGTGATGGAGCCGGAGGGATTCTTGTTCGAGAAGAGATACGGCTGGTGCCACATGACGAGCGTGCAAAGATTGGGATGCGCGGCGAGGTCGGCCTGGAACCACTGGTCCTGCGTCGAATTCGCCGTGAACGGCACGAACTGGCCGTTGTCGTTCAACACCACGATGTGCCACGCCCCGAGATCGAAGCTGTAGTAACCCAGGCCGCGGGGGCCGACCCGGTCCCCGAAATAGTCAAAGGAGGGGTCAGCGGTAGCCGACGAGTCGTACTCGTGGTTACCCATGGCCGCCCAGGTGCGCGCCTTGTGACGGCCCCAGGTGGGTTCATAGCAGTTTTGATAGTCGATCGTCCGGCCGAAGGGATACGCGTTGTCGCCGGACGTGAATACGGTACCCGGGATGCCGTCGATCAGCTGCGCGGTGGCTTCGTCGTTGTCGTTGTTACAGGCGGCGATGTCGCCGGCCCCGACGAAGACCACGGGTCCGCTGAATGACGCGCCAGCCGCGAAATTCGGGATCCCCGCATCCGGCGGAGCGAGCGGAGACTGCTCATCGGTGCAGGTGATGAGCACACACAGAGTCATGACCGCCAGGACTCGATGGAGTCCGGTGCGGAGGGTGTTGCGGACCATCGATGCGTCGCTCCTCGGGGAGTGGCGGGCAAAGACCAGCGAGACCATGTGCCCCGCCTTGGGGGCGGACAGGGTCAAGTTCTGTGCCTAAGGTTTGCGCGCAGCGTTACTCGTTACGGCTTATGGCTCGTCATCCACCTGCGGCGAGGAGATGGCAGAAATGCTGCGGCGAGAGGATAAGGGACTACGAAGAACCGCTAACCTGTGACATTGCGCCCTCTTTTCGAGGCTGCACGCGTTGCCGACACCAATTAGTTCGAGTTGGAAGTGGACGATAGCAAAGCGAGAGCCGCAACTCCACCGGCCACGGTCATGACGGACCCCGGGACCCAACCGAACTCCGCTCCGACTGAAATCACGAAGGAGTACGGTTGCCCATTGTAGGAGCCGCGCCGCCACTCCGGCCGCACGGCGAGTCCGGCCCAGTGGACCGGGTTGTACTTGACGAGGCCGTAGGGCGCAACGGCCACGGAGCCTTCGGAACTGAACAGAGGTATCCCCAAGGCGAGGTCGATGCTCTGGTCCGGGCCAAGCCAGCGACGATAATGCACCGCTGGGCCGAGCTCGAATCCATATCTGCTCTGTGAGGCGAATACCGATGCTCCGAGGGCGGTTCGAGCGCCGGTGTTGATCAGTACACCCCAGTCGGCAACGGCCCCGGGGCCGGAGGCTGGCCCGCTCACCAGGTAACCGCCAGCGTTCGTGAGGATCGTCGCCCGACAGTACTCCACTGGCCGGGCGCGCCAGCAGAAAGAGCTAGGACTGGCGACCTGCTGCGCGGCCATCAGCCTGGACAGGAGCGTGCCGCACACCATCAGTACCAACTGGCGGCGCATTGGTGCCTCCCCCCTCGGGTGCGCGTGCGACGCGCACTCGGCTCGTGGCGATCAGGCCGCGAAGCGCTAGCGTGGGCCCGCGTCAGTGTGCAAGCGTTCCGTGAAGAACCGTGCCGAAATCCCCGACCACCCAAGCATCAGACGCGGAGCTCGCCCACACGCCAGTAAGGTTGATCGTGTCCCGCGCCACGATGAGCCATTGCGTGCCGTTGTACTCCCAGATCGCCCCAACGCCGGGACCAGTGGTGCCCGTCCGCGAGACCGCCCAGATGCGAGACGGCGTCACCCCCCACATGCCGTAGATGAACCCGGATGTGGCATCATCAGGGACGACGGGGCTCCAGCGTGACCCGTCGAAGTGCAGGAACCCCCTTTCCGTAGAGCCGGCGGCCCACTGATCGTCTTGGCGTGCTCCCCACCCGGCCGAGAGTTGTCTCGCCGTCAGCACCGAGTCCGACTGCGAGTACCACCCGATTCCGTCGTGGTGCAGAACGGTCTGAGGACCTACCGTCCAGGCATCCGTCGCTGACGTTCCCCAGATCCGATCCGAGTAGAAGGCCGGACCGACCGAGGCATGGGTCCAGCGCGAACCGTCGAAGTGCGAGATCCATCCGCCGTAACCGACGGCCCAGACGTTCGACGCGGAGGTTCCCCAGACATCGCTCAGCGGTGGCCACGGAAGAGTGTCGGCAACTGACGCGTCCCGTGCCCACCCGTTTCCGTCGTAGTGGAAGATCACGGGTGTCGTGTTGTTGAAGCTGCGGAATCCGACGGCCCAGATATCCGTCGGACCGCTGCCCCACAACCCACGGAAGAAGTACGACACACTGTCGAGCGAGCG
>DASRJA010000224.1:0-17661 GCA_035649695.1 Mycobacterium sp. | reverse complement strand
CAGCGCCGTGCGGTGCTCGACGCGAGGCGTCAGCGCAGGGCCGCGATGGCTCGCGAGACGCAGCTGGAACAGGAGCGGCGGGCCACTCAGGCCCGGCTGTCCATCGCCCGCGAGTTGCACGACGTACTCGCGCACAGTCTTTCGATGATCAATGTGCAGTCCTCGGTCGCGCTGGAGCTGCTCGACGATCAACCGGAGCGGGCCGGGCCGGCGCTGGCAGCCATCAAAGATGCCAGCAGACAGGCAATTTCGGATGTGCACTCATTGGTGACGGCGTTGCGTGCCGACCCTGGTCAACCCACCGCGCCAACGCCAGGAATCGCCGATTTGGACCGCCTGGTCGGCACCGCCCGCGCGACGGGGTTGACCGTGACAACAGCCGTGCAGGGTGAGCCACGACCGCTGCCGACGGTGATCGACGTCGCCGCCGCTCGCATCGTGCAGGAGTCACTGACCAATGTGGTGCGACACTCGACGGCGGAAAACGCCGAAGTGACAGTCACTTACGGCGCCGACGAGCTAGCGGTCGCCGTCGGCAACGACGGGCGACCTCTCAATGCCGGCCCGTCGTCGGGTGGCAGCGGCATCACTGGGATGCGGGAGCGAGCGAGGGCTCTGGGCGGAGATCTCTCGGTGCGACGGCATCCTGGCGGTGGGTTCAGTGTGCGGGCCACACTGCCCGTCGAAAGTGACTGTGAATCATGACGATTCGCGTTGTTGTCGCCGATGACCAGGCGCTGGTGCGGGCCGGCTTCGTCGCATTGCTCAACGCGCAGGACGGCATCACCGTGGTTGCCGAGGCCGACACTGGGACCGCGGCGTTGGCGGCCGCCCGCGAGCTACGTCCGGATGTGGTGCTGATGGATATCCGGATGCCCGAGATGGATGGGCTGGCCGCCACCCGGGCGATAGCCGCCGATCCCGCCCTGGCGACGGTCCGGGTGGTGGTGCTGACGACGTTCGAGCTCGACGAGTACGTGTTCGAGGCGATGCGCGCCGGAGCGAGCGGGTTCCTGGTGAAGCACACCGAGCCTGCCGAGCTGGTGCGGGCGGTTCGGGTTGTCGCCGACGGAGAGGCCCTGCTGTCGCCGTCCGTGACCCGCAGGCTGGTAGCGGAGTTCGCCGCTCGCACCAAACCACCGTCGGGCGCGTCGACCGCGCTAGCCGAGCTGACCTCGCGAGAACGCGAAGTGATGGCGCTGATCGCCGAGGGCTTGACGAACGCCGAGATCGGCGAGCGGCTGTTCATGAGCCCCGCCACGGCCCGCACGCACGTCAGCCGAATCCTGACCAAGCTGGGCGCGCGGGACCGCACCCAGTTGGTGGTGATGGCCTACGAAAGCGGGCTGGTGCGTCCCGGATGGCGCGGCTGATACGCGTGCGGGCGTATCGAGATTGACGGCTGCAGGCCGATGCAATGACACCCGGCGGGGCGCAGACTCGATGGCATGAGCATCTACGAAATCGCTCCAACAGCAACCACTTTCCTGGCAGAGGAAGGTCAACGGTGGGGCCACTACGGCTGGCACCCATGGTTCCTCGTCGCTCGGCTGGTATTCCTGGCGCTGGTGATCACCGCCGTCTGGCTGATCGTGCGGGCCTACCGCGGCAACCATGGCATCCGCACGCTACGAGATGCCTATGCCAAGGGCGAGGTCAACGAGGCCGAATACCGCGAACGATTGGCGGTGCTGAGGGAAACCCGCCGCTAGTGACCGCGCTCACCCGGCGTGGGCCCGATATGCGTTTGGCTTCACCGGCAGCCGGTGCGATACGCTGTCGTGGCTTCACGCGGGGTGTGGCGCAGCTTGGTAGCGCGCTTCGTTCGGGACGAAGAGGTCGTGGGTTCGAATCCCGCCACCCCGACTGAGCCGAGAGGCGAGCGAGCTTGCTCGTTCGCCCGAGGCGATGAAAGGGGTCGTAGGCGCGCAGCGCCGAGTACCCCGACAAGAGGCTTATCGCCATCTAGGCAAATATGCCGACGCCGCCGCTGGCCTTCGACGGGGCCTTGAAGAGCATCATGACCGAGCTGAGCTCTATCAGCCCAACGACCAGCAGCGGCCAGACTGCACCGGCGACCAAGCTCAGCATCACCGCCGTCGGCAGATCCGGGGGTGCCCGGCGATCGGCGAACCGCTTGCTGGCCGCGAAGGCCGCGCAGCTCACCGGCAGCAGACCGATGACATAGATAACGAGCAGTGTGCCGACCATTGAGTCCCCTCGACTCGACAACGCTGGAAGTCGACTTCCCTACCAACTCTAGGACTAAACGAACCTGCACGACACTAGGCTCGCAATCATGACTACGGATTTGCGGTACGACCGCTGGTTTCTGCCCTTCTCCGTACCATTTGGTCTGGGGCCCAAGCACAGTGCGATAGGCGTCGAAGACGACAAACTGCACGTCCGCTTCGGCTGGAGATTCCGTACGGAAATTGCGCTGGCGTCAATCAAGGATGCGAAGCCGAACAACGACAGGGTCTACGCGCGGGCCTACGTAATGGGCGTGCCGATCAAGTTGCGCACGCTCTACGTCAGCGTGACCAATCCGCAGGAGCTCATCGAGGCGTGCGCTCCGACGGTGGTTTGACCCTCCCGGGTCTGGGGAATTACCTGCCGCGTGACTTTGCCGTCGACCTCGGTCGAACCCACGCTCCCCCGCGCCGTCGGTCCACTTTCGTCGGCCGTGATCGACACCCTGGCGCGCGGAAGGCCTGCGCTGCATGCCCGGCCGATCGACGTGCCGCTTTGTGAGGCCGACCCGTACGGCCTCGATCTGCAGCTGGCCCTTTACGTCTGCTACGAGTTGCACTACCGCGGATTCGAGGGAGTCAACCCACGCTGGGAGTGGAATCCGGGGCTACTGCATGTGCGCGGCCGCCTCGAAGAGACGTTCCTGAGCGCGGTGCGCAACGACGTCGGTGAGATCTCCCGCGACGAGACCGCCGCCGACGCGATGGACGCGTTGTCGATGGAACCCGTCGACGGTACGGGCCCGTCGTATTACCTGCGCGACACCGGCACGTGGGAGCAGATGCGGGAGTACTTCGTGCAGCGCTCGCTGTATCACCTCAAGGAAGCCGATCCGCACGCCTTCGCGATACCGAGGTTGATCGGGCAGTCCAAAGCATCGTTCGTCGCCGTCGAGTTCGACGAATACGGCGGCGGCCGTGGGGCTTTGGTGCACCAACAACTCTTCGCCGACTTGTTGGACGCCGCGGGCCTCGACTCGACCTACCTCGCGTATCTCGACGCCGTGCCGGCCGACGCGCTGGCATCGGTCAACCTCATGTCATTGTTCGGTCTGCACCGCGAGCTGCGCGGTGCCGCGATCGGTCATTTCGCGTCGACGGAGATCACGTCGTCGCCGGGCTCACGGCGTCTCGTCGATGCACTCGAGCGCATGGGCGCGCCAGAAGCGTGCATCGGTTTCTACCGCGAACACATCGAAGCCGACGCGGTGCACGAACAAGTGGTGCGCACCGACGTCGTCGGGGATCTCGTTGCGCGCGAACCACATCTGGACCGCGACGTGGTATTCGGTATCAAGGCGCGCGACGTCGTCGAATATCGGCTCGCCGCGCATGTCATGAATTGTTGGCGGGCGGGCCGATCATCGCTACGCCGGCCGCTGGCCTGATCGCTCGGGCCGCTGACGGCACCGGTGGCTGGTGTCGCACAGGGGATAGCTCTTGCTGCGGCGGCAGGTGCAAATCGCGACCATGAACCTATCGGATTCCACCACGGTGCCGTCGGGCATCTCGATGCGTACCGGGCCTTCCACCATCACCGGGCCGGACGGCACCACCCGGACCATGCGTGGTTTGTCATCCCTCATGGCTTGTCCGCCCGGATCACCAACAGTTCTTCCTCACGGCGGCCCGGCTCGAGCCGACCCGTGTCCTCAAGCCACTCTGCCCGCGATGACAACACGGGACCGAATGGGATCCATTGCCAGGCAACGATTTCGGTGTCCAAGCCGGAGCTGGCCAGCGCCACAAGCGTCTGACGTGGCGCGGCGAACTCGGACTGCACGAGCAGCATCGTGCCTCCGTCAGCGAGTAGGTCGGACGCGGCAGCACACAGCGGGTCGAGCACCAGTCGCCCGTCGTAGCCGGCATCCCACGCCCACGCGGGTCCGAGCCGCGACGGCAGCATAATTTCCTCGTCGTTCGGATCACGCGGCACGTAGGGCGGATTGCAGACAACCAAGTCGTACGGCCCGAATTCCGTGCTGCGCGCCCACGATCCGAGGTGTACAGCCACGTCAACGCCGGCGGCAGCGGAGTTGGCGCGCGCACAATGTACGGCGCGCGGGCAGATGTCGAAAGCGGTGACCTCCGCGGCGCCCTGCTCGTACGCAGCGATCGCCACCACACCGCTACCGGTACACAGGTCGGCGACCCGGTGGCCACGGGAGAGCCCCGTCTTGTCCATGATGTCAATGAGCAGTTGCGTGTCTTCCTGCGGGACGTAGACGCCTTCGGTGACGGCTGGGATATCCAGGTCGGTGTATGCGGTAGTCAACATCGGCCTTTCGACAGTGTTTGCTTGGGCATCAGGAGATGTCGGCGTTGATGTCTCTAGTGCCCTGTATCGCCGTTGTTAAACCCGAGGTAGTGGTTTCGTAAGTCGGCGTGGCGGGCACACCTAAGCCGTGCAAGCTTCTGACATCGTGGCGTTGCCAATCAGGCTCAGCGCTGCCGTCCGCCGGACTCGGGTGTTCCATCCTGATGGCGTGCTCGCCGAGGGCATTCTCGAACGGATTGCGCCGCCGAACGAGGGGCTGCCCATGCAGTCCTGTGACGTGATCGGTCGCGTCTCGAAAGGGATCGGCCTACCTCGCGCGTTGCCCGACATCGCCGGGCTGGCATGGCGAATTCCTCCTCCGCAGGATCTGCGATCGTGCGTGCCCTGGGATGTGCTGCTGGCGTCGACCATCGCCAACAGCCGCATCGTTCTCGCGCCAACCAGGTCCTGGTCGAAAACATCGTTCTCCTGCCTGATGCCGTTGCGCTTCCACGGCGACGCATGGTGGGTACGTGCCAGATTGGTCACCAAGATCGACGAGCCGGGCTTGTCTCTCGACACGATCCGAAATCAAATAGATTCGGGCGCAATTGATTTCGACATCGATCAGGCCAAGGGCACCGGCGGCTTCTCGCCGCTCGCGCGGCTTAGCCTCCGCCACCTCGACCCCAGCAACGACGACATCGCATTCGACCCCGTCTTGCACAGTGACGAAGATGTGCGGCTGGTCCCCGGCTGGCTGGCAGACTTCCGGCGCGCCGCCTATCGGCGCAGCCGCGAAGGGCGCGAGAGCGACTAACGCTCAAGCGGTCGGCTCTCCCCCAGTTTCTGCAACGTCGGCTGCGTTCTCCCGCGTCGCCATACCGCCGTCGCGGCCTTCATCTGCCGGCCCTGGACGTCCGCCCTTCGGCTCGTCGGCGTCTTCGTCGTCGTAGATCCCTTTTCCGCGCGGCATAGTCGGTTCCTCTCAGTCGGATTCGGTGCGGAGCTTCTCCAGCAGCGAGCCCGCCGCTTCCTTGAGGAACAGCTCCTGGCTGTCGTCGCCGATCTGCACCAGCGCGATGTCGGTGAAGCCGGCCTCCCAGTACTTGCTCACCGCCTCGACGATCGCGTCGAGATCCGGTCCGCACGGGATGGACTCGGCGACGTCCTCCGGCCGGACGAACTGCGTGGCACCCTCGAAGCCCGCCGTGGTCGGCAAGTCAGCGTTGACAGCCCAGCCGCCGCCGAACCAACGGAACTGATCGTGTGCGCGCTGCACGGCCGCGTCACGGTCGGGATCCCAACAGATCGGAATCTGTCCGATCACCCTCACCTCGCCGGGCAGCCCAGTCGCGCGTCGTGCGTTCTGCCACGCGTCGACGATCTCTTTGTTCGGCTCGACCGCGATGAGATGGTCGGACAGCGGCGCGAACATGTCGACCGAGCGCTCACCGGACACCGCGGTGGCAATGGCGACGGGAGTCTCCGGCACGTCCCAGATCCGAGCGGAATCAACCTCGTAGTACTCGCCCTTCCAGTCGACCAGTTCGCCGGTAAACAGCTCGCGGATGATTTGAATGGCTTCCTTGAGCATCTGCTGGCGTCGCGAGACCGTCGGCCAGCGTCCGCCGACGACATGTTCGTTGAGGTTCTCACCACTGCCGACGCCTAGGGTGAACCGGCCGTCGGCGAGGATCTGGAGCGTGGCGGCCTTCTGCGCGACGACGGCGGGGTGGTACCGCATGGTCGGGCACGTGACGTAGGTGAACAGCTCAACCTGTTCGGTTGCGTGGGCGACCGCGCCGAGCACCGACCACGCATACGGCGCATGGCCCTGCGACGAAAGCCACGGGAAATAGTGGTCAGAGGAGACTTCGAAGTCGAATCCTGCGCGCTCCGCCGAAACGGCATAACGGACAAGGTCTTTAGGTCCGCTCTGTTCTGTCATCAGGGTGTAGCCAAAACGCGTCATGGCACTCGGGTACCCGGGTGCTTGATACCGAAACGGCTACAGCCTGGCCTTGACCGCGGCAGAAAGGCGTGCGCCGTCGGCCTTGCCCGCGGCGATTGCGGTCGCGGCCTTCATCACCTGACCCATCTGCCGCATGCTGGGCCGCTCCCCGATGTCCTCGGCGACTTGCGCGATCGCGGTGTCGGCGACATCGGCGAGTTCCGCCTCGGTGAGCGGAGTCGGTAGGTACTCGTCGATGATCCGGCCCTCGGCGTGCTCGTTGGCGGCCAACTCACCGCGCCCGTTCTGCGTGTAGATCTCTGCCGACTCGCTGCGCTTCTTCGCCTCGCGGGACAACACCTTGATCACCTCGGAGTCGGAGAGCTCACGCGACGCCTTGCCGGCGACCTCTTCGGTCTGGATCGCCGCCAGAACCATCCGCAGTGTTGCGGTGCGCAACTTGTCCTGCGACTTCATCGCAGTGGTCAGGTCGGCACGCAGCCGGTCTTTGAGTTCCGCCATGACGCAAACGCTACGCCGGTCGACGTTGTCAATTCGCACAGTCATCGACAGGATGGTGAACATGAGCAACGACGCCGGCGAATTTCAGCCGGCAGGTCCGCCGCCGCCGGGCTATCCACCCCCCGGCTACCCATCACCGGGCTATCAGGATGATCCGCAAGCCGCTTACCAGGGCTATCC
The DNA here is from genome assembly GCA_035649695.1 of Mycobacterium sp. GTDB lineage: Bacteria > Actinomycetota > Actinomycetes > Mycobacteriales > Mycobacteriaceae > Mycobacterium. The sequence goes on along the minus strand of DASRJA010000224.1, from coordinate 10,496 downwards.
GCCGCCTGGCGGCTATCCGCCACCCGGCTATCCCCCGCCGGGCTATGCGCCCCCACCGGGATACGGCGGCCCGCCGCCGGGCTACGGCCCTTTCGGTGGCTATCCGCCGCCCGGTTATCCGCCACCCGGATATCCGCCACCCGGATACGGTTTCCCACCCGGATACGGTCCGCCGCCGGGGGTGCAGCCCTTCAAGCCGGGCGTCATTCCGTTGCGGCCGTTGACCCTGTCGGACATCTTCAACGGCGCCGTCGCCTACATCCGCGCGAATCCCAAAGCGACACTGGGGCTGACGACCGTCGTGGTGGTGGCCGCGCAGCTACTCGCACTCATCCTGTCGGTGGGCCCACTCGCCATCACCGGTGGGCTCCAGCCGACATTGGCCGGCGAGGAGGTGTCGACGGGTGTGCTGCTCAGTTCGTCGGCATCGAGCTTCGCCGGCGCCATCGCCACGTGGCTGTCGTCGATCCTGTTGAGTGGCATGCTCACTGTCGTGATCGGACGCGCCGTCTTTGGCGCGCACATCACCATCGGTGAGGCGTGGCGACGGCTCCGTCCCAGGCTGTGGGCGTTAATCGGCTTCACGGTGCTGGAAGGCATCGGCGTGGCGGTAATCATCGCGGTGGTGTTGCTGATCATCGCCGGCGTCGGCGCGGCGGCGGGCGGTGTGGCAGCCGTCGTCATCGCGGTGCCGTTGGTGCTGGCCATGTTCGCCGGTCTCGTCTATTTGGTCACCGTGCTCAGCTTCACGCCGTCGGTCATCGTGCTGGAGCGACTCGCCATCATCCCCGCGATGTCACGCTCGTACAAATTGGTGCGCAACGATTTCTGGCGCGTGTTCGGTATCTGGTTGCTCGGCGGAATCGTGGCCGCGGTGGTTGCCGGAGCGGTGTCCGTTCCATTCAGCTTCGGTGGCCAAATCCTGCTCATCTCAGCGTCATCCACGCTGGCGACACTCGCCTCGCTGGTGGTGATGTCGATCGGCAGCGCGATCAGTCAAATCATCACCGCGCCTTTCTCGTCCGGGGTCGTCGTGCTGCTGTACACCGACCGCCGGATCCGCGGCGAGGCGTTCGACCTCGTGCTGCAGACCGGAGCGGCGTTCGGGCCCGGCGCTCCGGCCGATTCCACCGACCACCTCTGGCTGACCCGCCAAGCCTGACGTGCCGACCATAGATATCGACCGCGATGCCGCGCACGAGGCCGCGCAGCGTGAACTCGGAAAGCCGATCTACCCCAAGGCTTCGCTGACAGAACGCCTCATGGACTGGATCAACGACATGCTGTACAGGTTGGCGGACGCCGGCGCGTCGCTGCCCGGCGGTTGGCTGACGCTCAGTGTGCTGTTCATCCTGCTGGCGATCGCTATCGTGGTGGCGGTTCGGATCGCCCGACGGGCCATGCGCACCAACCGCGGCGGCGGAAGAGCGTTGTTCGGTGAACACCAGCTCAGCGCGGCCGAGCACCGCGCCACCGCCGAACAGTATGCGGCGGCGGGTAATTGGTCGGCCGCGATCCGTCACCGGCTCAGAGCCGTCGCTCGCCAACTGGAGGAGAACGGCATCCTCGACCCGGTCCCCGGCCGAACCGCGACTGAGCTGGCACGCGACGCCGGACGGGTCATACCGAACCTGTCCGGCGAATTACGAAGGGCCGCAGATGCTTTCAACGACGTCACCTACGGCGAGCGGCCGGGAACAGAATCTGCGTATCGGATGATCGCCGAGCTCGACGACCATCTGCGGTCGCGCACGTCGGCGTCCGGCGCCGTCGACGTGTTGCCCACCGCCGCTGACGGCTGGGCGGAAGTGCGATGACGCTTTCCGATACGGCCGTAGGGTCGACCGTCTCGCAGCGGTGGCGCAGCGTCCGGTGGGTGTTGCTTGCGTTGGCTGTCATCGTCGGGGTAGCCGTGTTGAGCGCGTACCTCACTGCCCCGCGGCCCGGAGGCCCGATGGATCCGGAATCGACGTCACCCGAAGGTGCTCGAGCCCTCGTCACGATCCTGCGTGAGCACGGCGTCGACGTGGTCGCGGCCGGTGACATCGCCGCGGTGGAGAACGCGGCACGGCCCGACACCCTGATCGTTGTCGCGCAGACGTTCTATCTGTACGACGACGACCTGTTGCGTCGGCTCGAGGCACTCCCCGGCGACCGGTTGTTGGTGGCGCCGGTGTCTCGGGCCCGGGAAGAGCTCGCACCGGAGCTCCGTCTCGACGGCAGCACCACGTTCGGTGACTCCGAGCCCGACTGCGACTTGCGGGAGGCGAATCGTGCGGGCAAGGTGCAGTTCGGCCTAGCAGACGCCTACGAAGCCGCCAGCGACGTGCCGGTCACCCGCTGCTACGGCGGCGCGCTGGTCCGCTACACCCACGAGGGCCGTGAGGTGACGGTCGTCAGCACCGCCGACTTCATGACCAACTCCGGTCTGCTCAAACAAGGGAACGCCGCGCTCGCGATGAACCTCGCGGGCTCACATCCACGGGTGATCTGGTACGCCCCGCAGCACAGCGAAACGGAGGGTGAAACCGGCGGCGGCGCAGGACTTTCCGATTTCATTCCGAACCAGGTCGGATGGATCGTGCTTCAGCTGTGCCTCGTCGTCGCGCTGTTGGCGGTGTGGAAGGGCCGACGTATCGGCCCGCTGGTCGCCGAACCGTTGCCTGTCGTGGTCCGGGCCTCCGAGACCGTCGAGGGCCGCGGACGGTTGTACCGGTCACGGCGGGCACGTGACCGCGCGGCCGAGGCGCTGCGAACGGCTGCACTGCAGCGGATGACGCCGCGCGTCGGTCTCGGAAACGACGCGGAACCTCCGGCAGTGGTGACGGCGGTCGCCGAGCGATGCGGGATGTCCCCGCAGGCGGTGGCGCACATACTGTTCGGCCCGCCGCCGGCCAGCGACCCCGATTTGGTCAACCTCGCTCACCAACTCGACACCATCGAAAGGCAGGTCGCTCACTCGTGACTCAGCCAACAGCACAAGAGACGCCGACTTCAATCTCGGCGCGAAATGCCCTGCTGGCCTTGCGCGGTGAGATCGCCAAGGCTGTGGTGGGGCAGGACGCCGTCGTCAGCGGTCTGGTGATCGCCCTGCTCTGCCGCGGCCACGTGCTGCTGGAGGGCGTTCCGGGCGTTGCCAAGACGCTGCTGGTTCGGACGCTCGCGGCGGCGCTGCAGCTTGAGTTCAAACGGGTGCAGTTCACTCCTGATCTGATGCCGGGTGACGTCACTGGCTCGCTGGTATACGACGCCCGCACAGCAGAATTCGAGTTTCATTCCGGTCCGGTGTTCACCAATCTGATGCTGGCCGACGAGATCAACCGGACGCCACCAAAAACGCAGGCGGCTCTGCTGGAGGCGATGGAGGAGCGTCAGGTCAGCGTGGAAGGGGAGCCACGTCCCCTTCCTGACCCGTTCATCGTCGCTGCCACTCAGAACCCGATCGAGTACGAGGGCACCTATCAACTACCCGAGGCCCAGCTGGACCGATTCTTGCTGAAGCTCAATGTGCCGCTGCCGCCGCGGGATCAGGAGATCGCGATCCTGGACCGCCACGCCCGCGGGTTCGATCCTCGTGACCTCTCCGCGGTGAAACCCGTTGCGGGCACTACAGAGTTGGCCGCTGGCCGGGAGGCGGTGCGTCAGGTCCTGGTGGCCGACGAGGTGCTCGGCTACATCGTCGACATCGTCGGGGCGACGCGGCACTCACCGTCGCTACAGCTGGGCGTGTCGCCGCGCGGCGCGACGGCACTGTTGGCCACCGCCCGGTCGTGGGCCTGGCTGTCGGGCCGCAATTACGTCACACCCGACGACGTCAAGGCGATGGCACGCCCGACCCTGCGGCACCGGATCTCGCTTCGGCCGGAAGCCGAACTCGAAGGCGCCAACCCTGACGGTGTGCTCGATGGCATCCTCGCCGCGGTGCCGGTGCCGCGCTAGTGATCCTTACTGGCCGCGTCGGCCTGATCGCGCTGATATGCGTACTGCCGATTGCGTTTTCCCCCTGGCCGGCAACCACTTTCGCAGTCCTGCTGGGGGCGCTGGTCACGGCTGTCATCGCGGACATGGCGCTGGCGGCCAACACACGCAGGCTGACCTGCAGCCGGTTCGGGGAAACTGCCGCGCGGCTGGGCCAGCCTGTCGACGCGGTATTGGCGGTCGAGAACACCAGCGGCAGCCGATTTCGCGGACAGATCCGTGACGCCTGGCCGCCGAGCGCCCGGGCCGAGCCACGCACGCATGCAGTCGATCTCGCTGCGGGCCAACAAGTTCGACTCGTCACGCAGTTGCGGCCGGTTCGGCGCGGCGATCAGAGTTCCGCGCTTGTCACTGCACGCTCGGTCGGTCCGTTGGGTCTGGCAGGCAGGCAGAGCTCGCATCGGGTGCCGTGGCAAGTCCGGATCCTGCCGCCGTTCCTGTCGCGCAAGCACTTACCGTCGCGGCTGGCGAAGCTGCGGGAGCTCGAAGGCATGACACCGGTATTGATTCGCGGCCACGGCACCGAATTCGATTCGCTGCGCGAATACGTCATCGGCGATGACGTCCGATCCATCGACTGGCGCGCCACCGCCCGGCGCGGTGACGTCGCGGTGCGGACATGGCGGCCCGAGCGGGACCGTCGGGTGGTCATCGTGCTCGACACCGGCCGCACGTCGGCAGGCCGCGTCGGGGTCGACCCGACTGCCAGTGATCCCGGCGGCTGGCCGCGGCTGGATTGGTCGATGGACGCGGCACTGCTGTTGGCCGCGCTCGCCGCACGTGCGGGCGACCACGTCGACTTCATCGCGCATGACCGGCTGACCCGCGCCGGTGTTTACAACGCGTCACGCACGGAGCTCCTTGCCCAGCTCGTGGACGCGATGGCGCCGCTGCAGCCCGCGCTGGTGGAGTCCGATGCGCGGGCGTTGGTGGCCGCAGTGCGGCGGCGGATCCGGCGATCGGCCCTCGTGGTCTTGCTGACCGATCTGAACGCGTCAGCGCTCGACGAAGGGCTGATGGCGGTGCTGCCGCAGCTGACCGCCAAGCATCAGGTGCTCGTCGCGGCCGTCGCCGATCCCCGTGTCGACCGCCTTGCCGCGGGTCGCGCCGATGCGGCCGAGGTGTACGACGCCGCCGCGGCCGAACGGGCGCGCAACGACCGGCGCACGATCGCGTCACGGCTGCGGCGGTCGGGCGTCGACGTGGTGGATGCCCCGCCCGAAGAACTGGCGCCCGAACTCGCCGACCACTATCTGGCGCTGAAGGCCAGCGGCCGGCTTTAGCTTGTGGGGACGACGTCGGGGGCGTCGTCGACGTCGCCGGTTTCGCCCGCCTTGGCGGCCTTGCGGCCGAAGTGGAAAACATAAGCGAGGAAGGCGATTTCGGCTGCTGCCCCGATGCCGATGCGCACGACCGTCGGCAGCGGCGACGGCGTCACCAATGCCTCGATCAAGCCCGCCACCAGCAGCACACCGATCAGCCCCACGGCCACCGCCACCACTGCCCTGCCCTCTTCGGCGAGTGCCTGCCCACGCGGCCGGTTCCCGGGCGACACGACCGACCAGCCCAGCCGCATGCCTGCAGAGCCGGCCAGGAACACCGCCGTCAGTTCGAGCAGTCCGTGCGGGGTGAGCAGACCTAGGAAGACGTCAGCCTTGCCCGCGTCGAACATGAACGCCGCGATCACGCCGAGATTGAGCGCGTTCTGGAGAAGCAAGAACGGGATCGGGATGCCCAGCAGGATCGCGAATGCGATGCACTGGACCGAAACCCAGGAGTTGTTCACCCACACCTGCAACGCGAACGACCCTGCGGGGTGCTCGCTGTAGTAGGACGCGAAGTCGCGATTGACCAATTCCTCGATCTCGCTTGGGGTTTTGAGGCTGGACTGCAGTTCGTGGTTGCCTGACACCCATAGCGTGACCAGTACGACCACGAAGAAGAACGCCACCGCCGTGCCGAGCCACCACCGCCAGGACCGGTAGGCGACCACCGGGAACGATACCGTCCAAAACCGGACGAACTCACTCCACAGCGGTGCGTGCGCACCGGTCACCACCGAACGCGCCTGTGCCACCAGTCCCGACAATCGGCCCACGAGGACTGAATCGGTCGATGCGCTACGGACCATCGACAGATGCGTCGACACCCGCTGGTAGAGATCGACCAGCTCGTCGACCTCCGCGCCAGTCAATCGCCGACGCCGCTTCACCAGCGCCTCGAGCCGCTCCCACGTCGGCCGATGCGCCAGCACGAAGGCGTCGACATCCACATGGCAAATCCTAGTAGCGTTGATTGCTATGGTCCGACCGCAAGAACCAGTGGTGACCGGGGACGCGGTGGTCCTGGATGTTCAGATCGCCCAACTACCGGTGCGCGCGCTGTCGGCGCTCATCGATATCACCGTGGTGTTCATCGCCTACATCATTGGCGTGCTGTTGTGGGCGAGCACGCTCGCGCAGTTCGACACCGCGTTCTCGGCCGCGGTGCTGATCATCTTCACTGTGCTGTCCTTGGTGGGCTACCCGGTTGCGTTCGAGACCGCGACCAGGGGCCGATCACTCGGCAAGATGGCGCTGGGGCTACGTGTGGTTTCGGAGGACGGCGGCCCGGAACGGTTCCGCCAAGCGCTCTTTCGTGCGCTGGCCGGCGTGATCGAGATCTGGATCCTCTCCGGCGGTCCGGCGGTGATCTGTAGTTTGTTGTCGCCCAAGGGAAAACGCATCGGCGATATTTTCGCAGGCACCGTGGTGATCAGTGAGCGGGCGCCGCGGCTGACCCCACCGCCGCCGATGCCGCCGCAGCTCGCTTGGTGGGCGTCGTCGCTTCAGCTGTCCGGCCTCGGTCCCGAGCAGGCCGAGCTGGCCCGCCAGTTCCTGTCCCGCGCATCGCAATTGGATCCTGGTGTTCGAGATCAGATGGCCTACCGGATCGCCGGCGAGGTCGTCGCTCGGATTTCGCCGCCGCCCCCACCGGGTGTACCGCCGCAACTGGTGCTAGCCGCGGTGCTGGCGGAGCGGCACCGCCGGGAACTGGCTCGGCTGCGGCCGCCACCACCGGTCGCTCCACCGCCGCAGTGGCCGGCGCAGCCCGCGTATCAGCAGCCGGCGCCGCCGGTAGCGCCCTCACCCGACCTCGACGGCGGTTTCACGCCGCCGAGTTAGCCGGGCGAAGAGAAACTTCGGTGGCGGTGACACCGAGGACGGATCATGCACGTTCTTCTCGCCGCACTGTTACCCTTCCCCGTCAGCTGAGGCTCGAAATTGACCTTCACGTCAGGCGACTTGGTTTCGATGTCAAGCAGCGCCGCGGAGGTGTTGGTCTGCGTCAGAAGCCTTGCAGGGCAACGGCTGTGTACTAGCGCTAGGTTCCTCCCAGATCGGTCCTGAGTGCAGTGGCTCGTCGGCCGCGGCAAGTCGTGTCCGTCGACGTGCGTAGGGCGGCGACTTAAGCGACTCGTTGAACGGAAGTTGCTTGCCATTCGTGTCCCAAATGTCGGGGAGGCGTGGAGTACCGAAGTGAGCGTTTGCGAGCGGTCTGGCCTGTCGATGCGTGGTCGCGTCCGCACCACGGTGTCGGACTACCTGGCCCTAACCAAGCCGCGGACCATCCACCTCGTGGTGGGCGCGATTCCCGCGATCCTGCTTGCCGATCGCGGCGTCGTTCCTTGGCTGCTGCTCCTCAACACACTGATCGGCTTGACGCTCATGACCGCGGGAGGCAACACGCTCAACTGCATCGCTGACGCCGATATCGACAAGCAGATGAAGCGCACCGCGGGTCGGCCGCTGGCGCGCGGTGCGATCTCGACCCGTCTTGCGCTCGTGTTCGGATTGGCTCTCACTGTCGGGTCGTTCGTGTGGTTGTTGTGGACCACGACCCTGACGGCGGCCCTGTTGGCAGTGGCCACGATCGCGTTCTACGTGTTCGTCTACACGCTGTGGATCAAGCGGCGCAGCTCGCACAACGTGGTCTGGGGCGGCGCCGCCAACGCCATGCCGGTCTTGATCGGCTGGTCGGCGGTCACCGGCACCATCGCGTGGCAGGCCCTGGTGATGTTCGCGATCATCTTTTTCTGGACACCACCGCACAGCTGGGCCTTGGCGTTGCGCAACAAGGAGGACTACCAGGCCGCACGCGTGCCGATGCTGCCGGCCGTGGCAACCGAATGCAGCGTCACCAAACAGATCATCGTCTACACCTGGTTGACCGCATGCGCGACTCTTCTGCTCGTGCTTGCCACCGGCTGGCTGTACGACGCGTTCGCGCTGTTCGCCGCGGCGTGGCTGTTGGTGATGGCTTATCGACTCGACGCCCGGGTGCGTCGCGGCGAGCCAGCCGAATCGATGGGGCTGTTCAAGCGGTCCAACACCTACCTGACCGTGGTGTTCTGCGCGGTCGCGGTGGATTCGTCGATCGCGCTGCCGACGCTTCTCGGGCACTGACCGGCTAGGTGCAACTTGAAGCCGGAACCAGATAACCGAGTCGTCTCCAGCGACGATGAACAGCTGATACTGGTGGACAGCCACGACCGCGAGATCGGTTACCTGGCGAAGGCCGATGCACACCTCGGCCGCGGAACGCTGCACCGCGCGTTCTCGCTGTTCGTGTTCAATCCGGCGGGCGAACTGCTCCTGCAGCAGCGCGCGAACGGTAAACGCCTGTGGCCGGGCTGTTGGTCCAACACGTGCTGCTCGCATCCACGCCGCGGCGAGAAGATGGACACCGCCATTCGCCGCCGCCTGCGGGAGGAACTCGGCATGAGCGCGGACCTGGAGTTCCTGTTCAAGTTCCACTACCAGACGCAGTACGACTCCCAGGGCGCCGAGCACGAGCTGTGCTGGGTCTACGCGGGGCGCAGCGCCGAGCGGCCGCTTTCGAACATCAACGAGGTCGCGGCCTGGCGCTACATCATGCCGCAGGCACTGCAAGCCGAGATCGAACGCGCGCCCGAAACCTTCACGCCGTGGTTCAAGCTTGAATGGGCGAACATCGTGCGTGCCTACCCGCAGGTGCCGGCACGACCGAATCTATTGCGATCGGTCCCTGACAACCCTGGCGACGTCGATCCGCTTGATCAGCCGGGCCGCCGGTAGCTGCGAAAGAGCAGCGGCCGCCGCGACGGCGATCGTGGCGAGGATCAGTACTACCGGGCCGACGGACAGGTGAAGGTTGAACAGGTCGTTGTTGAACGAGCGCAGGAACAGCCATCCAGCGCCGACGCCAGCGGCCAGGCCGACCGGGACGGCGAGCAGGGTCGCAGCGAGGTTCTCGATAGCCACCGTGGCGGTGAGTCGGCCGACAGGTGCGCCGGTTGCACGCAGAGTGGCGAGTTCGCCTTCCCGTTCGGCCAGGTTGACGGTCATGGTGACGTAGATGACGGTGAAGGCGAGCAGGGTGCCCAGCACCAGTGTGGTGCCGGCGAACGCCCAGAAAATGACGAGGAAGCGTTCGATCTGGTTCTCGACCGCGTGGGCGTCGGTGTAGGCGACCACGCCGGTGAGGCCGGTGGCAGCGGCGCGCACTCGATCGCGGTCGGCATCGTTGTCGAAGCGAATCAGGTATCCGTCAGCTCCGGCGTTCGTCATCGATTGGGCGGTGGCGTTTGTGGCGTACAGGGTGGTGCCGAGCGGCTCGTCCACCAACCCGGCCAGGCGAACCTCCCGAACGGATCCTGTCGCGGGGATGACGGTCACGTTGTCACCGACGCGCACGCCCAGCTCGTCGGCGAGCGCGACGCCCGCGAGGACGCCGTCGGCTGGCAACGTCCGCGCGGTGCCGTCCGGGGTGCGGAATCCGTGCATGACCGTCGCGGGTTCGAGGCCGGTGAGTGACGTCGCGTACGTGCGCCCGTTCCCGCCGACGGTAACCCGTGCGATGGTTGCCGGCTCGACGACGGCCACGCCGGGAAGCGATTGCAACTGTGCGGCAACATCGTTCGCTCCCCGCACGACCAGCACGCTCGCATCCTGACGTTGGACCCACCCGAATTCGATGCCGAGCATCGCGCGCACGCTGGTGAGCATGCCAGCCGAGGCGAGGATCAGAACCAGCGCCAGCACGCCGCCGATCATGGTCGCAGCGGTTCGGCGTCGGCTGCGGGTCAGGGAACGCAGCGCCATCCGCACCGCGACGGGCACTACCGTCCACCGGGCGGAGCGCCGGGCCAACGGACCCATCCGCATCGGGTGGACAACGTCGCCGCGCATCGCCTCGGCGGGTGCGGTTCGTGCGGCGGCGATCGCGGGTACGAGCCCCCCGACCACGCCTGCGGCCAGCCCGAGCACGAAACCGATGACGGCGGTGGGGATTCGGTGCTCGATCACCGTGTCCGGGAGGCGCAGGATGGCCGCGTAGGCGTTGGTGTAGGCGGTCGTCGCCGCCCCCCCGACCAGGACACCAGCCAGCGCAGCGACGGCGGCGACGACCGCGCCGTACCACACATAGTGCCGGACGACTCTGCCCCGCCGGGCGCCCAGGGCAAGGAGGGTGCCGATGACCGGTCGTTCGGTGTGGAT
>DASRJA010000223.1:0-7833 GCA_035649695.1 Mycobacterium sp. | reverse complement strand
AGACGGAGGACGGGCTGGTGGACACCCCAACGCGCCTGGCGGTCTGGCCGGACTAAGGGGCCACACGCCTCGAGACTGCCCACAGATCGCAATCTCGGTCGAAAACGCGATCTCCCCGCAGTTTCGGCGAAGGGGACTAGCCCATCACGTCGCGGACCTTGACGGTCTCAAGGCCCTCCAACAGCAGGCTCCGAGCCACGTCAAGGTGCTTGCGCCAGTGAGCCTCTGCCGCGGCGCCGTCGCCCGCGCGCAACAACTTCATCAGCCGCGCATAGGAGCGCATCAGCTTGTCATAGTCGGCCTTCGATACCGGTCGGCGTTCCTTGAAGACGAATGCGGTGTGCCTCACGGTGATCTCATGCAGCATGCCGGCGATGATCGCGAGCGTGGCATTGCCCGACAACTCCACCATGCGCCGGTGGAAGTCTCCGGTCGTCTCGGCCAGCCGACCGGATTGCCAGCCGGCGGGGATGTGTTCGGCCAGCATCTTGTCGAGTTCGTCGAACGCCTCCGGCTTGCCGGATTCTGCGAGCAGCCGCGCGGCCATCGGCTCGATACCGGCCTGGGCCACCATGACGTCGGCGATGGTCGCGCCCGTCAGCTCGAGCAGCAGCCCTGCCGGCCGGGCGACGATCTCCGGCCCGGGCACCCGGACCCTGGCGCCGGTGCGGGACCCGCGTCGCACCTCGACGAGTCGTTCAGACTCGAGCACCCGCACCGCCTCGCGCAAAGTAGGACGGCTGACGCCGAAGTGGGCCATCAGCTCGGCCTCGTTGGGCAGGAAGTCGCCGTCCTTAAGCTGGCCGTCAACAACCATGCGGCGCAGTGTGCCCGCAACAAGCTCGGCCGTCTTCGGCGAGCGGACCGCCGCACTCGCCGGGACGGCGTCACGGCCGATCATCGGCGCCAGCGGTGTGCTTCGCGTCACAACCTCTCCCAAACAGTGTTTCCCCCGAGCTATGCAACTCAGTAAACCATGTCGGGAAGGCTAGGAGCGGCATGAACGTCCGGTGCCAGCCTACCAACCAGTAGGTTGACCTAGTAAACTTTGTTGCTCTACCTTCGGGGAAACACCACTCATTCAAAGGAGAAGTGTCATGGCTGAAGCCGTCATCGTCGAGGCCGTGCGGTCGCCGGTCGGTAAGCGCAACGGCGGGCTGTCGGGTGTGCATCCCGGCGAGCTGTCCGCCCAGGTGCTCAACGGCCTCGCCGAGCGCACAGGCATCGATCCGGGGATCGTCGACGACGTCATCTGGGGATGCGTCATGCAGGCCGGCGAGCAGGCGCTCGACATCGGCCGCACCGCGGTGCTGGCGGCGGGCTGGCCCGAAAGCGTGCCCGGTGTGACCGTCGACCGGCAGTGCGGATCCAGCCAGCAGTCCATCCACTTCGCGGCGGCCGGCGTGGTCGCTGGACACTACGACGTGGTGGTCGCAGGCGGTGTGGAGTCGATGTCGCGCACGCCGATGGGCGCGTCGCTGGCCAACGGCGGGCACCCGTACCCGGAGGCGTTCCGCAACCGCTACAGCCAGACCCCGAACCAGGGCATCGGCGCCGAGATGATCGCCGAGCAGTGGGGCTTCGACCGCACCATGGTGGACCAGTTCTCGTTGGGCTCGCACGAGAAGGCGGCGGCCGCACAGGATTCCGGTGCGTTCGACGACCAGATCGTCGGCATCAAGGACCAGGACGGCAATCCGGTGCTCAAGGACGAGGGCATCCGCCGAGGCACCACCATCGAGAAGATGGGTGAGCTGAAGCCGGCGTTCAAGGAAGACGGTGTGATCCACGCCGGTAACTCCTCGCAGATCTCCGACGGGTCGGCCGCCATCCTGTTCATGTCGGCCGAGAAGGCTAAGTCGTTGGGGCTCAAGCCAATCGCCAAGGTGCACACCGCCACGCTGGCCGGTGCCGACCCGGTGATCATGCTGACCGCGCCGATCCCGGCCACCCAGAAGGCGCTGAAGCGCTCTGGCCTCAAGCTCGAGGACATCGGCGTATTCGAGGTCAACGAAGCGTTCGCCCCCGTGCCGCTGGCGTGGCTGAAGGACATCGGCGCCGACGAGAAGAAGCTGAATCCGAACGGCGGCGCGATCGCGCTCGGTCACCCGCTCGGCGGCTCCGGCGCCCGCATCATGACGACGATGCTGTACCACATGCGGGACAAGGGAATTCAGTACGGTCTGCAGACCATGTGTGAGGGTGGCGGCCAGGCCAACGCCACCATCATCGAGCTGCTGTGACCACCGATGTGACCGCCCCCGCCGCCCTCACGGAGCGGCGGGGGAACGTCCTCATCATCACGCTGAACCGGCCCGAGGCCCGTAACGCGGTCAACAGCGCGGTGAGCACGGCGGTGGGTGACGCGCTGCAGGCCGCGCAGGACGATCCCGAGGTTCGGGCAGTGGTGATCACCGGTGCGGGTGAATCCTTCTGCGCCGGGGCCGATCTCAAGGCGATATCACGGCGGGAAAACCTGTTCCATTCCGACCACGCCGAGTGGGGTTTCGCGGGTTACGTGCACCACTACATCGACAAGCCGACCATCGCCGCCGTGAACGGCACGGCCCTGGGTGGCGGCTCTGAGCTGGCGCTCGCGAGTGATTTGGTGGTGGCTGAGGAACGCGCGAAGTTCGGGCTGCCCGAAGTCAAGCGGGGGTTGATCGCCGCCGCCGGTGGGGTGTTCCGCATCGTCGACCACTTGCCACGTAAGGTCGCGATGGAGCTGATCTTCACCGGTGAGCCGATGAGCTCGGCCGACGCACTCAAGTGGGGACTGGTCAACCAGGTCGTGCCCGACGGCACCGCGGTCGAAGCGGCGCTGGCGCTCGCCGAGCGGATCACCTGCAACGCACCGCTTGCGGTGTGGGCTAGTAAGCGAGTGGCCATGGGCGTCGACGACGGCGTGATCGTGGGCGACGAGCCCGGCTGGACGAGGACCATGCGCGAAATCGGGACGTTGATTCGTTCCGAGGACGCCAAGGAAGGACCGCTGGCGTTTGCGGAAAAGCGTCAGCCCGTTTGGAAAGCAAAATAGATGAAGCGACTGGTATTCGAACCCGAGCACGAGCAGCTGCGGGAGACCGCGCGCCAGTTCCTCGAAAAGGAGTGCGCGCCGCACGTCGAGAAGTGGGAGAGCGAACGCCTCGTCGACCGCGAATCGTACGTGGCCGCAGGCAAATACGGTCTCATCGGGTTCAACATGCCCGAGGAATACGGCGGCGGAGGCGTCGACGACTTCCGGTTCAACGCCGTAATCGTCGAGGAACTGGCGAAGTTCGGCCCCGCGACCCCTGGCCTGAGTCTGCAGAACGACATCGTCGGCCCATACTTCGCATCCCTGTCCACCGACGAGCAGAAGGAGCGGTGGCTGCCGGGCTACATCACCGGTGAACTCATCGGCGCGATCGCGATGACCGAACCCGGTGCCGGAAGCGACCTGGCCGGCATCAAGACGACGGCGGTGCGCGACGGCGACGACTGGATCCTCAACGGCTCCAAGACGTTTATCTCCGCCGGTATCAACGGCGATCTGGTGATCGTCGTGGCCCGCACCGACCCCGAGGCGGGACACAAGGGCTTCTCGCTACTGGTCGTCGAACGCGGCATGGACGGCTTCGAGCGCGGACGCAAGCTCGACAAGATGGGCCTGCACGCCGCCGACACCGCCGAGCTGCACTTCGAAAACGTCCGCGTGCCGGGCAACAACCTCCTCGGCGAGGAGGGCAAGGGCTTCTACCACCTGATGCACAATCTGCCGTCGGAGCGGTTGTCCATCGCGATCGCTGCGATCGCCGGTGCGCGTGAAACCTGGCGCGAGACACTGCAATACGTCAAGGACCGCAAGGCCTTCGGTCAGCCGATCGGCAGCTTCCAGCACAACCGGTTCCTGATGGCCGAGATGGACACCGAGCTCGAGATCGCCGAGCAGTACATCGACCGCTGCCTGCGCGCCGCCGTCGACAAGGAGCTGACCGCGGTGCAGGCGTCCAAGGCCAAGTGGTGGTGCACCGAGCTCGGCAAGCGCGTCGTTGACAACTGCGTGCAGCTGCACGGCGGGTACGGCTACATGAACGAGTACAAGGTCGCCCGCGACTACGTCGACGTGCGGATCCAGACCATCTTCGGCGGCACGACCGAGATCATGAAGGAGATCATCGGCCGCGACCTAGGGCTCTAGCCCGCCGGAGGCGGCATGTGCGCGTCGCCCGGCGGCGGTGGCGGCGGCGCCTCCGTCGACGTGGTGGTGGTCGTCGTGCTTGTCGTCGACGTGCCACTGCTGCCGGGAACGATCGGCTCAGGACCCCGCGCAGGATCCAGCACCGTGTCGATGATGTAGATGCGGGCATTGCTGGCCTGGATGCCGCCGCAGACGACCTTGGCGGTGTCGTTGACCTTGATGTCGCCGCCCTTGCCCGTCACCTTGACCTCGGTGCCCTCCTGCGTGGGCCGCTGGCCCTTCACATCGTCGGGTCCGAGCAGGCCGAGGAACTCGTGGTAGTAATCGAGCTTGGTCAGCGCGGCCGGATCGGCCTTGATGGACTCCAGCTGCGGCAGTGCGGCGAACGCGTCGTTGGTGGGCGCGAACACGACGTACGGGCCGTTCTCCAGGACAGGCACGACGTTGACGGCGGGATTGGCACCACCAGAGACCAACGCGCTGAACGTCGAAATTTCCGGGATGCTGGCTAGCACCTTGCCGACGGGCTGGCTGTTGAAGCTCTTCCAGTTGGGCAGCTCCGTCTTGAACGCGTCACAGCCCGGCCCCTGAGGATCCGGGATCGGCGTCTCGGGCGTCGGTGGGTCGGCGTATGCGTTGACGGCGAGTGGCAGCGACGCCACGATCGCGGCGAGCCCGGCGGCCGCCCCCAATGCCTTGCTGGTACGAGTCTTCAACTTTCGGCTCCTCAGTCCGGTCGCATCGCATGTTAAGGGCAGCGAACGCCCAATTCCAAAGTCGCTCCGACCGCCCGATTACGTTACAGCCGCGCTGACCTGCACCTTCCGGACGTTTGCGCAAAGGATCACAGCGACGAAGCAGAGCCCGGCCGCCAGGTAAAACGCCATGTCGTAGTTGCCCTGCAGATCCCGCAGCCGACCCGCACCCGCAGCGGCGATCGCGGCCCCGAGCTGGTGAGACGCGAACACCCAACCAAAGACGACGGGGCAGCGCGTGCCGAAGTAATTGCGGCACAACACGATCGTGGGTGGCACGGTGGCGACCCAATCCAGGCCGTAGAAGATGACGAACACCCAGGTACTTGGCTCGGCGTGCGGGGAGAGCAGCGACGGCAACAATAGAAGTGATAGCCCTCGGCCGGCGTAGTAGACCACCAGCAGCACCCTCGGGTCGACGCGGTCGGTCAGCCAGCCGGAGAACACCGTTCCTGCCACGTCGAGGATGCCGATCGTCGCGAGCAGACCCGCCGCCACCGTGGTGGGCATGCCGTGGTCGTTGGCGGCCGGGATGAAATGGGTGCCGATCAACCCGTTCGTCGTCATCCCGCAGATCGCGAAGCTCGCCGCCAGCAGCCAGAAGGCGGGCACTCGGGCGCCGATGCGCAAGCCGTCGAACGCGGCCTTGAAACTCGACGCGGGCACCACGGCCGGTTCCGTTGTGGTCGCACCGTATGCCGTTAAGCCCTTGTCCTGCGGGTAGTTTCGCATGAACAGCACCACGAGCGGGATGACGCTGACGGCAGCGCCGGCGACGATCAATGACGCCCAGCGCCAACCGTGGCGGGTGGTCACCTCGGCGACGATCGGCAAGAAGATCAGCTGTCCGGTCGCGCTCGCCGCGGTCAGCACGCCGGTGATGAGGCCACGCCGCGCGTCGAACCAGCGCGTGGCGACGGTCGCGACGAAGCCCATCGAGATCGAGCCGGTACCGACACCGACGAGCACGCCCCACAGCAGCACCAGCTGCCAGCTCGCGGTCATCGTCACGCTGAGCGCCGACCCCGTCGCGATCAGCAGCAGCGCTGCCGTCAGCACCGGCCGCACGCCGAACCGGTCCATCAAGGCGGCGGCGAACGGCGCGGTCAGCCCGAACAACGTCATGTTGACCGACATCGCCAGCCCGACAACCCCGTGTGACCAGCCGAATTCGTGGTGCAGCGGGTTCATCATGACGCCCGGTACCGAGCGGAAACCCGCAGCCCCGAGGATCGCGATGAAGCTGACGGCGGCCACCACCCAAGCCCAGTGAATGCGGCCAATGGGCGTGCTTTTCCGTGCGGCGGTGAGCGTCACCGAATCACTGTCGCCGATCCGTGGAGACCCGACTAGTGGCATGAATGACACCAGTCGTCAAAAACATGCCAAAATGGCCGCATGCACCGCGTCGCCGTCCTGCTTCTGCCGCCTGTGGTGGGCTTCGACGCCGCGATTCCGCCGTTGCTGTTCTCGAACGCGACCGACGCCGACGGCAACGCGCTCTACGAGGTGGTGACGTGCGCGCTGACGCCGGGCCCGGTCGCGGCGACGACGGGCTTCGCCGTGCTGCCCGCAGCAGGGCCCGAGGCGCTGGAGACCGCCGACACCGTCGTGATCCCGGGCACGCGCTACCCGCCCGCCCGCATCGACGGCGTGCTGGCGCCCGAGGCGTCCGAGGTGTTGGCGCGAATCCGGCGCGGCACCCGGCTGGTGTCGATCTGCACCGGCGCTTTCGTACTCGCCGCGGCCGGTCTGCTCGACGGGCGCCGCGCGACTACGCACTGGAAGTTCGCCGACGATATGCGGCGCCTGCATCCGCAGGTGCTGGTCGACGAGAACGTGTTGTTCGTCGACGACGGTGGTGTGCTCACGTCGGCGGGTCTGGCCGCCGGAATTGACTTGTGCCTGCACATCATTCGCTCCGATCACGGCGCACAGGTGGCCAACGCGGTCGCCAGGTACTGCGTGGTGCCGCCGTGGCGAGAGGGCGGCCAGGCGCAGTTCATCGACCGCCAAGTGCCTGCGCCGGACCACTTCTCGACTGCCGCGACGCGCGAGTGGGCGCTGGAGCATCTCGGCGAGGAGCTCACGGTACATCGTCTGGCGCGGCACGCGAACATGAGCGCGCGCACGTTCAGTCGCCGGTTCCACGAGGAGACGGGACAGTCGCCCGGAGCATGGGTGCGCAGCCGCCGCGTGGACCGCGCGCGTGAGCTACTGGAGTCGCGCGACCTGCCCGTCGATCAAGTCGCGCGACTGTCAGGCCTCGGATCCGGTGGCAACCTGCGCCACCATCTGCGTCGCGGTGTTGGGATGTCGCCGTCGAGTTACCGCAAGTCCTACCAAGGAATTTAGCGAATCACCTGAACCGGCACGTTCGACCAGCCCGCCACGTTCGCCATTGCGACCCGCCGGAGCCCCGCGGTGTCCACCCGGTAGTCAGGCATCAGATCGAGCATCACATCAAGCGCGATCCGGCCCTCCATCCGGGCCAGCGCGGCGCCAAGGCAGCTATGCACGCCGTACCCGAAATTGAGGTTGTGCCCGGACGGAACCCGGTCGATGTCAAACCGATCGGGATCGGCAAAGGCACGCTCGTCCCGCGTCGCCGATCCGTTGATCAGCATGACGATGCTGTCGGCGGGAATCGTCGTGCCGTGCAATGTGACGTCGCGCTTGCAATAGCGAAGCTGGTACTGCGAAGGTGCCTGATATCGGAGCAGTTCCTCGAACGCGTACGGAATCTTGCTCCTGTCGTCGCGGAGGTTGCGCCATTGGTCGGGATTCGCGGCGAAGGTGACCGCGGCATTGCCGATGAGTTTGACCACCGTCTCGGCACCCGCACCGCCGAGCATCATTGCGAACGCGGCGATTTCGGCATCGGTCAATTTCGCCACA
>DASRJA010000222.1:0-7093 GCA_035649695.1 Mycobacterium sp. | reverse complement strand
GGCCTCAAGGCATGGCCCAAGTGCGGCGCGCAGGCCGCCAGCCCGGCGGTGTGGGCCAACCCCACCATGCCTACAGCGCCCACGATGACCACCGGATGCGCCGCGATGCCCACCAGCGGTCTGCTCGGCTTCATCAACCCGCGCCAGATTTGCACGGCCCTGCTCAACCCGCTGGGCGGTCTTGGGGCCTGACGCTGAACTCATTGCCCTGCGGGTCGACAAGCACGCCGGGATCGGTCCGAGTCGTCCATTGCCATCGATTGGGGGCCACGCGGTCGTCGGCCACCCGGACGAACTTCCAAATGAGTCCCTCCCAGCCCGCTGAGCCATAGAGCCAGCGTGGCGTCCCGTCGGGTCCGTTGTGAACCTGGGCGCCGACACGCTCGGCCCACCAGGCCGCAAGCTCCTCGGGCAGGTCGCTGTCGGTGCAGACGGCGAAGGCTCGGGCCGGTGGCCCGTCGTCAAGGCCCGGAACGAGAAACGCGCAGAACTCGTTGCCCTCGACGTCCGCAAGCGTGAGGCGCTCCGGAAGAAAGTCCGCCAACACCGTCGCGCCCAGCTCCAAGAGCGGCTCGACGGCGCGCACGTAGACGTCCAGATGCACCCGGTTCTTCACCGTCTTGGCTCGCCGCTGCGGGCGGAAGGACAAGAGCGCGCGCTGTGCCGGCTCACCGAGCGCGGCGGCCCAGAACCACTCGACAACCCGTGGCTCAGCCGCGTCGACCAACAACGGGCCCAGCGTGACGGTCACACCGATGCCGTGTCGCGGTCGCTGGGCAGCACGAAGGCCGACCGTGCCGCCATGACGGCCAGGTGCCGCGTCACCAGCGCCTCAAGGCCCAGAACGGTGGCACGGCTCGCAAGTCCGCTGAGGAACGCCGGCCGCAGGTTCACGATTTGGCCGATCAACTTCGACTCCCGCACCAGGGCGCGCACCCGCGGCCGGCGGAATGCCGAGAAGCGCGCGAACGCCGTGGCCAGGCCATCGGTCGCGTCGACGAACCGCGCCAGAATCGCCGCGTCCTCAAGCCCCTGACACCCGCCCTGACCCAGATGGGGACGCATGGGGTGCGCCGCATCGCCGACCGCGACGATCGGCCCCCGCGACCACTGCCGCGCCTCGTCGCGGTCGTAGAGGTCGTTTCGCAGCACGTCGTAGGGGTCGGTCGCGGCCAGCACCGCCGGGATGGGGTCGGTCCACGACGCGAACCGGGCCTTCAAGTAGTCCAATTCGCCCTGCGGCGCGGCGGCGCCTTCCGGTGCTCGCTCGGTGGCGAACCAATACGTGCGATCCGATCCGAGGGGAACATGGCCGAACTCGATGCCTGAACCCAGCACCTCGCCGGCGACATCGGGGTCGATCGTGCAGCCGGCGACCCCGCGCCACGCCGTGTAGCCGACGTAGCGGTCGGCCAGCGCGCCGTTGAGGTGGCGGGCGACCACCGACCGCGTGCCGTCGGCGCCGATCACAGCCGCGGCGGTCCGCGTCGACGAGTCCGACAGCGTGACCCGCACACCGTCAGCGGTCGACACGAGTTCCCGGGCAGACAGCCCAGACTGCACGGTGCCGTCGGCGAGCGCGTCGGCCAGCACCTTGGTCAGTGCGGAGCGGCGGATCACCACCAGCGGCTCACCGAGCGCCTTGACCAACCGCTCCCGGGCCGGATGGCGCAGCCATCTGCCGTCGCGCCAGCGCAGCGCCCCGGCGGTCACCCTGCCGCCCGCCGCGCGGACGGCGTCGCCGAGGCCGATCTCATCGAGTGCCGCAAGCGCGTTGGGCCAGATGCTGATGCCGGCACCGGAGGACATGTCGGTGCGCTCCTCGATGACGGCGACGTCATGGCCGCGACGTTGTAATGCCACCGCGGTCGCCAGCCCGGTGATGCCTGCGCCGATGACCAGGATCTGCTGCGCCATCCAACGAACGTAGCGCGGCGGCGGCTCGCTACAGATCGAAGATAAGCAGCGTGCTGGTGGCCGTCGCGACGACGGCTCCGCTGGCATCGGTGATGACGCCTTCGGCGAAGCCGACGCGCGAACCGGTCTTGACCACCGTGCCGGTTGCTGTGAGCAGCCCGCTCGTGAGCTGCACGGCCTTGAGGTAGTTCACTTTGATCTCGACCGACGTGTATCCCTTGCCCTGTGAAAGCGTGGTGTGCACCGCGCATCCGGTCACCGAGTCCAACAGCGTGCAGATCAGCCCGCCATGGATGGCGCCGATCGGGTTATACGCGGATTCGTCTGGGACACAGGTGAATACCGCCCGTCCCGGCTCCACCTCCACGAGATCGAACTGCATCAGTCCGGCGATCGGGGGTTGGGGGAGGTCGCCGTCGACCATCGCGCGCAGGTACTCGATGCCAGACATCGACAGGCCCTTGGCGGTGCTGGGCCCCGGCGAATACCAGGTCACCGTGCGTGAGCGCTGCGGGCCCCAGTCGGCCTGAATGTCGGTATCTACGAGTTCTGCGGTCATCGAGACTTCCTTAGTTCGCTGAAGGGTCGGTACTTCTGCTGTCGATCGGGATCGTCCGGCGAGACGGCGTGCACCTTGCCCCATGCCAAGAGGGCATCGAGCACCGGAATGAGTGCTTCTCCCGACGTGGTGAGCCGATATTCGTAACGAGTGGGCGCACTCTGATAGGGCGACCGGACGACGACTCCAGCGCTTTCCAGTGCCTTCAACCGCGCTGCGATCCGATCACGCGGCGCGCCGGTACCCGCCACGATGTCGCTGAAGTGGGTCGCGCCGAGCGCGATCTCCCTGACGACTAAGAGCGCCCAGCGCTCGCCGACAAGCTCAAGCGCCGCAGCGATCGGACACGCTCGTCCTGCAAGCTCACCCAGCACCACTGTGCTCATGTGGCCAGCATCGCGCAGTGAGTTTGAAAGTCAAACTCACTGCCAAATCGACTTGCGTGGTGTGCTACCAAATGGGTGTGGCGACCACCCCTTTTGATGACCTCGACGAGTTCCTTGCGCTGCCACGGGTGTCCGGCCTCGCGGTGTCACCTGACGGGTCGCGGGTCGTTACGACGATCGCGGAGCTCAACGACAAGCGGACGGAATTCGTCACCGCGATCTGGGAACTCGATCCGGCTGGGCGACGACCGGCACGTCGCCTGACCCGCGGTGCAAAGGGTGAGTCGTCGCCGGCCTTTACGTCTGACGGCGATCTTTTGTTCGTCGCGGCGCGGCCAACCGAGGAGGACGACAAGCCGCCCGCATCCCTTTGGCGGTTGCCCGCCGCGGGCGGAGAAGCCGTCGTGGCGCTCGCGCTGCCGGGTGGCGTGGAGGACGTTCGCGCCGCGCGGACGATGGCCGTCACGGTGGTCGCGGCGAAGCTGCTGCGGTCAGCGTCAGGTATGGACGAGGACAGGCGCTTGCGTTCGCTGCGCAAGGACAACACGGTGTCCGCCGTGCTGCACAGCGGCTATCCGGTGCGGTACTGGGACCACGACCTCGGCCCCGACCACCCTCATCTGCTCGACATCGACGGGCCGCGTGACCTGACGCCCCAGCCCGGTGATGCGTTGCGCGAGGCCGATTTCGACATGAGCTCCGACGGCAGTTTCGTCGTGACGTCATGGCATGGCCCCGGCCCCGGCGCGTCCATCCGTGGCACCCTCGTCCGAATCGATCACGCTACCGGGCAGCGGACCACGATCGCCGATGATCCCGATGCCGACCTGGAGTCCCCGGCCATCTCGCCCGACGGCACCGCGGTGGCATTCACCCGTGAGACGCATTCCACACCCGACAAAGCACCGCGAATCACCTTGTGTCACATGCATTTCGGCGAACCCTTTGTCGAGCTGACCGGTGATTGGGACCGGTGGCCGACATCGGTCACATGGTCGCGCGACGGCTCGAGCCTGATCGTCACCGCCGACGAGGCCGGGCGCGGCCCAATCTTCGCGATCGACCCTGCGAGCGGGGCGGTCACGCGGCTGACCGACGACGACTACACCTACTCCGATGTGCGCACCGCGCCCGATGGCGTGGTGTACGCGATGCGCAGTTCGTATGCGCGGCCTCCACATCCGGTGCGTATCGACCCGGACGGGACCGTGACGGAGCTGCCGAGTGTGGCGGCTCCCGCACTGCCCGGCACGCTGACCGAGGTGGCGGCGATCGCGGACGACGGCCAGCCCGTCCGGTCATGGTTGGCATTGCCGCACGGCGATGCACCCGCGCCGTTGGTGCTGTGGGTGCACGGCGGCCCGCTGGCCAGCTGGAATGCCTGGCATTGGCGGTGGAATCCGTGGTTGCTCGTCGCCGAGGGGTACGCCGTGCTGATGCCCGACCCCGCGCTGTCCACCGGCTACGGCCAGGACTTCATCCAGCGTGGCTGGGGCGCATGGGGTTTCGCGCCGTACACCGATCTCATCGCGGCGACCGACGCGGCGTGCGCGCATCCGCGGGTGGACGAGACGCGCACCGCGGTGATGGGTGGCTCGTTCGGTGGTTACATGGCCAACTGGATCGCCGGACACACCGACCGGTTCGATGCGATCGTCACCCATGCCAGCCTTTGGGCGCTCGACCAGTTCGGGTCGACCACCGACGGCGCGTACTGGTGGGCACGCGAGATGACACCCGAGATGGCAGAACAGAATTCGCCGCGACGCTTCGTGGCGCAGATCCGCACCCCGATGCTGGTCATCCACGGCGACAAGGACTATCGCGTGCCGATCGGCGAGGCGTTGCGGCTGTGGTTCGAGCTGCTCACCGAGTCCGGCCTACCCGCCTCGGACGACGGCACCAGCCCGCACCGATTTCTCTACTTCCCGTCGGAGAACCACTGGGTGCTCACCCCGCAGCATGCCAAGCTGTGGTACCAAGTCGTCCTAGGGTTCCTGGCCCGTCACGTGTTGGGGGAGGATGTCGAACTGCCCGAGGCACTCGGTTAGCGAACTAAAAGCGCACCGGAACAACGAGATTCGTCAGCCAGACCGCGACGAGCAGGATTGCGAACGTCCCGGCGATGATCGCTACGGCGCGAGCGGCCGGTAGTTCGGTCATCGTGTGCTCGGATTGTTGGGCCGTCGCAGCGTGATCCATCATCATCGACGGCTCCGGCGAGACGTGGCCCAGGCCCGGCGCCGGTGCATCTGAGCCCGGTAACGTCATGCAGCCGTGCTTGAGTCTCTTTGCGACCAGCCAGTGGTTGATCGGATAGGCGACGACACCGCCGACGATGGTCGCGACGCTCATGCGGAACCAGAACGACGGATGGTGCGGGTCCTCGGAGCCCGGCCAATGTGCGCCGAGGATCAGCATGATCGCGACGGTGGCGTCCCAGCCGTTGGTGAGGCCGAACACCGGCAGGATCGAGGCCGCACCACGATGCCGGTGGCATCGCCCGCCAGGCAGTGCATCTCGCTGTTGAGCGATTGCTTCCACGTCGCCGACGTGAATGCGTCGTGGGTTCCCGGCAGCGGCCTGCGGCAGGCCAGCAGATACAAGAAGACGCCAACCGGACCTGTGTAGGCCGTGACCAGGATCCACGCGGTGCGCTGGACCCAGCTGGTGACGCCGTTGAAAACAGAGTCGGCGACGACGAAGGCGACACTGGCTGCAGTCAGCGCAAACCAGACGATCATGGCGCCGTCGAGCATGGGCGTCGTCCTTTCCCGACGCTGGGTTAGCGTAGGCGTCATGAGCGCAGCGCAGCGTGAATTCGACATCGTCCTGTACGGGGCGACCGGTTTCGTCGGCAAGTTGACCGCCGAATATCTGGCCCGGGCGGGCGGTGACGCCCGCATCGCGCTGGCAGGCAGGTCGCAAGACAAGTTGCGCGCCGTGCGGGACACGCTGGGCGAGAAGGCGCAGTCGTGGCCGCTGCTCGCCGCTGACGCTTCCCAGCCGTCGACACTGGATGCGATGGCGGCCCAGACGCAGGTGGTGGTGACCGCCGTCGGGCCCTACCTCAAATACGGATTGCCGCTGGTTGCAGCGTGCGCGGCCGCGGGGACGGACTACGCCGACCTGACCGGTGAAGCGCTCTTCATTCGCGAAAGCATCGACCTGTACCACAAGCAGGCGATCGACACCGGCGCACGCATCGTGCACTCGTGCGGATTCGATTCCATCCCTTCGGATCTCACCGTTTTCGCGCTGTACCGGCGCGCTATCGAGGACGACGCGGGTCAGCTCACCGACACCAATATGGTGGTGCGCGCGTTCGCCGGCGGGGTGTCCGGCGGCACTGTCGCCTCGATGATCGAACTGCTGCGAACGGCGTCCTCCGATCCCGAGGCCAGGCGGTTGATGAACGACCCTTACACGCTCACCCCCGACCGCGGCGCGGAACCGGAACTCGGTGCGCAGCGCGACGTGCGGTGGCGGCGCGGCCGGGAGATTGCGCCAGAACTCAATGGCTACTGGATGGGGGCGTTCGTGATGGCCGCCGCGAACACTCGAATAGTCCGGCGCTCCAACGCATTACTCGACTACGCGTACGGCAAGCGGTTCGAGTACGCGGAGCAGATGAGCCTCGGCAAGTCGATCCTCGCCCCGCTCGCGGCCGCGATGGCCACCGGCGGCAACGCCGCGACGATGGCGCTCGGCGGCCGCTATTTCAACCGACTGCCGAACAAGCTCGTCGAACGCATTGCTCCCAAGCCGGGTACCGGCCCCAGCGAACGTGCCCGCGAACAGGGCCGCTACGCGGTCGAGACTTACACGACGACAACCACTGGCGCGCGCTACCGGTCCACCATGTCGCAGAAGGGCGACCCGGGCTACAAGGCGACGTCGGTTTTGCTGGGCGAAAGCGGATTGGCGCTTGCCCTGGACCGTGACCGGCTGTCGGAGCTGCGCGGTGTGCTCACCCCGGCGGCCGCGATGGGCGACGCGCTGATGGCCCGATTCCCCGCTGCCGGTGTGTCATTGGAGACCGTCCGACTGAATTGATCGGGCGTAGCCGAACACCTGTGAACCAAGATCACGTGCACTAATGTCGTGATCGCGACCGTGCAATATCCCAGCAACGAAGGTAGACAGGTCATGGCTGGTCTCGACGATCTCTTCAATCAGATTCCCGTGCAGGACATCGCGAACAAGATCGGCGCGGACGAAGGCGAGGTGA